>NZ_JAFBAT010000146.1 GCF_019247615.1 Mycobacterium sp. | reverse complement strand
GCGGAGCCGTTGATGCGCAGCGCGGCATGGATCAGCCTGCCGTCCGGCCCGGGCACCCGACCCAGTTCGACGGCGCCAAAGGCCTTGACGTAGAAGTCGATCGCCGCGGCGGCGTCGTCAACCACGAGGTGGGGGGACAGTGCGGGTTCGATGGTGATCGCCATGGTGGTTCTCCTTATGTCGGACTCGTCGCCGACCCCGATGCGCGGGCCGGCTCACGGTTATTGACTTGGCCCGCGACCCAAATTCATCGCGGGCGGGATCATTTAATCGCGCGCCACCGACAAGTTGCGGACGCGAGCTTAACCCCGGTGCGAAAAATTGGACGACATTCGCAGACGCGTTACGCTCGCGCGCTGACCGGCGACCGACCCGACTCAGGCGGTGGTGAGACCCGGTCCCAGCCCTCGACGGATTCCGGGTCACGCGGACTCGGGCCCACATAGATGGCCGACGGGCGAACCAGCTTGCCCAGCCGCTTCTGTTCGAGAATGTGGGCGCACCAACCCGCGGTGCGTCCGCAGGTGAACATCGCCGGCATCATGGTGGCCGGCACCCGGGCGAAGTCCAGGATGACCGCGGCCCAGAACTCGACGTTGGTTTCGATGGCCCGGTCCGGACGCCGCTCGCGTAGCTCGGTCAGCGCGGCCTGCTCCAGCGCGAGCGCAACCTCGTAGCGTGGTGCGCCCAGCCGTTGCGCAGTGGCCCGAAGCACCCGCGCCCGCGGGTCCTCCGCGCGGTAGACGCGGTGGCCGAAGCCCATCAGCTTCTCGTGGCGGTCGAGGATGCCCTTGACCAGGGCGCGCGCGTCGCCGGTGCGTTCGACTTCCTCGATCATCGGCAACACCCGGGCCGGCGCCCCGCCGTGGAGCGGGCCACTCATCGCGCCGATCGCCCCCGACAGCGCCGCCGCGACGTCCGCGCCGGTCGACGCGATCACCCGCGCGGTGAACGTCGACGCGTTCATGCCGTGCTCGGCGGCCGACACCCAGTAGGCGTCGATGGCCTCGATATGCCTGGGGTCCGGCTCGCCCTGCCAGCGAGTCATGAATCGCGCTGTGATCGTTGAACATTCGTCGATGATTCGCTGCGGGACGGCCGGCTGGTAGATGCCGCGCGCCGATTGTGCGACGTAGGACAGGGCCATGACCGACGCACGCGCCAGCTGATCGCGCGCGGTGGCGTCGTCGGTGTCAAGGAGCGGCTTGTATCCCCAGATAGGTGCCAGCATTGCCAGGCCCGCCTGCACGTCGACCCGCACGTCGCCGGTGTGGATGGGCAGCGGGAACGGCTCCGCGGGCGGCAGCCCGTGGCCGAACTTGCCGTCCACCAGCAACGCCCACACGTCACCGAAGGTGACCTGCTGATTCACCAGGTCTTCGATGTCGACGCCGCGGTAGCGCAGCGCACCGCCGTCCTTATCGGGTTCCGCGATTTCGGTGGTGAACGCCACCACACCTTCCAGGCCGGGGACAAAGTTTTCGGGGACCACAGTCATACCGAAAATTCTCGCACCCCACCTCCCGGCGAATGCTACCGGCCGGTAGCACCCGCCCGGTAGCGTTGGCGCAATGGCGGGACGCGAACCCGAAGCAGGGAAAGAACACCTGCAGCGGATGCGCGTGGAGTACGGGTCCGTCGAGAAGGACGGCAGCCCCGACTTGGACGGGGACTGGCTGGCCGACGGGTGGCTTGCCTTGTTCCGCAAGTGGATTGACGACGCCGAACGCGCAGGAGTAGCGGAGCCCAACGCTTTTGTGCTGGCTACCGTCGCGGATGGCAAGCCGGTGAGCCGAGCGGTGTTGTGCAAGAGCGCGGACGAGGCTGGCGTGACGTTTTTCACCAACTATGACTCGGCCAAAGGCGACGAGCTGGCGGCGACGCCGTACGCGTCGGCGACCTTTCCGTGGTTCCAGCTGGGGCGTCAGGTCCACATCCGCGGCCCGGTGAGCAAGGTCGATCCAGCGGAGACCGAGCTCTACTGGTCGAAGCGGCCGCGCGGCTCGCAACTGGGTGCGTGGGCGTCACACCAATCGCGACCGATCGCGTCCCGTGCGGCGCTGCTCAGTCAGCTGGCGGAGGTCACCGCTCGCTTCGCCGACGCGGAGAGCGTCCCGGTGCCGCCGAACTGGGGCGGATACCTGATCGCGCCCGAGATGGTGGAATTCTGGCAGGGTCGGGAAAACCGGGTGCACAACCGAATTCGGGTCATGGGCCCCCATGTCGAGCGCCTTCAACCCTGATCGGCCCGGTGGTGGTGGGCGCGGGCGATCAGCCGTCGACCAACAGACCTGACCCCGGGCAGGCGCTCCGCCGCGATAACGACTACCTTCACCTATACGCCCCTAGTCAGGGCAGCCATATCAGCCGGAGCGCAAAGGGGTTCTCGTGGCCGACACCGACGACACCGCAACTTTGAAGTATCCGGGGGGCGAGATCGATCTGCAGGTCGTCCATGCGACCGAGGGAGCTGACGGCATTGCGCTGGGCTCGCTGTTGTCCAAGACCGGCTACACCACATTCGATGTCGGCTTCGTCAACACCGCCGCGGCGAAGAGCTCCATCACCTATATCGACGGCGACGCCGGTATTCTGCGCTATCGCGGTTATCCGATCGAGCAGCTCGCCGAGAAATCCACATTCATCGAGGTGAGCTACCTACTGATCTACGGCGAGTTGCCCAACAAGGAGCAGCTGGCCGAGTTCACCACCAAAATCCAGCGGCACACGATGCTGCATGAAGACCTCAAGCGGTTCTTCGACGGCTTCCCGCCCAATGCCCACCCCATGCCGGTGTTGTCCAGCGTGGTGAACGCGTTGAGCTCCTACTACCCGGATTCGCTGGACCCCATGGACAACGAGCAGGTGGAGCTGTCGACGATTCGCCTGCTGGCCAAGCTGCCCACCATCGCCGCGTACGCCTACAAGAAGTCGGTGGGACAGCCGTTCCTCTATCCGGACAACGCGCTGTCCTTGGTGGAGAACTTCCTCTGGATGACCTTCGGGTTGCCGGCCGAGCCCTACCGCGCCGATCCCGAGATCGTGCGGGCCCTCGATATGCTCTTCATCCTGCACGCCGACCACGAGCAGAACTGTTCGACGTCGACGGTTCGGCTGGTGGGTTCCTCCCGTGCCAACCTCTTCACCTCGATCTCGGGTGGCATCAACGCGCTCTGGGGCCCACTGCACGGCGGTGCCAACCAGGCGGTGCTCGAGATGCTCGAGAGCATCCGCGAAAGCGGCGACGACGTCGGCGAATTCGTCCGCAAGGTGAAGAACCGCGAAGCCGGCGTCAAGCTGATGGGCTTCGGCCACCGCGTCTACAAGAACTACGACCCACGGGCGCGGATCGTCAAGGAGCAGGCTGACAAGATCTTGGCCAAGCTGGGCGGCGACGACGACCTCCTCAGCATCGCCAAGGAGCTCGAAGAGAAGGCGCTCACCGACGACTACTTCATCGAGCGCAAGCTCTATCCCAACGTCGACTTCTACACCGGCTTGATCTACCGTGCCCTCGGGTTCCCGACCCGGATGTTCACCGTGCTGTTCGCGCTGGGCCGCTTGCCCGGCTGGATCGCTCACTGGCGTGAGATGCACGACGAGGGTGACAGCAAGATCGGCCGTCCGCGGCAGATTTACACGGGCTACACCGAACGCGACTACGCGACCATCGACGCGCGCTAGGACGCGGTCACAGCGAGGTCAGCACCGCCATCGCCGCGTTGTGGCCGCCGATGCCCGACACGGCACCGCCGCGGCGGGTGCCCGACCCGCACAACATGATTCGGTGGTGAGCCGTCGCGACTCCCCATTGCCGCGCCGGGGTGTCCAACGGGTCGTCGTCATCCGCGAACGGCCACGATAGGCCGCCGTGGAAGATGTTCCCCGCCGTCATCGAAAGCGTGCGATCCAAATCCAGCGTGGTTGTCGTCTCGATGCAGGGCCGGCCATGGGCGTCATCCAGCAACACGCTCTGAATGCGTTCTGCCAGAACGGAATTGAGCGATGCCAGCACCGCATCCGTCAGCCTGTCGCGCAGGACGTGGGGATCGGTGCCCTCGAACAATGAGTGCGGGGTATGCAAGCCGAACACCGTCATCGTGTGAGCGCCCGCGTCGCGGACTTCGGCCGACAGGATGCTCGGGTCGGTCAGTGAATGGCAGTACGCCTCGCACGGCAAGGGATCGGGTAGGTGGCCGGCGGCGGCCCGCGAATACGCCGCATCGAGCTGCGTCCACGTCTCGTTGACGTGAAACGTCCCGGTGAAGGCCTGCTCGGGTGCGACGCAGTCGTCGCGCAACCGGGGCAGCCGCCGCAGCACCATGTTGACCTTGACCTGCGCGCCCTGGGCCAATGGCGCCGGTTCCGCTCCGAGCAGGCGGTCCAGGACCGCCGGCGTCACACCGGCCAGCACGAACCGGCCCCGAACGAGGTGTTCGTCGTCGCCGACGCGGTAGCGCACCCGCCCGTCGGGCTCGACGGCGTAAACGTCTGCCCCGGTGGTTATCTGGGCGCCGTGGCGGACGGCCGCGGCCGCCAGGGCCGTTGTGACCGAACCCATCCCGCCGACGGGTACGTCCCAGTCTCCGGTGCCCCCGCCGAGCACGTGATACAGGAAGCAGATGTTCTGCCTGAGCGACGCATCGTCGACACGAGCGAAGGTGCCGATCAGCGCATCCGTGGCGATCACGCCGCGGATCAGGTCGCTGCGCACCGCGTCGGCGATGGCGTGCCCGATAGGCTCGTCGACCATGGCCCGCCACGCGTCCGCGGCAGCGGGATCGCCGCTCGCCACGACGTGCCGACGGGCCTGTTCGCGGTTGCGCAGCGGTTCGAGCAGCGTCGGCCAGAGACGTTCGGTGACCAGGCGGCAGCGCTGATAGAAGGCGGTGAAACCGTCCTCATCGCCGGCTGCGCCGACGGCGGCGAAGGTGCCGGAACGCCCCACCAGCAGCCCCGTGTGGCCCGCGGAATCCGGATCGGGCGTATACGACGAATAGCGCCGCCTGGCTAACTGCACCGCGGCGCCCAGGTCGCCGACGATACGGCTCGGCAGCAGGCTGACCAGGTAGGAGTACCGCGAGACCCGGACGTCGACGCCGTCGAAGGCCTGTGTCGAGACGGCAGCGCCGCCGACTTGCCCCAACCGCTCCAACAATTGCACCCGAAGGCCAGCCCGGGCCAGATAGCCGGTGGCGACCAGCCCGTTGTGGCCGCCGCCTATGACGACGACGTCGACCTGCTCGTTCAGCTGAGATAATCCTCGACCTGGTCGGCCGGACGCACCTCAGCCGCCCGCGGGTCATTACCCGTTTCCCGCAGTGCCCTTCGCTGACGCAGCAGGTCCCAGCATTGGTCGAGCTCGACCTCGAGCCGTCGCAGGCGATCGTGCTCCTCGTCCGCGCTGATCTCGCCGTGCTGCAGCTGGTCCCGCAGCGCTTTCTCCTCTGCGACCAGCTCTTGGATGTGTGCCAGGGTTTCGCTGTCGGTCGGTTTCTTGCCGTTGCCCATCGGTCCAGTGTGCCCGACATGCCAGAGTTGACGGGGCCGCGAGGCCCAGTCGGTAGGCTCCTGGTAACGAAATGAGGGGAGAGGCACGAGTGGCGTTAGGTGCGGGTTTGCGGCAAGAGGTCGCAACCACGGACTCGCGACCTGCGACGGAATCTCACCGGCGGTCGCCTAGCCTGCCCTGGCTTGTCGCCCTTGTGGTTATTCCGCTGCTCATTGCTGCGATCGGCTACGGTACGTCGAAGCGAACGCCGTCGGCGAGTGGGCCGACGGGCTCATTGCCGACGCCGACGCCGTCGAGCGGGTCCAATGCCCCGAAACTCTCGTTGGCGCCGCTGTCGATAACCCGCAGTGGCAAGGACATAACGCTCAGCGGTGATTTCCCTGATGATTCCTCCAAAGCGGCATTGATGACGGCACTCAATGGCTGGCTGGCTCCGGGCGTGAACGTTGTTGACCAAATCCATATCAACCCCTCCGTCAATGCGTTGGATTTCTCCAATGCCGGTCCGATTTTCCGAGACAGCGCCTCCATTCCCGATTTCAGCCTCGCGGTTAGCGGCGTCACCATCACGTTGGCCGGTACCGCCGCATCGCAAGACCAGAAGAACACCGTCGAGCAGGAGGCGGTGCACACCTGGTCAAGCCTGAATGTCCTTGGCAAGCTTGTGGTTAACGCTCCGATCCCGCCGGCACCGCCCCCGCCGCCCGTGTCGTGCGCCGACCTGCAAGCGACGATCAACGCCGTGACCGGCGGCCCGATTAGCTTTGGGATGGATGGGTTTAGCTTGACCCCCGCCGACAACCAGGTCCTTCCGCAGGTGGCAGACAAGCTCAAGGCATGTCCGAACGCGCACGCGACGCTCAACGGCTATTCCGACAACTCGGGTACCGAGGCCATCAACATGCAGTTGAGCACCCAGCGAGCTCAAGCCGTCGCGGATTTCCTTATCTCCCAAGGCGTACCCGCCGCCCAGCTGGTTGTCCGGGGTCTGGGATCGGGCAATCCGATCGCGCCCAATGACACCGCCGAGGGTCACGCCAAGAACCGCCGCGTCGAAATCGTTGTCAGTTAAGGAGATCCAGCATGGATTTCGTGATCCAGTGGTTATGGTATCTGCTCGCTTTCGTGGCGGGCTCGGCCATTGCCTGGGTGATCGCCGGCGTGTTGAACATACTGTTGAGTGATGCGACAGCCCTGGGAGATGCCGCCGGCCCCGCGGTAAGCGAAGAGCGATGAACG
>NZ_JAFBAT010000106.1 GCF_019247615.1 Mycobacterium sp. | reverse complement strand
GGCGGCTACCCCGACCAAGGCGGCTACCAAGGCCAGCCCGGCGGCTACCCCGACCAAGGCGGCTACCAAGGCCAGCCCGGCGGCTACCCCGAGCAAGGCGGCTACCAGGGCCAGCCAGGCGGCTACCCCGAGCAGGGCGGTTACGACCAGCGGGGATACCAAGAACAGCGCGGCTATCAAGACCAGGGACGCGGCTACCCCGACCAGGGTCAGGGCGGCTACCCCCCGCCGTACGAGCAACGTCCCGCCGCCCCGGGCGCCTACAGCGGGCAGGCATATGACCAGGGCTACCGCCCGGGCGGCTATGGCCCAGGCGGCGGCGGCCAGCCCGTCGGTGGCCCCCCCGGCGGCGGCCAGCAGGGCTATGGCGGGTATGGCGATTACGGCCGGGGGCCGGCTCCCCAAGACGAAGCCGCGTACGCCCCGCCGGCACCGCAGGCCCCGCCCGAGCCGCCCGAGCCATCAAGGCCGGCTTACCCAGACCACGGCGGCGGGTACGAACAGGGCTACCAGCCGGGCGGGGGATACGGCCAGCAGGAGTATGGCGCCGGCGATTACACCCAATACGCCGAGAGCGTTCCCGGTGCCGGGTACACGCCGCAAGGCGGCGGTTTCCCGGAAACCGCCCACCGCGACTACGAGTACCAACCGCCCGATTACGGCCAGCAAGTCGGCGCCGGCTACGGCGACTACGGGGCGAGCGGTTATGGAGCGCCGGCGACCACAGTCACGCTGCAGCTTGACGATGGCAGTGGCCGGACTTACCAGCTACGCGAGGGCTCCAACATCGTGGGTCGCGGACAAGACGCCCAGTTCCGGTTGCCCGACACCGGCGTCTCGCGTCGTCACCTGGAGATTCGATGGGACGGGCAGGTCGCGCTGCTGTCCGACCTGAACTCGACCAACGGCACCACGGTCAACAACGCACCGGTACAGGAGTGGCAGTTGGCCGATGGCGACGTGATCCGTCTGGGCCACTCGGAGATCATCGTTCGGATCCACTGAACGCACCCGGCTCAAGCGCCGTGCTTCGCCCCGCGTCGACAACCGTCCAAGTATCGTGACCTTGCCGATATGCCCGGTGTGGCGGGCGCGAGGGGGTGCGGCGCCAGGACGGAAAGGACGCCAGATGCAGGGGCTGGTACTGCAACTGACGCGCGCCGGGTTTTTGATGCTGCTATGGGTGTTCATCTGGTCCGTTTTGCGGGTACTGCGGACCGACATCTATGCACCCACCGGGGCGGTCATGGTCCGTCGCGGACTGGCATTCCGCAACACGTTGCTGCCGTCGCGCCAACGCCGCCACGCCGCACGCTATCTCGTAGTGACGGAGGGCGCGCTCACCGGTGCGCGCATCACCCTCAGCGGCCAGCCGGTGTTGATCGGGCGCGCCGACGACTCGACCCTGGTGCTCACCGACGACTACGCCTCGACACGGCACGCCCGGCTATCTCAGCGCGGCTCGGAATGGTACGTCGAGGATCTAGGATCGACCAACGGCACTTACCTTGACAGGGCGAAGGTGACGACTGCGGTACGGGTTCCGATCGGAACGCCGATTCGAATCGGCAAGACGGCAATCGAGTTGCGCCCGTGACTCTGGTCCTGCGGTACGCCGCCCGCAGTGATCGCGGCCTGGTACGCGCCAACAATGAAGACTCCGTCTACGCCGGCGCACGGCTGTTGGCATTGGCCGACGGCATGGGCGGTCACGCCGCCGGCGAGGTCGCGTCCCAGTTGGTGATCGCCGCGCTGGCCCATCTCGACGACGACGAGCCCGGCGGCGATCTGCTCGCCAAGCTCGATGCGGCGGTGCGCGCCGGCAACGCGGCCATCGCCGCACAGGTGGAGATGGAGCCCGAACTGGAGGGCATGGGCACCACACTGACCGCAATCCTATTCGACGGCAACAGGATTGGGCTGGTACACATCGGCGACTCGCGTGGCTACCTGTTGCGCGACGGCGAGCTGACCCAGATCACCAAGGACGACACGTTCGTCCAGACCCTCGTCGACGAGGGGCGGATCACTCGCGAAGAGGCACACAGTCACCCGCAGCGGTCCTTGATCATGCGGGCACTGACCGGTCACGAGGTCGAACCCACGCTGACCATGCGAGAAGCGCGTGCGGGTGATCGCTACCTGCTCTGCTCCGACGGCTTGTCCGACCCGGTGAGTGACGAAACCATTCTCGAGGCTCTGCAAATCCCCGACGTAGCCGAAAGCGCTTACCGCCTCATTGAATTGGCACTTCGCGGTGGCGGTCCCGACAACGTGACCGTCGTGGTGGCCGACGTCGTCGACTATGACTACGGCCAGACACAGCCGATTCTGGCCGGCGCCGTCTCCGGGGAAGACGACCAGCTGACCCCGCCCAACACGTCGGCCGGCCGCGCCTCCGCCATCAGGCCCCGCGATGAGACGGCCAAACGCCCTCCGCCACAAGGAGAAACACCGAAAAGGTCGCGGTGGTCGCGGCGGCGCATGGCGATCGTCATCACGCTGGTGGTGCTGCTGGTACTTGCGGCCGTCGGCATCGGCCGGGCCATCATTCGCAGCAACTACTATGTCGCCGAATACAACGGCATGGTGGCAATCCTGCGTGGAATTCAAGGATCGCTGCTGGGCATGTCCCTTCACGAGCCCTATTTGATCGGCTGCCTGAACGCCCGCAACGAGCTGTCGCTGATCAGTTCCGGCCAGGCGGGCGGCCATCTCGATTGCCATCTGATGCAACTCAAGGATCTGCGCCCTCCGGAGCGCGCACAGGTTCAGGCCGGGCTTCCGACGGGGACGCTCGACAACGCCATCGGCCAGCTGCGCGAATTGGCAGCAAACTCCCTACTCCCGCCCTGTCCGCCCCCGCGTGCCACCTCTCCGCCCGCGCCGCAGACCCCGACGCCCACGGGCGACACCACGCAGCCAAATGCCACAGCCCCAAGTACAACTCCCGGTAGCACTCCAAGCAGCACCAGTTCAACCAGCAGTCCCGCAAACACCACTCCAGCGGCGCCCGCGACCACGTCGCCCACTCCCACCCAGACGGTGACCGCACTTCCGCTACCCCCACTCCAGCCGGGCATCGATTGCCGGGCCTTGACGTGAGCGCGCGATGACCACGCAACTCCAGCCGCCGGTCGCGGTCACGCCACCGCTGCCAACTCGGCGCAACGCCGAACTGCTATTGCTGTGCTTCGCCGCCATCATCACCATCGCTGCCTTACTGATCGTGGAGGCCAACCAGGAGCGGGGCGTGCGCTGGAACCTGTTGAGTTACGGCCTGATCTTTCTGGTCCTCTTCGGCAGCGCGCATCTGGTCATCAGGCGGTTCGCTCCCTACACCGACCCGCTGCTGTTGCCGATAGTGGCGCTCCTCAACGGGTTGGGTTTGGTGATGATCCACCGGCTCGACCTCGCCAACCACGATTTGAGCGGTCGCCGTCATCCGAACGCGAGCCAGCAGATGCTCTGGACGGTCATCGGCGTCGCCGTGTTCGTGCTGGTGATCACCTTGCTGAAAGACCATCGGCAGCTCGCACGTTACGGCTACATCTGCGGGGTCAGCGGTTTGGTGTTGCTGGTGATTCCCGCTCTGCTTCCGGACTCGCTCTCCGAGCAGAACGGCGCCAAAATCTGGATTCGCTTGCCGGGCTTCTCGATTCAGCCAGCGGAGTTTTCCAAGATCCTGCTGCTGATCTTCTTTTCGGCGGTGCTGGTCACCAAGCGGAGCCTTTTCACCAGCGTCGGCAAGCATTTCATGGGCATGACCCTGCCGCGCCCCCGCGATCTTGCGCCATTGTTGGCGGCCTGGGTGATCTCGGTTGGTGTGATGGTCTTCGAGAAGGACCTCGGCACTTCGCTGCTGCTCTACGCGTCGTTTCTGGTGGTCGTCTACCTGGCCACCCAGCGGTTCAGTTGGGTGGTCATCGGCCTGGTGTTGTTCGCGGCGGGAAGCGTTGCGGCGTACTTCATTTTCGAACATGTCCGGGTTCGGGTGCAGATGTGGTGGGACCCGTTCGCCGACCCCGACGGTGCCGGTTACCAGACCGTCCAGTCATTGTTCAGCTTTGCTACCGGCGGTATCTTCGGCACCGGGCTGGGCAATGGTCAACCAGACACCGTACCGGCCGCGTCGACGGATTACATCACCGCTGCTTTCGGAGAAGAGCTCGGGCTGGTCGGTTTGGCCAGCATTTTGATGCTCTACACGATCATCATCGTCCGCGGACTGCGCACGGCGATCGCGACGAGGGAAAGCTTCGGCAAGCTGCTTGCGGCGGGCCTGGCGTCGACGCTAGCTATCCAGCTGTTCATCGTGGTCGGCGGTGTGACACAACTGATTCCGCTCACCGGGCTGACCACACCGTGGATGTCCTACGGCGGGTCGTCATTGCTGGCGAACTACGTGCTGCTGGCCATCCTGGCGCGCATCTCCGATAGCGCCCGCCGCCCATTGCGGCCCCGCGCACGCAACACGTCGCCGATCGCGGCGGCCAGCACCGAGGTGATCGAGCGGGTATGAACGCCTCTCTCCGGCGGATCTCGATGACCGTGATGGCGCTGATCGTGCTGCTGTTGCTCAACGCCACCATGACCCAGGTGTTCGCGGCCGACGGGCTGCGCGCCGACCCGCGCAACCAGCGCGTGCTGCTCGACGAGTATTCCCGTCAGCGCGGGCAAATCGTGGCGGGCGGGCAGTTACTTGCCTATTCCGTCGCCACGGACAGCCGTTTCCGTTTCCTGCGCGTCTATCCCAACCCTGCGGTGTACGCGCCGATCACGGGTTTCTACTCGCTGCGCTATTCCAGCTCCGGCCTGGAACGGGCCGAAGATCCGCTGTTGAACGGCTCCGACGAGAGGTTGTTCGGGCGCCGCCTGGCGGACTTCTTCACCGGCCGGGATCCGCGCGGCGGCAACGTCGACACGACGATCGTCCCCCGCGTCCAGCAGGCGGCTTGGGATGCGATGCAGCAAGGCTGCGGCGGGCCACCGTGCAAGGGCGCGGTCGTCGCCCTGGAACCGTCCACCGGCAAGATTCTGGCGATGGTGTCGTCGCCGTCCTACGACCCGAATCTGCTCGCGTCGCATGATCCCGACGCGCAGGCGCAGGCCTGGCAGCGGCTTCGTGACGACCCCGAGAATCCGATGGTCAACCGCGCCATCGCCGAGACCTACCCGCCCGGCTCCACGTTCAAGGTGGTCACCACCGCGGCGGCCCTGCAGGCCGGCGCTTCGGACACCGAGCAGTTGACCTCTGCGGCCTCCATCCGACTCCCCGGCAGCACAGCCACTTTGGAGAACTACGGTGACACACCGTGCGGTGAGGGGCCCACGGTGCCTCTGAGTCAAGCGTTCGCCCGGTCTTGCAACACCGCGTTCGTCCAACTGGGCCTCTCCACCGGAGCCGACGCGCTGCGCAACATGGCGCGCGCGTTCGGGCTGGACAGCCCCCCGAGCGTGATCCCGCTGGAGGTGTCCGAATCAACCGTCGGAGTGATCCCGGACGCCGCCGCGCTGGGCATGTCAAGCATCGGCCAAAAGGACGTCGCGCTCACCCCGCTGGAAAACGCTCAGATCGCGGCGACCATTGCGAACGCCGGCGTCACCATGCAGCCGTATTTGGTGGACAGCCTCAAGGGACCGGACCTGTCCAACATCAGCGTCACCGCGCCCTTTCAACAGCGGCGCGCCGTGTCGCCGCAGGTCGCCGCTAAGCTAACAGAGCTGATGGTCGGCGCCGAGAAGGTCGCACAGCAGAAAGGGGCCATTCCCGGCGTGCAGATTGCATCCAAGACGGGTACTGCAGAGCATGGCACCGACCCGCGGCACACCCCTCCGCACGCGTGGTACATCGCGTTCGCGCCCGCGCAGACGCCCAGGGTCGCCGTGGCGGTGTTGGTGGAGAACGGTGGCGACCGCCTGTCGGCGACCGGTGGTGCGCTCGCGGCGCCGATCGGGCGGGCCGTGATCGAGGCCGCGCTGCAGGGAGGACGATGAGCCGTCCGAAGACCGTGGCGATCGACGCGGGTCGCCACCCGATAAGCCCCGTGGCGATCGCGAGCGCGGCGAAGCCGGGCGAAGCGGGTCGCCACCCGATAAGCCCCGTGAATGAGCGAGGACCGGAGCGAGCGGGAGTCGAGGCATGAGTCCCCGAGTTGGTGTGACGCTGTCTGGCAGGTACCGCCTGCAGCGCCTGATCGCCACCGGTGGCATGGGACAGGTATGGGAGGCGGTGGACAGCCGGCTCGGCCGTCGCGTCGCCGTCAAAGTCCTCAAGCAGGAGTTCTCCCAGGACCCCGAGTTCATCGAACGCTTCCGTGCGGAGGCGCGCACCACCGCAATGCTCAATCATCCGGGCATCGCCCAGGTGCATGACTACGGCGAGAGCCAGATGGACGGCGAGGGCCGCACCGCCTACCTGGTCATGGAGCTGGTCAACGGCGAACCCCTCAACTCGGTGCTCAAGCGCACTGGTCGGCTCTCGCTGCGGCACGCGCTGGACATGCTGGAACAGACCGGCCGGGCCCTCCAGGTAGCGCACGCCGCCGGCCTGGTGCACCGTGACGTCAAACCGGGCAACATCCTGATCACTCCGACCGGCCAGGTGAAGATCACCGACTTCGGCATCGCCAAAGCCGTCGACGCCGCGCCGGTGACCCAGACGGGGATGGTCATGGGGACCGCGCAATACATCGCCCCCGAGCAGGCTTTGGGACACGACGCTACACCGGCCAGCGATGTCTACTCGCTGGGAGTCGTTGGCTACGAAGTGGTTTCGGGTAAGCGGCCCTTCACCGGCGACGGCGCTTTGACGGTGGCAATGAAGCATATCAAAGAACCCCCGCCCCCGCTGCCGGCCGAGTTGCCGCCCAATGTGCGGGAGCTCATCGAGATCACCCTGGTCAAGAATCCCCAGATGCGGTACCGCAGCGGCGGGCCGTTCGCGGACGCCGTCGCCGCGGTGCGGGCGGGCCGGCGTCCCCCGCGACCCAGCCAGTCGCCGCCCCCGGGACGGGCCTCACCGGCGGCCATCCCGTCCAGCCCGCAGGCCAGGGCGGCGGTAGCGGGGCGCAGTCCCGCGGCCCGCCGATCGGGACCGCCCACTGGCGGTCGCCGCCCACCGCCGGCGCGGCGCACCTTCTCGTCGGGTCAGCGCGCGCTCCTATGGGCGGCGGGGGTACTCGGAGCCCTGGCGATCATCATCGCGGTGCTCATCGTCATCAATTCCCGGGCGGAAAACGGCCCGCAGCCGCCGCCCCCCACGGTCACCGACACCGGCACCCCGCCGGCAACGGCGCCTCCGCCCGGCAACACTCCTGGCGGGGCGGCCCCTCGTCTGCGAGTCAATTGGACGGATCCCGGCACAGTAGGTAATGCTGGATTCAATCACGGGCCGCCCGAACCCCATCCCCTCAGCGACGCGGGCCGGAAGGACCCCAGCAGGAGCCGCGCGATGGACATGCGCCCGGTCGATGATTCGAGCCGCACACCACAATGACCACCCCGCAGCACCTTTCCGACCGTTATGAACTGGGCGACATCCTCGGTTTCGGGGGTATGTCCGAGGTTCATCTGGCCCGCGACGTCCGTTTGCACCGCGACGTCGCGGTGAAGGTGCTGCGCGCCGATCTCGCCCGCGACCCAAGCTTTTATCTGCGTTTCCGGCGGGAAGCGCAAAACGCCGCGGCGCTCAATCACCCCTCGATCGTCGCGGTGTACGACACCGGCGAGGCGGAGACACCCACCGGCCCGTTGCCCTACATCGTCATGGAGTACGTCGACGGCGTCACCCTGCGGGACATCGTTCACACCGACGGTCCGATACCAGCCCGTCGGGCGATCGAGATCATCGCCGACGCCTGTCAGGCGCTGAATTTCAGCCACCAGAACGGCATCATTCACCGCGACGTCAAGCCGGCGAACATCATGATCAGCAACACCAACGCGGTGAAGGTGATGGACTTCGGCATCGCGCGCGCGATTGCCGACAGCGGGAACAGCGTCACACAGACCGCCGCCGTCATCGGAACTGCCCAGTATCTGTCGCCCGAGCAGGCTCGCGGCGATCCCGTCGACGCCCGGTCCGATGTCTATTCGCTGGGCTGTGTGCTCTACGAAATCCTCACGGGGGAACCGCCTTTCACCGGTGACTCGCCCGTTGCGGTCGCCTATCAGCATGTCCGCGAAGATCCGGTTCCGCCGTCGAAACGTCACGAAGGCATCTCCGCCGACCTCGATGCCGTCGTCCTCAAGGCGCTGGCAAAGAATCCGGAGAATCGCTATCAGACCGCCGCCGAGATGCGCGCGGACCTGGTTCGGGTGCACAACGGTGAGACACCGGAGGCTCCCAAGGTGCTGACCGACGCCGAGCGGACCACACTGCTGTCGTCCACGGGTGGGCACGGGGGTCCGCGCACGGATCCGTTACCGCGTCAGGCTCTGGATGACACCGACCGTGACCGCGTCGGCGGCTCAATCGGTCGTTGGGTCGTTGCGGTCGTCGTCCTGGCCGTGCTGACGGTCGGAGTCGTCATCGGCTTCAACACGTTCGGCGGCGGCACCCGCGAGGTGCAAGTGCCCGACGTGCGCGGTCAGGTTTCCGCGGATGCGATTGCCGCCCTGCAGAACCGGGGCTTCAAGACGCGCACCCTGCAAAAGCCCGATTCGACGGTTCCGCCCGATCACGTCATCAGCACCGACCCCGGGGCCAACTCTTCCGTCAGCGCCGGCGACGAGATCACCATCAACGTCTCCACCGGGCCCGAGCAGCGCGAGGTGCCCGACGTTTCCTCGCTGAGCTACAACGACGCCGTCACCAAGCTCAAAGCGGCGGGATTCAGCAAGTTCAAGCAGGCGAACTCGCCGTCGACGCCGGATCTGTTGGGCAAGGTCATCGGCACGAACCCGCCGGCCAACCAAACCTCGGCGATCACCAACGTGATCACCGTCATCATCGGCTCGGGCCCGGAGACCAAGCAGATACCTGACGTCGCGGGCCAAACCGTGGACATCGCCGAAAAGAACCTGACCGTCTACGGCTTCACCAAGTTCAGCCAGGCGCCGGTGGACAGCATCCGGCCGGCCGGCGAGGTGCTCGGCACCAATCCGTCGAAGGGCCAGACGGTTCCGGTGGACTCGGTCATCGAGTTACAGGTGTCCCGGGGCAACCAATTCGTGATGCCCGATCTGACCGGCATGTTCTGGACGGATGCCGAACCGCGGTTGCGCGCGCTGGGTTGGACAGGGGCGTTGGACAAAGGCCCCGACGTCGACGCCGGCGGTGCTCAATCTCACCGGGTGGTGTATCAGAGCCCCCCGGCCGGGTCCGGAGTCAACCGGGACGGCGTCATCACGCTGAAGTTCGGTCAGTAGTCGCCGGATCCGCTGGAAGCTGCGGCCGCACCGCGGCGCGGACCTCGTTCTCCAAACGGCGCACCAGCGTGTCGTCACGCGACCAGCCGCAGTAGGCCAGCCAGTTCGCCAGCATGCGGTGACCGCCCTCGGTCAGGATCGACTCCGGATGAAACTGAACACCGTGAATCGGCAGATTCGTGTGGCGCACGGCCATGATCACACCGCTGCTGGTGCGCGCCGTGACTTCCAGCGCCGACGGCAGCGACTCTGGCAGGATCGTCAGCGAGTGGTAGCGCGTCGCTGTGAAAGGATCCGGAAGTCCTTGCAACACACCGACATTGGTGTGAAAGACCTGGCTGGTCTTGCCGTGCAGCAACTCAGGCGCACGGTCGACCGTGGCGCCGAAGGCCACGCCGATAGCCTGGTGTCCCAGACAGACCCCGAGCAGCGGGGTGCCCTGCTCGGCGCACGCGCGCACCAGGCCGATCGACGCTCCGGCGCGCTCCGGGGTGCCCGGTCCCGGGCTCAGCAACACACCGTCGAATCGTGCCGCGACGGTTGCGGGACCGCCCTGCGGGTCACCGAGGCGGGGATCGTCATTGCGCCACACGTCGGCCTCCACGCCGAGCTGGCCGAGGTATTGCACCAGGTTGAACACGAAGCTGTCGTAGTTGTCGACAACCAGGATCCGCATCGTGTCAGGCTACCGTTCGACGCCTGAGCCGATCGCGCTCAGTACCCCACCGGGCCGGCGGGCTGTGCGAAGTGCATCCGGACCGGTTCGGAATGGCCGACGATCTGGACATCGGGCTGCACCTCCTCGCGGTAGCCGAGGCCGAATCGGACCACGTACTGCTTGTAGAGGATCACCAGGGGAGCGGCCGCCAGGGCGGCTTGCATGGCCGCCACATCGCCGATCGCTGTGATCGTGTACGGCGGGCTATAGGTCCGCCCGTTGAGCAACAGCGTGTTGCCGACGCAACGCGGCACGGAGGTCCCGATGATCCGCTGGTCCTGCATTTGGATGGCCTCCGCGCCCGCACTCCACAATGCGTTCAGGACGGCCTGGATGTCCTGCTGGTGCACGACCAGATCGTCGGGCGATGCATCGCGCGGAAAGCGGCCGTTGGCATCGCGTTGCGCGTCCTGGAGTGTCACCACCAGGCCCGGCCCGTGAACGGGGTCCATTCCCGCCTCGCCGGCCAGCTCCGCGGCGCGCCGACGCATGGCTGCCAGGGCCGCATCCGGGGACCGGCCGTGTGTCGAATCGATCTTGTTGGCCAGCTGGTCGCGTTCCGCGCTCAAACGATTCACCGAGGACTGCGCCTGGCGAACCAAATCGACCAGGCGCGGCGCGTCGCTGCGACGGATCTCGGATCCGCCGGACACACCGTGGGTGGCCGCCAGCAGCATCCCGGCGAGTAAGCACACCAGGGGGACACCGAGGCGCCACGGTGAGCGGCGCATGTCGACCATTGCCTCTCCAATTCCGGGTGGACATTTCCTGGTCACCGGGTCGGGTGAGTTAGTCTCGTAGCCAAGCTACAGGCGCAGTTGCATCCTTATCGTCGCACCCGTCCCGCTCAACGTGTTGAGGTAATCATGCCCAAGTCGAAGGTCCGCAAGAAGAACGATTTCGCGGTCAGTGCCGTCAGCCGCACGCCCGTGAAGGTCAAGGTCGGACCGTCCAGCGTGTGGTTCGTTTGTTTGTTCGTCGGCCTCATGCTGGTGGGGCTGGTCTGGTTGATGGTGTTTCAATTGGCCGCCGTGGGGAGCCAGGCGCCAGCCGCCCTGAATTGGATGGCTCAGCTGGGGCCGTGGAACTACGCGATCGCGTTCGCCTTCATGATCACCGGTTTGTTGCTCACGATGCGGTGGCATTGAGCACCAGCCGGACGAAATGAATTCATTTTGGGGTCTGCCCGTTACTGGCTCAGCAAAAATGTGACCACACAATCACACGCGTGTGATTCATCCCCACTGTTGATAGCGCTTGTGGATAACTCCATAGGCAGTGGTAAGAGGGCCTAAGCGACGTATGCAGCAAACTGAATGGGCGCCGCGAACGGCGGGAGTCGCTGGTTGCGGGCTCGCCGGATTCCTGATGGCTATCGCGAGTGTGACCCTTGTCACAGACCCGCCGGGCCGCATCCTGACGAGCGTTGCCGCAGCGGGTCTGATCTTGTTTGCGGGCGTGACATGGCGCGCGCGTCCAAAACTGGCAATGACGGCGCGCGGCCTGGTGTTGCGCGGCTGGTTCCGGACGCAGATATTGCAGCGGTCCGACATCAAGATCATCCGCATCACCGAGTTTCGCCGCCATGCTCGAAGGGTTCGTTTACTTGAGGTCGAAACCATCTCCGGGGGGTTGGTGGTCTTGTCCCGTTGGGACCTCGGGACCGATCCGCTCGAGGTGCTCGATGCGCTGACGGCCGCCGGCTACGCGGGTCGCAAGAGGGCGTGACGAACCGGCTCGCGGCGTTCAGGAGATGGTGATCGACTCGATCACGACCGGATCGGTGGGACGGTCGTTGCCGTCGGTGGCCGTGGTCGCGATGGCGTCGACGACCTTCTGGGAATCGGGGTCGGTCACCTCGCCGAAGATCGTGTGGCGCCGGTTCAAATGGGGGGTCTGCGCCACCGTGATGAAGAACTGCGAGCCGTTGGTGCCCGGACCGGCGTTGGCCATCGCCAGCAGGTATGGCCGGTCGAACTGCAGCTCGGGGTGGAACTCGTCGGCGAACTTGTAGCCCGGCCCACCGCGCCCCGTACCGGTCGGGTCGCCGCCCTGAATCATGAAGCCGCGGATGACGCGGTGAAAAACCGCTCCGTCGTAAAACGGCCCGGACGGGCCCCCGGATGCGTTTTGCGTCGAGTACTCCTTGGTGCCCTGCGCCAGCCCGACGAAGTTGGCGACGGTCTTCGGCGCATGGTTCCCGAACAGGGCGACCTTGATGTCTCCGCGGTTGGTGTGCAGCGTGGCGGTGGCGGTCTGAATGGGGCTGTTAGTCACGGGGTTAGAGTCTGCCATCACGCGCGGGCATGCCCGCACCCGGTGTCGCTCGAGGAGGCTGCCGAAACATGGGCGCGCGCAATAGGCTGGCGGGCGTCCCGTCCATAGCAATGATGGGCACCGGATGAGCGGCACAGGAAGGTGGCAGATGAGCGCGAAGACGGCATCGCGGCTGACCCCTCGGGAGCGACTTACCCGCGGGCTGACCTACTCGGCGGTCGGACCCGTGGACCTGACCCGAGGCGTTGTCGGGCTGGGTGTGCAATCCGCGCGGTCGACGACGGGGGATCTGCGCCGCCGTTACCGGGAGGGCCGCCTGGCGCGTGAGATCGCCGCGGCCCAGGAAACCCTCGCCCAGGAGCTCGCTGCCGCGCAGGAGGTGGTCACCGGGCTGCCGCAGGCGCTGCAGGACGCGCGCCGTTCGCATCGCCGCGGCAAGCGCCCCTGGGTGATCGTGGGGGCGGCCGTCGCCGTCCTGGCTGGAGGTGCCGCCGCGTTCAGCATCGTCCGGCGCTCGATGCATCAGGAAAACGAGGAGCCGTCGCCCCGCCCGCCCAGCGTCAACGTGCAGCCGCGGCCGTAGGAAGCGCAGGAAGGGAAGAGAACCGGAGCCCGAAAAAAGTGGAGCCTAGGGGAATCGAACCCCTGACACCTGCCTTGCAAAGGCGAATCATGATGCAGTTCAGGGGTTTACAGCCCGGTCGGCGTGCAAAAAAGACACAACTGTAGTTAACAGCAGTTATCTGTAACTGTGGTCAAATTGTGGCCACCACGTGGCCGAGCGACCAGTACCTCCATGTGAGCATGGTCGGATGCTCGTCGCCTACATCGATGAATCCGGCAACACCGGCGATCCGAGTAGCGGTGGCTCCCAGACCTTCGTTCTCGGATGCGTGCTGGTCGACGCTGATAACTGGCCCGCCACCTTCGATGGGTTGCTGCGCTTCCGCCGGCGCGTGCGAGACAAATTTGGCGTCCACATGCGCGCGGAGATCAAAGCCAACTACCTCCTCAGAAACTCGGGCGATCTGCGCCGATATAACCTCGGCCACGGAGCCCGACGTGTGATCTATCGAGCTCATCTCCGCGTCCTCTCATCCCTCGACGTTCGAGCATTCGCCATCGTCGTCGACAAGCGCACAGGCTTTACGTCGTCAACTGCCTGTTTCGATCTGGCATGGGAAGGCCTGCTGCAACGGTTAGAGCGCACCAGCACGAAGGAAAACACCCGCTTCATCGTTATCCACGACGAAGGTGAGAACGATGCAGTTCGTCGGTGGGTTCGTAGGGCACGCCGGCACTTGACGGCCGGCAGCGCATATGGGGGCGGCACGATCGTCGCTCCCGCCACGCAGTTGGTTGACGATCCCGTGGCGCGACAATCCAGGCAGGCGTATTTCATCCAGGTCGCCGATCTTCTTGCTTACGCGGCGTTTCGCAGCGTGATACCACCTGGCCGAAACATCGAATCCGTTTGCCCACAAGGCATGTGGAGTGAACTCGGGGGTGCCACACATCGCGCAGTTGCTGCCCTCAAGCCTCGAGCAGCCGCCGGAATCGTTCTCCGCACGATGTGATGCGCGTCGAGCCCGAAAAGTTAGAGGCCCCGCCCCGCGGTGAGCGGGAACGGGGCTGAAAGTGCCTAGCCGGGCCATGAGGGCCCGGGTCAGCGCTTAACTAAAGGCTACTCCACGTTGTAAAAAAAGTAAAACAACGCGCATACTCGACTCTGTGTCTGCGCTAGACGGTCCGCACCCTGTCAGCTCGAAACTGCAGGTGCGGCTACCTATTCGCCTCGCCCGAAGACTCCGGATCCAGAGCGGCGACTTGATCTACTGGCGCACATCGGATGATCTGCCCGACGTCTTGCAACTACTCCCAGAGGAAGTGGTGGAGCGGCGGTACAGCGCCGGCGAAAGGCTGGAAGCCGGCTCGCAAGAGGTTGGCCGGGAGTTGGCGGCTGACGACCCGGCGG
>NZ_JAFBAT010000315.1 GCF_019247615.1 Mycobacterium sp. | reverse complement strand
CCCTTCGGCAGCGGGCGCACGTCACCCGTCGCCGCCAGCGACGTCGCCGACGTCATCACCGCGGTGCTGGTGGCGCCGGCGGAGCATCTTGGTGCGGTCTACGAATTGACCGGCCCCGCAACGCTTTCCGTCGACGAGCTGGCCGAGCGGTACTCGCAAGCCCTGGGCCGGCCCGTCACCGGCCTTCGGCCGCCCGATGACGAGTGGCTACGCGAGCTCGCCGCGCTTGGAATGCCGCCGCACGTGGAGCAGCACATCGCCACCATGGCGCGGCTGCACCGCGAGGACCGCTACAACCGGTCGACCGACGATGTCGAGCGCATCACCGGCCGTCCCGCGGAGACCGTGCGGCACTACGTCGAACGGCACCGCGAACTTTTCGGGTGATCGCTACCGGTCGGTGTCGGCGGACAGGTCGGCTTCGCACTCTTTTCGCTTCCGCTGGGCCAGTTTTCGGTCGTCGGCTGCCGCCTGGCGATGGCGGAACGCGGACCTGCGGTGCACTTCCGAATGGGACGCGCCTTGTTCGGCGGTCACGTCTTGCACCATTGCGACATGTTCGTGGTGGCGCGCGGACTCCTCGAAGCTGCGGGCCGCGGAAAGGCCCGCGAGTGCGGCCCGTTCGCGGGCCTGTGCTGCTCGGTTTTCTGCTCGGTCCACCTCCGCGGCCGTGATGGCCTGCTCGAGTGGCTCATGTCCGGTGGCCATGGCACACCTTCCTTACTGCGGTTCAACGCGGTTACCCGCGGAATGCGCGACGAAACGTGGGCACGGCGCCGTGCCGTCCGGAAGAGTGCGGGCGGAGGGACTCGAACCCTCATGCTCTTTCGAGCACCGGCACCTAAAGCCGGCGCGTAAGCCAATTTCGCCACGCCCGCGGACCTAGCGATCTTATCGCTCGCTTGTCGGTGGGGCGGCCTAGCGTGGCCCCCAAACCGACGAAGGACTTTCGATGTGGCCGGCTGAGCAGTTCGAGGCAGCTCAGCGCCTCGTCGCAGCGGGCGTAAACGACTGCGCCATCGCGCGTCAGCTCGGTGTGCCGAGACCGACGGTACGCGACTGGCGATGCCGCCAACAGATTCGGCCACGACTATCGTTTGGATCGAATTGCGGCATCGTTCACGACTTCTCCGCGTTTCCGGCAGCGTCGTACTCCGACATCCTTGGTCTGTATCTCGGCGATGGCTGTGTCTCGCGCAACCGGCGGGTTTGGCGTTTGCGCATCACGTTGGACAAGAAATACCCAGAAATTATCGAGCGCTGTCGGGTGGCCGTCGACTCACTGATGCCCGGCCAGCGTGCATCTGTCGAGCCGCAACCGAGAGGGTGCGTCGTCGTCTCGCTCTGCTCCCAGCACTGGCCGTGCCTCTTGCCGCAACACGGCCCAGGCAAGAAGCACCTGAGGCCGATTCGCCTGGAGCGGTGGCAGGAGCTGCTGGTCGAACAAGCCACCGAGGAATTTATTCGCGGTCTGATCGATAGCGACGGTTGTCGCGTGGTGGCCAATGATCGCGGAGTCCGCAGTGTCCGCTACCACTTCTCCAACCGGTCCGACGACATTCGAGGGCTGTTCTGCGCGGCGCTGGACTCCCTTGAGATTCCGTGGACTCGGCCCAGCCAGTACGTCATCGCCATCTACCGCAAGGCCGCGGTGGCACGCCTCGACGAATTCGTCGGGCCCAAATCGTGAGCGGTACCGTCAAGGGGTGCCAACAACCCCTCGTCGCAGGCCCGCGCTGATCGCGTTGGTGATCGTCGCGGCGTGCGGCTGCCTGGCGCTGGGCTGGTGGCAATGGACCAGGTTCCAGTCGGTCTCGGGCACCTTCCAGAACCTCGGCTACGCGCTGCAGTGGCCGCTGTTCGCCTGGTTCTGCGTTTACGCCTATCGCAAGTTCGTGCGCTATGAAGAGGAGCCACCGCAACCGCACACGAGCGGCGAGATGAGCGAGATACCCGCCGGCCTGCTGCCCGAGCGGCCCAAGCCGGCGCAGCCGCCGCCCGACGATCCCGCGCTGCGGGAGTACAACGCCTACCTGGCCGAGCTCGCCAAAAAAGACGCCGAGAAGGAGAACAGGACCACCGCATGACCACACCCGAGACGCCTGACGCGCCGGCGCCCGCCTTCCCGGTCGAGAAGATCCGCACGGCATTGCTCGCCTACCGGGTGATGGCGTGGACGACGGGTCTCTGGCTCATCGCGCTGTGCTACGAGATCGTCTCGCACCTGGCGTTCCATCACGAGATCCGCTGGATCGAGGTGGTGCACGGTTGGGTGTACTTCGCCTACGTCTTGGCGGCGTTCAACCTCGCGATCAAGGTCCGCTGGCCGATCGGCAAGACCATCGGCGTGCTGCTGTCCGGCACCATCCCGCTGCTCGGCATCATCGTCGAGCACTTCCAGACCAAGGCCGTCAAGGCGCGCTTTGGGCTGTAGGCCCCGCGCGTGCGGCCAGGTTCACGTACGGGGCGCGGCCAAGTCATGAAGCGCAGGCACCAGCAGCGCCAGCGCGCGGCCGCGATGCGACACCGCGTCCTTCTCCGCCGGGCTCAACTCCGCGGCGGTGCGGTCGCTGCCGTCGGGAAGGAACACTGGGTCGTAGCCGAACCCGCCGTCGCCTCGGGGTGCCCGCGCGATGGAGCCGGGCCACTCGCCGCGGACGACCACCGCGCTGGACGCCGAGACCAGCGCGCAGGCCGACACGAACGCCGCGCCGCGCCGTTCGTCGGGAACGTCGCGCAGCTGCGCCAACAAGAGTGAGGTGTTAGCCGCGTCGTCGCCGTGGTGGCCCGACCAGCGCGCCGACAGCACGGCGGGCATCCCGTTCAGCGCGGCCACCTCCAAGCCCGAGTCGTCGGCCACGCACGCCAGGCCCGTCGCGGCGAACGCGCCGCGCGCCTTGGCCAGCGCGTTGTCCTCGAAGGTCGCACCGGTTTCGGGGGCCTCGTCGAACGGCGCCACGTCGTCCAGCGACACCAGCGTCAACCGCGACACGCCCGCGCCGTCGAGCACGCGGCGCAGCTCGGCCAGCTTCTTGGGGTTGCGGCTGGCAACCAGCAGGCGGGTCAGCTGCCGAACGCCTTCGATGGCGTCGGCCCCTCGGGCAGCACGCCCGGGTACGGCTGCTCCAGGGCTGAGCGCTGGTAGGCGAACAACTGGTCGCACGCGGCCAGCGCCACGTCGAGCAGCTTGTCCAGCGTCGAGCGCGGGAACGTCGCGCCCTCGCCGGTGCCCTGGACCTCGACCAGGGTTCCGGTGTCGGTGGCAACGACGTTCATGTCGACCTCGGCGCGGGAGTCTTCCTCGTAGGGCAGGTCGACCCGAATCCGGCCGTCCACAACGCCGACGCTGACGGCCGCGATGGCGCACGACAGGGGCCGCGGGTCCGAAAGCTTGCCCGCCGCGGACAGGTAGGTCACCGCGTCGGCCAGGGCGACGTAGGCGCCGGTGATGGCCGCGGTGCGTGTTCCGCCGTCGGCCTGCAGCACATCGCAGTCGACGGCAATCGTGTTCTCCCCCAAGGCCCTAAGGTCGATGCACGCCCGCAGCGAGCGGCCGATCAGCCGACTTATCTCCTGGGTACGTCCGCTGAGCCGACCCTTCACCGATTCGCGATCGGAGCGCGTATGAGTGGCCGACGGCAGCATTGCGTACTCGGCGGTGAGCCATCCGAGTCCGGACCCCTTGCGCCAGCGCGGTACACCCTCGGTGACGCTCGCGGTGCACAAGACCTTCGTGTGACCGAATTCGATCAGCACCGAACCCGCCGGGTGGTCGGTGAACCCACGGTTGATGACCACGGGGCGAAGCTCGTCGTCAAGGCGGCCGTCTTCTCGTTTGGACACCCAACAACCCTAGCCAACCGAGCGCGGTTGGCTCAGACCCGCTCGGAGCGGCGGACGTCGAAGGTCTCGCCGCACACCACCGCGTGCACGGGGCCGTCGAACTCGGCCTTGGCCTCGGTGATCACGTCCTCGCGCGAAGTCCACGGCGGAATGTGCGTCAGCAGCAGCTCGCGTACGCCGGCCTGCTTCGCGACCCTGCCGGCCTCGGTGCCCGACAGGTGCAAGGCCAACGGACGATCCGGCGCGTGCGTCCAGGAGGCCTCGCAGAGGAAAACGTCGGCGTCGCGGGCCAATTCGACAAGCTGATCGCACATGCCGGTGTCGCCGCTGTAAACGAAGGAGGCCCCGCTGGCGTCCGTGATCCGCAGGCCGTAGGACTCGGTGGGGTGCGCCACCACCCGCGGCAACACCGTGAGGGACCCGAAATGCGCGGGTTCGCCATCCACCCAGTGGTGAACTTCGAAGATGTCCGAGCAGTCGTCGATTTCGCCGCCGTAAGGGGAAGATGCTGCACCCAACCGAGACCAGGTGTCACTGGGCCCGTACAACAGCGACTTGCCCGCGGGGCGCGACGGATGGTAGCGCCGCCACACGAACAGGCCGGGCATGTCCAGACAATGGTCGGCGTGCAGATGTGACAGCAGCACGTTCACGGTGCTGGGGTCGGCGTACCGCTGCAGCGCGCCGAGAACGCCCCCGCCGAAGTCGAGGACCAGCGGTGGGGCATCCGGCGCCCGAAGCAGATAACCCGATGCAGGCGAATCCGGACCCACGACGCTGCCGGAGCAGCCGAGTACGGTTATTCGCACGCACACTACTGTGCCATGCCCGATCGCACGATGGAGAAAACATCACCTCTTTCTTGTGATCAGAATCTCTCGCGGCCGTGTCGGCGGTGTGCCGCTAGTGGACGCGGAAGCGATGAACCGGCTCGACGCCGGTCATCGAGGGTCCCAGGAAGCGCGTCGCCAATCTAGTGAACGCATCGGGATCGCCAGTGGCTTCGAACACTCGGGTGGCCGGCGGCGCGTCATGGGGTCGCAGCAAATCGCGCTCGGTGAGCACCCGAAGCACTTCCTTCGCGGTTTCCTCGGCGCTGGAGACCAGCGTCACGTTGTCGCCCATCGCCAGCTGAATCAGCCCGGAAAGCAGCGGGTAATGGGTGCACCCCAGCACCAGCGTGTCGACCTGCGCGCGCTGCAGCGGCTCGAGATAGCCCTCGGCCAGGCCGAGCACCTGACGACCGCTGGTCACGCCGCGCTCGACGAAGTCGACGAACCGGGGACAGGCCACCGCCGTGACCTCCGCGTCGCGAGCGGCGGCGAACGCGTCCTGATAGGCGTGCGAGTCGATGGTCGCCCGGGTGCCGATGACACCGATGCGGCCGCTGCGGGTGGTGCTGACGGCGCGGCGCACGGCCGGCAGGATCACCTCGATGACGGGGACGTTGTAGCGCTCACGAGCATCGCGCAGGCACGCCGCGGACGCCGTGTTGCACGCGATCACCAGCGCCTTGACGCCCCGGTCGACCAGATCGTCGCCGACCGCCAGAGCGTGGGAACGCACCTCGGCGATCGTGAGCGGGCCATAGGGGCCGTTGGCGGTGTCGCCGACGTAGATCATGTCCTCGTCGGGCAGCTGGTCGATGATCGCCCGCGCGACGGTCAGTCCCCCGACGCCCGAGTCGAAGACCCCGACGGGCGCGAGTGGCGACGTCATCTCTTGGCGCGCCGTGGGCCGGCCTTGCGCGGCGCGCGGGCCTTGCGCGGCGCGCGGGCCTTGCGCTCGGGCGCGGACAACAGATAGGCCGCCACCACCCCGGCGATCGCGCCACACAGGTGGCCCTGCCACGACACGCCACCGCATCTGCCGAGCACAGGCATGGCGCCGAGCAACACGCCGCCGTAGGCGATTAACACGACCAGTCCGATGACGATGTCCCAAAACCGGCGCACGAAGATCCCGAACACCAGCAGGAATGCCAGCCAACCGAAAATCAGCCCGGACGCCCCGATGTGGTCCGTGGGGCCGCAATTGCTGCCCAGATTGCCGATCAGCCAGGTGCCAAACCCGCCCAGAATCCACACGATCGCGGTGGCCCAGACGAACCGAGACAACCCGGCCAGCGTCATGAGAAAACCGAGCACCAGTAGCGGCACGGTGTTGGCCATCAGGTGTTGCCAGTTGGCGTGGAGGAAGGGGGCGAAAATGATCCCCCACAGCCCGTCGGTTTCCAGTGGCCTGATTCCGTTGACGTCCAGCGAATGCCGCGTCAGTTGGTCGGCCAGCTCGACAAGGTATAGCAGCGCCACGAACGTGAGGATCGTCGCCGCGCCGACCATCCACGTCGGCCGCTTCTTCGGCCTGGTTGCTGGCGCCCGCGGATGTCCTTGGGTCAAGCGCCGCTCCTCATGTCGTTCTGCATTGCCGCACATGCTTCGGTCACGTCCACAGCTGCCTTCTGAAGCGCATTCGGCATCGTCCAGGCTAGCTGTGCCTGGGCCAGGGGCCGAAGGCACCGGGCAACACGTCGCGGTAGGTCGGTATTCCGGCGACCGATTGGGCGGCCAGCACCCCCACCAGCACCGCGCGGGCCAGGCAATCGGCCGCCGCGACGCCGATCTCGGTGACCAGCCCCGTCTCCGGCGAGAACGCGGCTGGCGGCGGCTTGTCCGCGACGACCGGCGCCACCTCGACCGCCCCGGTGGCCAGCGCGAAAACCGTATCGCCGTCCAGCGGGGTATGGGCGGGCCGGATCGTGCGGGCGAGGCCGTCGTGGGCCGCGATTGCCACCCGCCGGCAGGCGGCCGCGCTCAGCGACGCGTCGGTGGCCACCACGGCGATCGTCGTATTCAGCGGATGCAACGCCGAGGGCAACTGCGCGAACGCCTCGATCTCGCCCGCGGGCGGCGAAGTGAGTGCGAACTCTTCGATCATGTCCGCCATCCACGGCAGGCCGGTGGCCCGATCGACGACGTCGCCCGCCGAGTTGACGGCGACGACCGCGCCGACGGTGACGCCGGACGGCAAAGTCATGGACGCTGTCCCGAGACCGCCTTTGAGCACACCGGCCCGCGCGCCCACCCCGGCGCCGACGGTCCCCACCGCGATGACACCGCCTTGACCGTCGGCGGCCTCGCACGCCGCATAGCCGAAGTCGGCCGTCGGCCGGCGGTCCCAGCCACCAACCGGCAGATCGAAGATCACCGCGGCCGGCACGATGGGCACCACACCGCCGTCCAGGCGCACGCCGCGTTGCCGCTCCTCCAGCCAGCGCATGACGCCGTCCGCGGCCGCCAGGCCGTAGGCACTGCCACCGGCAAGCAGGACGGCGTCGACGAAGCGCACGGTGTTGGCGGGATCCAGCAGATCGGTTTCCCGGGTGCCCGGCGCGCCGCCGCGGCAATCGACGCCGCATACGGTCCCGGGCGGCGTCAGCACCACCGTGACGCCGCAGGCCCAACCCGCGCCCAACGACGCGTCCGCATCCAGGCGCTGGTGGTGGCCGACCCGGATTCCCCCGACGTCGGTGATTGTATTCATCCGGCCGCCTCGATCATCATCGCCCCATCAAGGCGAGGACCAGGTACTCCTGCAGGACCGTCAGCCACTGGTAAACGTCGAAGTGCACCGCCAGCGGATGGTCGGCCGGCAGGCGATCCGGGCCTTGCGGACCGATCTCGAGCATGACTCCCAGCGTCAATCGAATGTCGTTGACGGCCGCGACCCAGGCGTCGGCGTCTTCGCGGGTCAGCTCGAAACGGCCGCCGTTTTCCGGAACGGTGGCCAATAAGTGCTTTGCCGCAGCACGTTTGGCGTCGATGATCTCCGGTTCGTGCAGACTGCGCAGAGCGGCGTTGAGGCTGTCCGAGGTGTCGGCGGCCGTGGGCGTCCGGTCATCCGGCTGGTGAAAATCGGGCTTGTGGAAATCCGGCAGCAGCCGACGCAATGTCGGATCGCTCGGGGGCTCGGCACTGCCGGTCTTGATGCCCGTGATCTCCTCGAGTTCGTCTGGGGGCGCGCAAGATTCGCGCTCGTCGAGCAGGCCGATCATGGCGGTGACGAGGTTCGTGAGCAGAGCGGCCTCATGTGATGCCAGGGCGGACCGGAAACGGGGGCCGTTTGCGGTGTCGACGCGCTTCCACTTGCGCACAAGGAACCTCGGGCGCCCTCGAACCTCACCTATCCTGCTGCATGGTCGCCCACAAACCAGCGGCATGCAGTTTGGCCACGTCGACTTCCATGGACTCCCGGGTACCCGCCGACACCACCGCCTTGCCTTCGTTGTGGACCTGCAGCATCAACTTGGTGGCGTGCGGTTCGCTGTAGCCGAACAACTTTTGGAAAACATACGTTACATAGGTCATCAGGTTGACGGGGTCGTCCCATACGATGGTGACCCACGGACTGGCCGTGACGTCGACCGGAGCGGCCTCGCGTTGCCCGGTGGTGCCCGGCCGCGATGCGGGCTTGGTGGGCGCTGACGCAACAACCATGCGTTACACGATACCGAGGACCGCCACCCTGCCGCCGGCCGTTCCCGAGTTGCGGTCGGCCGTTACCGTTGCGGAATGAACGAGCCGCTCCTGGCTGGGCTGCTGACCGACAAATACGAGTTGACGATGTTGGCGGCTGCGCTGCGAGATGGCACCGCGAACCGGCGGACCACCTTCGAACTGTTCGCACGACGCCTCCCCGATGGCCGCCGATACGGCGTGGTCGCCGGGACCGGCCGGCTGCTGGAGTCATTGCCGCAGTTCAGCTTCGACGACGACGCCTACCAGCTGCTGGAGCGATTCGTCGACCAACACGCTGTGGATTACCTGCGTGATTTCCGGTTCGCCGGCGACATCGACGGCTACGCGGAGGGCGAGCTGTACTTCCCCGGATCGCCCATACTTTCAGTCACCGGCGGCTTCGCCGAATGCGTGATTCTCGAAACGCTGGCGCTGTCGATCTTCAATCACGACACCGCGGTCGCCTCCGCGGCCGCGCGAATGGTCAGCGCCGCCGAGGAACGCCCGCTGATCGAGATGGGCTCACGCCGAACGCACGAACGCGCGGCGGTCGCGGCGGCGCGCGCCGCGTATATCGCGGGCTTCTCCGCCTCCTCCAACCTGGAGGCCCAACGGCGATACGGGATCCCCGCGGCGGGCACCGCCGCCCACGCGTTCACCATGCTGCATGCTCAGCGAAACGTTCCTCTGGAAATGACTGAGCTGGCCGCGTTTCGTTCGCAGGTCGACGCTTTGGGGGTTGACACCACGCTGCTGGTTGACACCTATGACGTGACGACCGGCGTGGCGAACGCGGTGGCCGCCGCCGGGACTGCGCTTGGCGCGGTCCGCATCGACTCCGGCGAGCTGGCGGTGCTGGCCCGCCAGGTGCGCGAGCAGTTGGACCGGCTCGGGGCCAACGAAACCCGCATTGTGGTGTCTGGTGATCTTGACGAGTTTTCCATCGCGGCGCTGCGCGCCGAACCGGTAGATATGTTCGGGGTCGGAACGTCCCTGGTGACCGGCTCGGGCGCCCCGACCGCGAGCATGGTCTACAAGCTTGTCGAAGTGGACGGCATGCCGGTCCAGAAGCGCAGCAGCCACAAGGAGTCCCACGGCGGTCACAAGGAGGCGCTTCGGACGTGTCGGGCAACGGGCACCATCACCGAGGAGGTGGTGTATCCGGCCGGCCGCCCACCCGAGACCACCGGACCGTCGCGCGTGCTGACCGTCCCGCTGGTGCGCGGCGGCCGGACCGTGGCCGACACCGGTGAGTGCGCCCTCGCCGCGGCGCGCAAGCTCGTCGCTTCGGGGCTGCGCAGCCTGCCTTGGGAGGGCTTGAATCTTTCGCACGGCGAGCCGGCGATCCCCACCACTCACATCCCGGCGTGAGCAATGTCCGACGTCTCGGTCCTTGAGCTCCTCGCCGTCGCCGTCGCAGCGATCGGCGGCAGCGGGCGCAGCGGCCAGCAGGAGATGGCCGCCGCGGTGGCAGAGGCCTTCCAGACGGGCGAGCACCTCGTGGTGCAGGCCGGAACCGGCACCGGCAAGTCGCTCGCATACTTGATTCCCGCGATTGTCCACTCGCTGCGCGACGAGTCACCCGTCGTCGTGTCGACGGCCACGATCGCGTTGCAGCGCCAGCTGGTCGACCGCGACCTACCCCGACTGGCCGACTCGCTGGCCGATTCTCTGCCCCGCCCGCCGCGGTTCGCATTGCTGAAGGGACGACGAAACTACCTGTGTCTGAACAAGGTTCACAACGGTGGCACCGCCGATGCCGACGGCGACGACGGCGCTCGCCGGCCGCAGGAAGAACTTTTCGACGCCATGGCGGTCACCGCCCTGGGGCGCGATGTGCAACGGCTCACCGCTTGGGCGTCGACGACCGATTCCGGTGACCGCGACGACCTGAAACCCGGTGTGCCGGAGCGATCCTGGTCCCAGGTCAGCGTTTCTGCGCGGGAATGCCTCGGCGTGGCACGCTGCCCCTTCGGCTCCGAGTGCTTCTCCGAACGGGCGCGAGGCCGAGCCGGCGCCGCCGATATCGTCGTCACCAACCATGCGTTGTTGGCCATCGACGCAGTCGCCGACTCGGCGGTGCTGCCGGAACACACTCTGCTGGTGGTTGACGAGGCGCACGAGCTGGTGGACCGCATGACGTCGGTGGCCACCGCCGAGTTGACGCCGGAAACCCTCGGCGCCGTCGCCCGGCGGATCACCCGCCTGGTGGATCCGGAAATCATCCAGCGGCTGGAGGCCACCGTGGCGAACTTCGCCGCGGCCATCCACGACGCTCAAATCATCAGGCCGGGGCGGATCGATCGCCTCGATGACGAGATGGCGACCTACCTGGCGGCGCTGCGCGATGTGGCCGCCACGGCACGATCGGCGGTCGACATCCGACCGGATTCCAGGGCCGATTCGCGGGCGGCGTCGGCACGCGCCGAAGCCGTCGCCGCGCTGAGCGAGATTTCCGACACCACGTCGCGAATATTGACGTCTTTCGCCCCGGCCATTCCCGAGCGCACCGACGTGGTGTGGCTCGAGCAGGAGGACAACCGCGGGCCGCCGCGCCCCGTGCTGCGAGTGGCGCCGCTATCGGTCGCGGGGCTGCTGCGCGAACGGGTGTTCTCGCGTTCGACCGCGGTGCTGACATCGGCAACACTGACCATCGGGGGATCCTTCGACGCAATGGCCACGGCGTGGGGGCTGAGCGGAGTCGACACTGAAGACGACTCGGGAGACCGGCCACCGTGGCGGGGCCTCGACGTCGGGTCTCCGTTCCACCATGCCAAGGCCGGAATCCTCTATGTCGCAGCCCATTTGCCGCCGCCGGGCCGCGACGGCACCGGCTCCGCCGAGCAGCTCGCCGAAATCGCCGAGCTCATCACCGCCGCTGGTGGTCGCACGCTGGGCCTGTTCTCGTCGATGCGGGCCGCCCGGGCCGCGGCCGAGGCCGTGCGGGAACGGTTGCAGACACCCGTGCTGTGTCAGGGCGACGACAGCACCTCCGCGCTGGTCGAGCAATTCAGCGCCGACGAGGAGACCTCGCTGTTCGGAACCCTGTCCCTGTGGCAGGGCGTCGACGTACCCGGGCCTTCGCTGTCCCTGGTGTTGATCGACCGCATCCCGTTCCCCCGGCCCGACGACCCGCTGCTGGGCGCGCGGCAGCGCGCGGTGGCCGCCCGCGGCGGAAACGGCTTCATGGCCGTGGCCGCCGCCCACGCCGCGCTCCTGCTGGCGCAGGGGTCCGGTCGGCTGTTGCGTCGTGACACGGACCGCGGCGTGGTCGCGGTGCTCGACTCCCGGATGGTCACCGCCGGCTACGGCGCCTACCTGCGTGCTTCCCTTCCGCCGTTTTGGCAAACGACCAATGCGGCACAGGTCCGCGGGGCTTTGGAACGTCTGCGGACCGCCTCGGAGAGGCTGCCGGGTTAGCGAGCAAGTGTGACTAGGCCTAGCTCGTTGGCGGCGGCGAGCATGGGATGAAGGGGCAGCACGCGAACGGTGTACCCGACAGCCCCGGCCAGCGGCAGCGGTGTGGTGGTCGCGAAGACCTGGTTGCCGCCTTCGGCCGTGCCCGTATACGACATCTCGACGGTGATCGGGTCCAGCAGCACATCACCGGAATCAACTCGGCCCACCACGGCCTGCACCGTCACCTCGTCGTGGGCGAGCCCGGCCAGCTGCACCGTTGCGGTCAGGGTCAGCTTCGAACCAAGCACCGGAGTGTCCGGCAGGCCGGTGCTGTCGACGTCGGTGATTTCGATCCTGGGCCATGCTTCCTCAACGCGCCGACGGTAGGCGGCCAGCTCACGAGCGGCGCCGAATTGGCCTTCCGCCGCGTCAGTTTCAGCGCCCGCGGAGGATGCGACCGTCCGGCGTAGCGATTGCGCGGCCGGAGCGTAATACTTCTCGACGTAGTCGCGCACCATGCGGGAAGCGAGGACCCTCGGGCCCAGGGTTTGCAAGGTGTGGCGCACCATTTCGATCCACCGGGGCGGCACGCCGTGTTCGTCACGCTCGTAGAACTTCGGTGCCACCGCCTGTTCCAGCAGGTTGTAAAGCGCGCTGGACTCCAACTCGTCGCGCCGCGCTTCATCCGCCACGCCGTCGGCAGACGGTATGGCCCAACCGTTTTCGCCGTCGTACCATTCATCCCACCAGCCGTCGCGGATGGACAGGTTCAGGCCGCCGTTGAGCGCGCTCTTCATGCCCGAGGTACCGCAGGCTTCCAGGGGCCGCAGCGGGTTGTTCAGCCAGACGTCGCAGCCCCAGTACAGCAGCCGGGCCATTGACATGTCGTAGTCGGGCAAAAAGGCGATGCGGTGGCGCATCTGCGGCCGGTCGGCGAAACGCACCACCTGCTGGATCAGCGCCTTCCCGCCGTCGTCGGCCGGGTGCGACTTGCCGGCCACGATCAGCTGGATGGGCCTTTCCTTGTCGAGCAGCAGCTGTTCCAGGCGATCGGGGTCGCGCAGCATCAGCGTCAGCCGCTTGTACGTCGGCACCCGTCGGGCAAACCCGATGGTAAGCACGTTCGGGTCGAAAGCCGTTGATATCCAACTCAATTCGGCGTCTGACGCACCGCGCTCCAGCCACGAACGGCGCAGTCTCACCCGCACGTCCTCGACCAGCAATGACCGCAATTCCGAGCGGATCCACCACAGGTGACCCGGGTCTACCTGTTGAAGTCGCAGCCACACGCCCGGGTCGGAGAACGAGTCGGATCCGGCCAGCTCGCGCCCGAGCTGCAACCACTGCGGCGCCGCCCAGGTAAGCGCGTGAACACCGTTGGTGATCGACCCGATCGGCACCTCGTCCGCGTCGAAGCCCGGCCACAGCTCGTTGAACATCGCCCGGCTCACCCGGCCGTGCAGCAACGAAACACCGTTGGCACGTTGCGCCAGGCGCAGTCCCATATGGGCCATGTTGAATTTGGTCGGGTCGTCCTCGGCGCCGAGTGCAACTATCCGGACGGTGGGGACCCCCGGCAACAGGGCAGGCGCATCCTTGTCATCCCGGTCGTCGCCGGGACCGCCCTCCGTCCGGTCATCGAAGTAGAGCCGAATCATGTCGACCGCGAACCGGTCGATGCCGGCCGGGACGGGGGTGTGGGTGGTGAACACGGTGCTGGACCGCACCACCGTCAACGCGGTGTCGAAGTCCAACCCGGAATCGGTCATCAACTCGCGGATGCGTTCCAACCCGAGGAAACCGGCGTGCCCCTCGTTCATATGGAACACCTCGGGCGGGAGCGATCCTTCGATGGCGCTGAACGCGCGGATCGCGCGCACGCCGCCGATGCCGGCCAGGATTTCCTGCCGCATCCGATGCTCCTGATCGCCGCCGTACAGGCGGTCGGTGACGCCGCGCAGTTCATGCTCGTTCTCGGGGACGTCGGAATCCAGCAACAGCAGCGGAACACGACCGACCTGCGCCACCCAGATCCTGGCCCGCAGCTGGTCGGAGTCGGGAAGTGTCAGCTCCACCAGCGCCGGATCGCCGGTCGCAGTGGTGAGCAGCCGCAGGGGCAGCCCCTGCGGATCCAGTGCCGGGTAGGTCTCGTTCTGCCAGCCGTCCGCGCTCAGCGACTGCCGAAAGTACCCGGAGCGGTAGTAGAGGCCGACCGCGATCAGCGGCACCCCGAGGTCGGACGCGGACTTCAAGTGGTCGCCCGCAAGGATGCCCAAGCCGCCCGAGTAGTTGGGCAACACCTCGGCGACGCCGAACTCCATGGAGAAATAGGCGATCGCCGTCGGCATCGCCTCGGCGTCGGAGCATTCGTCCTGGCGCTGCTGATACCAGCGGGGACGGCTCAGGTAATCGTTCAGGTCGGCGGCCCGCTCATCGAGCCGGCGCAGGAATTCTTCGTCGAGCGCCAACTCGTCGAGCCGTGCGGGGTTGACCGCTCCGAGCAACGCAAACGGATCACACCCGCACCGCACCCACAGCGTCGGCTCAATGCTCGCAAACAACTCCTGTGTCGGTTTGTCCCAGGACCACCGCAAATTGGTGGAGAGCTGGTCGAGCGCGGCGAGACGATCCGGCAAATGCGCGCGGACGGTAAAGCGACGGAGAGCTTTCACACGTCATTACCTTACTGACGATTCCGACGCTCGCAGGGCGACCGACTGACCGTTTGCGTCCGGGTGTGTGACCGGACACTAGGGTGGGTATCGGGTACTTGTTGGGGCTGCAACGATGCTTCCCCTTCGGTTCGAAGTGCCCCACGACAAGAAGTTTCGCCAGACGCAAAGGCATTCCGCGGCATTCCGCGATGGAGCACACCGCGGTTTGGCCGCACACAGTCGGAAGGGCTTCGGTGAGGTCCGGGCGGATGAGGAACCGGAGAAATGGAACGGCTTCGGTGACGATGTCCGCCCGCGAAGCGGGCGGATGAGGAACCGGAGAAATGGAACGGAGTGATTGTGCCCGGTCGTGTCGAGATCGATAACGTCGAGCCCGTCGTCTCCTGCGGCACCTACCCCGCCAAGGCCGTGGTGGGCGAAATCGTCCCGGTGAGCGCGGCCGTGTGGCGGGAAGGCCACGAGGCCGTGGCGGCAACGCTCGTCGTGCGCTACTTCGGGCGCAGGTACCCGCAGGTGACGGAGACCCGCCATCTCAAGGCGGTCGAGGCTCCCGAACGCCCGGCTTCGGCGGTCGCGGGCAGTGCCGTCAAGGAGCAACGGGTCAAGCCGCTGCTACTTCCGATGACGGAGGGGCAGGAACCCTACGTGTTTCACGGCCAGTTCACCCCCGACCGTGTGGGCCTATGGACCTTCCGCGTCGACGGGTGGGGCGACCCCATCCACTCGTGGCGACATGGTTTGATCGCGAAGCTGGACGCCGGCCAGGGCGAGACGGAACTGTCCAACGACCTGCTCGTCGGCGCGAAACTGTTCGAGCGTGCCGCGACCGGCGTTCCGCGGGCGCGGCGCGACCCGCTGCGGGCGGTGGCCGAAGCGCTGCGGACACCCGGCGACCCGGTCACCCGCACCGCGCTGGCCCTGAGTCCCGAGATCGAAGAACTGTTGGCCGCTTACCCGTTGCGGGATCTGCTCACCCGCGGCGAGCAGTTCGGGGTGTGGGTGGATCGGCCGCTGGCCCGGTTCGGCGCGTGGTACGAGATGTTCCCCCGCTCGACCGGCGGGTGGGACGCCGACGGAAAGCCGGTACACGGCACCTTTGCCACCGCCGCCGAGCAGCTTCCGCGGATAGCGGACATGGGCTTCGATGTCGTCTACCTGCCGCCGATTCATCCGATCGGCAAGGTCCACCGCAAGGGCCGCAACAACTCCCCCGCCGCCGCTCCCGGCGATGTCGGATCGCCGTGGGCAATCGGCAGCGACGAGGGCGGCCATGACGCCGTTCACCCGGACCTGGGCACTATCGACGACTTCGACGAATTCGTTGCCGCGGCAGGCGATCTGGGCATGGAGGTGGCCCTGGATCTGGCGCTGCAATGCGCGCCGGACCATCCGTGGGCGCGCGAACACCGGCAGTGGTTCACCGAATTGCCGGACGGGACCATCGCCTATGCCGAGAATCCCCCCAAGAAGTATCAGGACATCTATCCGATCAACTTCGACAACGACCCCGCTGGTCTCTACGACGAGGTGTTGCGCGTGGTCCGCCACTGGGTCGATCACGGCATCAAGTTCTTTCGGGTCGATAATCCGCACACCAAGCCGCCGAATTTCTGGGCCTGGCTGATCGGTCAGGTCAAAGACAGCGACCCGGACGTGCTGTTTCTGTCGGAGGCCTTCACCCCGCCGGCCCGTCAGTACGGCCTGGCCAAGTTGGGCTTCACCCAGTCCTACAGCTACTTCACCTGGCGAACGGCCAAGTGGGAGCTCACCGAGTTCGGCAACGACATCGCCGCACTCGCGGACTTTCGCCGACCCAACCTGTTCGTCAACACCCCCGACATCCTGCACGCGGGACTGCAGCACAACGGCCCGGGTATGTTCGCCATTCGCGCGGTGCTGGCGGCAACCATGGGTCCGGCCTGGGGCGTGTACTCCGGGTACGAGCTGTTCGAGCACCGCGCCGTGCGGGAGGGCAGCGAGGAGTATCTGGACTCCGAGAAGTACGAGTTGCGTCCCCGCGACTACGCGCGCGCGCTCGCCGAGGGCAGATCACTTGAGCCGTTCATCAAGCAACTCAACATGATTCGCCGCGTGCATCCCGCGCTGCAACAGCTGCGGACGATCCATTTCCACGGCGTGGACAACGACGCGCTGCTGGCCTACAGCAAGTTCGACCCGGCCAGCGGTGACTGCGTGCTGGTGGTGGTGACCCTCAACGCGTTCGGTCCCGAGGAGGGAATGCTCTGGTTGGACATGCCGGCTCTGGGTATGGAGCCCTATGAGCGGTTTTGGGTACGCGATGAGATCACCGGCCAAGAATTTCAGTGGGGGCAATCAAATTATGTTCGCATCGACCCCGCGCAGGCGGTCGCACACATCATCAACATGCCTCTCATACCGTACGAATCCCGAAGCACTCTGCTACGCAGGAGATGAGTTGCTATGAGCCGAGCCGACCAACTCGCCGGAGTCAACCTGGCGCCCGACCCCGCCGACCTGGCGCGACTGGTGGCCGGTGCCCATCACAACCCGCACAGCATCCTCGGCGCCCACGAATACGGCGACCACACCGTCATCCGGGCATTTCGTCCCCACGCCCGGGAAGTCGTCGCGCTCGTCGGTGGGGAACGGTTCCCGCTGCAGCACATTGAGGCCGGCCTGTTCGCCGTGGCGCTGCCGTTCATCGACCTGATCGACTATCGGCTGCAGGTGACCTACGAGGGCTCCGACCCGTACGTCGTTGCCGACGCCTACCGTTTCCTGCCGACGCTGGGTGAAGTCGACCTTCACCTGTTCAACGAAGGCCGCCATGAGCGACTCTGGGAGGTCCTCGGCGCCCATCCTCGGTCGTTCAAGACGGCCGACGGCGTCGTGACCGGGGTGTCGTTCGCCGTTTGGGCGCCCAATGCCAAGGGCGTCAACTTGATCGGCGAGTTCAACGGCTGGACCGGAAACGACGCGCCCATGCGGGTGTTGGGTTCCTCCGGAGTGTGGGAGCTCTTCTGGCCCGATTTCGCGGTGGGTGGGCTGTACAAGTTCCGCGTTCACGGCGCCGACGGTGTCGTCAGCGAACGGGCCGACCCGTTCGCCTTCGCCACCGAAGTGCCCCCGCAGACCGCATCGCGCGTGACGAGCAGTGAGTACACCTGGCAGGACGCCGACTGGATGGCGCGACGCGCGCAACGCAACCCGGTGTTCGAGCCGATGAGCACCTACGAGGTCCACCTCGGCTCGTGGCGTCCCGGACTCAGCTATCGCCAGCTCGCCCACGAGCTGACGGATTACGTTGTGGAGCATGGGTTTACCCACGTGGAACTGCTACCCGTCGCCGAGCATCCATTCGCCGGGTCATGGGGATACCAGGTCACGTCGTACTATGCGCCGACATCGCGATTCGGGACACCGGACGATTTTCGGGCGCTGGTCGACGCCCTGCATCAGGCCGGGATCGCCGTCATCGTGGACTGGGTGCCGGCGCACTTCCCCAAGGACGCCTGGGCGCTGGGACGATTCGACGGCACCCCGCTCTACGAGCACTCCGACCCCAAGCGTGGGGAGCAACTCGACTGGGGCACTTACGTTTTCGACTTCGGGCGCGCGGAGGTGCGCAACTTCCTCGTGGCCAACGCCTTGTATTGGCTCGAAGAGTTCCACATCGACGGCCTGCGGGTGGACGCGGTCGCGTCGATGCTCTACTTGGACTACTCCCGTCCGCCGGGGGGCTGGACCCCGAACATCTACGGTGGCCGCGAGAACCTGGAGGCGGTGCAGTTCCTGCAGGAGATGAACGCCACTGCCCACAAAGCCGCCCCCGGGATCGTCACCATTGCCGAGGAGTCGACATCGTGGCCCGGGGTGACACGGCCGACCAACCTTGGCGGCCTGGGCTTTTCGATGAAATGGAACATTGGTTGGATGCACGACACGCTCGGCTACATCAGCCGCGACCCGATCCACCGCAGCTACCACCACCATGAGATGACGTTCTCGATGCTGTACGCATTCAGCGAGAATTACGTTTTGCCGCTCAGCCACGACGAGGTGGTGCACGGCAAGGGCACGCTGTGGGGGCGGATGCCGGGCAACAACCACGTCAAGGCGGCCGGTCTGCGCAGCTTACTCGCCTACCAGTGGGCGCACCCGGGCAAGCAATTGTTGTTCATGGGACAGGAATTCGGCCAGCGCGCCGAGTGGTCCGAGCAGTACGGGCTAGATTGGTGGCAGCTCGACGAACAGGGCTTCTCGAACGGAATCTTGCGTCTGGTGCGCGACCTCAATGACATCTATCGCGGCCACTCGGCGTTGTGGAGCCAGGACACCGTGCCCGAGGGATATTCGTGGATCGACGCCAACGATTCCGCAAACAACGTGCTGAGCTTCCTTCGTTACGGCAAGGACGGTTCGGTCATGGCCTGTGTGTTCAACTTCGCGGGAGCAGAGCATAGCGGCTATCGACTGGGCCTACCGTCGGCCGGCCGCTGGCGCGAGGTTCTCAACACCGACGCAACGGTTTACAACGGCTCGGGCATCGGCAACATGGGAGGCGTCGACGCCACCGAGGACCCGTGGCACGGCCGCCCCGCCTCCGCGGTGCTGGTGCTGCCGCCCACCTCGGCGTTGTGGCTAGAACCCGAGCTTTAATACGACGAGCGATCGGCGACGGATCAGTAGAGCGCGTTGGCCAGGTTGCGCCGACCGGCGACCACCTCGGGGTCGGTCGGATCGAAAAGTTCGAACAGTTCGATCAGCCGCGTCCTCACCCGGGTGCGCTCGTCTCCGGATGTGCTGCGCACCAAGGCGATCAGGCGGTCGAAGGCCGCGTTCACCTCGTGGTTGAGGATCTGCACATCGGCGGCCGCGAACGCCGCATCGATGTCATCAGGGCCGGCATCGGCGACGGCGACGGCGTCCGGACGCTGTGCCGTGGCGCGCATCAGGAAATCGATCTGCCGGATCGCGGCCTTCGCCTCGGCGCTGCTCGGATCGGCATCCAGAATCGCCTGATACGAAGCTTTGGCGGCGCCGAAATCGCCGGACTCGAGCTGTTGACGTGCCCGGTCCAGCTCGGGATCGACCTCGCCGGCTACGCCGTCGTAATCGCTTGGCCCCCTTAACTTTCCGGCGGTCGCTGAAAGCAGCGAGTCCACCCACCGACGCAACTCGTCGGGCGGCTGCAGGCCCTGGAAGCTGGAGAGCGGCTGCCCGGCGGCCAACGCCACCACGGTGGGGACCGCTTCGACACCGAATATCTGGGCAATCCTGGGCGTCACATCGACGTTGACGGCCGCCAGCGACCAGCGGCCGCTGTCCTCCGCGGCCAGGCCGGACAGCGTCTCGAGCAGCTCGACGCAGGCGTCACTACGCGGAGACCACAGCAGCACGACGACCGGTACTTCGTCGGACCGGATCAGCACCTCGGCTTCGAAATTGGCCTCGGTGACTTCCGTCGTGCCCGGGGTCGGCGTGCCTCGGCTGTCGGGGCCGGCCGCCGAGGCCTTCTGCTGGGCTCGCTGCTTGAGACCGGACAAATCGACCGCACCGGCCATCGCGGGCCCGATCGAGGATCGCGGACGCGTCACGCCGTCAAGTCTGTCATGCGCTTCGGCTGCCGATCCAGCCGGTGGCGGTGAAGCTTTCGTCGACAGCGTGCCTTCCGCGACCGTGGTCGAGACCGCTTGATCAGCTGATATGACGAAAATCACACTTGGCGGCGTGGCTGTCCGCCAGCAACGCCGCCGAAGGCGGGCGCGGCGCTGGCAAGAGCCGGGCTAACCGGCCCGGAGGATCAGCGCGTCGCCCTGGCCGCCGCCTCCGCACAAGGCCGCAACGCCGTAACCCGAGCCGCGGCGCGCCAATTCAAGGGCAACGTGCAGGGTGATCCTGGCTCCCGACATGCCGATCGGATGCCCGACGGCTATGGCGCCGCCGTTGACGTTGACGATCTCCGGGTCCACGCCGAGTGCGCGCGTCGAGGCCAGCGCAACCGCCGCGAACGCCTCATTGATCTCCACCACATCCAGCTGGTCAACGGCGATGCCTTCGCGGCCAAGCGCCTTCTTGATCGCGTTGGCCGGCTGCGCCTGCAGCGTCGAATCGGGACCGGCCACGACACCATGCGCTCCTATCTCAACAAGCCACGTCAGCCCGAGGTCCTGTGCCCTGTCCTTGTTCATCACCACGACGGCAGCCGCACCGTCCGAGATCTGCGACGCCGAGCCGGCCGTGATGGTGCCGTCCCTGCGGAACGCCGGCTTGAGAGCGGTCAGGGATTCGGCGGTGGTGTCGGCGCGGATTCCCTCGTCCTCGGTGAACTGCAGCGGATCCCCCTTGCGCTGGGGGATATTCACCGGCACGACTTCGTCGGCGAAGACCCCGTCCTTCCAGGCGGCGGCCGCTTTCTGGTGCGAGCGGGCGGCGTACTCGTCCTGTTCGGCGCGGGTGAACTTGTCGGCGTCGTTGCGCTGCTCGGTGAGGGCACCCATGGGTTGGTCGGTGAACACGTCGTGCAGCCCGTCGTAGGCCATGTGGTCCACGACGGTGACGTCGCCGTATCTATAACCCGCGCGGCTGTCCATCAGCAGGTGGGGCGCTTTCGTCATGGATTCCTGGCCACCGGCCACCACCACGTCGAACTCTCCGGCGCGAATGAGCTGGTCGGCGAGCGCGATCGCGTCGATGCCGGACAGGCACATCTTGTTGATGGTCAGCGCCGGAACGTCCCAGCCGATCCCGGCGGCCACCGCGGCCTGCCGTGCGGGCATCTGGCCGGCCCCGGCCGTCAACACCTGGCCCATGATCACGTATTCCACCGCCGACGCCGGCAGCTTTGCCTTCTCCAGGGCGCCGGCGATCGCGATGGCGCCCAGGTCGGCGGCCGAGAAATCCTTCAGGGAACCCATCAGCTTGCCGATGGGTGTCCTCGCTCCAGCAACGATCACCGACGTCGTCATGGGTACCTCCTGGGCGTGCGCGGACGGGTGGTTCGGCCACCCCGCGAAGCGCAATCGTTGCCGCCACGTTACCGTGGAGTGATGACGACCGATCAAGTTGACGCCCGTCAGTTGCTGGCAACCTCCTTGGTGACCGGCCTCGATCACGTCGGCATCGCGGTCGCCGACCTGGATGCTTCGATCGAGTGGTACCACGACCACCTCGGGATGATCCTGGTCCATGAGGAAGTCAACGACGATCAGGGCATCCGCGAGGCGATGCTCTCGGTGCCGGGCACCACCGCGCAGATCCAGTTGATGGCCCCGCTCGATGAGACGTCGGTGATCGCCAAGTTCATTGACAAGCGCGGGCCGGGCATCCAGCAGCTGGCCGTTCGGGTCAGCGACCTCGAGAGGCTCAGCGAGCGGCTGCGTTCGCAGGGCGTCCGGTTGGTCTACGAAGCGGCCCGCCGCGGCACGGCGAACTCGCGGATCAACTTCATCCATCCCAAGGACGCCGGCGGGGTGTTGATCGAGCTGGTCGAACCGGACTCGTAACACCCAGCTGTCAAGACCAGCGTCGGGTCGGGGCGCGAGTTGCTCGGTTGGCCCAGCACGGACTGTGCCAGTGTCGCCGGTCATCCGCGCCGGCGAGCGGCGAATCCGTCGGCCACACCACCACGTGTGCCGTGCCGGAACGGATCTCGTGATCACACCCGGGACACCGATAGTTCTTGACCGCTCG
>NZ_JAFBAT010000144.1 GCF_019247615.1 Mycobacterium sp. | reverse complement strand
ATCCCGACGAGTTCTGCGACGCCGACGACTCCCACGACCCCCACCAGCCCGGCTGTTCCAGGCAACGCAGGCTGACGACATCCTGCACGAAGCGATCCACCTGGGCTGCACAGCTCGCGAAACTTATGCTGCCCACATGAGCGAGTTTCATGCGTCGCCCCCGCCTGATCTTCCCGGCATCCCCTCAGCCGAGGGACCCCTGCCCGGCCCGGACCAATTGATCGGCCGCCCCCGCGCGTTGCCGGTGGACCTACTCGGCGAATTGCACGGGCCGCTGTTCTACGCCGACTTCAACGGCGGCTTCAGGAAGCTCTACGCGTGTTCGCTGGAGCTCGTTACCGAGCTGTGCGACGAAAGCCGCTTCACCAAGAACCTGACGGCAACCCTTGCACGAGTCAGGCCGTTGGCCGGTGACGGCCTGTTCACGGCCTACCACGGCGAGCCGAACTGGCAGCGGGCCCACGATGTGCTGCTACCGGGTTTCAGTTACGCGGGTCTGCGCGCTTACCACGGCGCGATGCTGGACATTAACTGCAAATTGGTCGACCGGTGGGACGCCAGCGTTGGAGCCGGGCCGGTGGATGTGTCCACCGATTTGCAGAAGCTGGCGATGGACACGGTCGCGCTCGCCGGATTCGGTTCGCGCTTCGACTCTTTCGACTGTCCCGGCCTGGCGCCGATCCCGCAGAGCTTCACAATGGCCATGCGCGAGTTGGGATCTGGAGCGCCGACGCCGGTGTTCAACGAAGAATTGTCCACCTTGTACACGTTCATCGACGGATTGATAGCCGAGCATCGATCCGGTGACCGTGAGTTTGAGGACCTGTTGGCGTTGATGCTGCAACAGGATCCGGACGGCAAGCCCGTGCTAGAGACGGAGAACATTCGCAATCAGATCCTGACCTTCCTGATCGCGGGACAGCTCACCACGTCGGAGTTGATGCCCAACACGCTGTACAACATCGTCAGCGATCCGACAGTGCTGCACCGGGTGCAGGCTGAGGTGGACACCGTGTTCGGAGCCGACGACGACTACCTGCCCGGATACGACGACATCGGCAAGCTGACCTATCTGCGGCAGGTCATCGAGGAAACCCTGCGACTGTCCCCGCCGGTGCTGAGCTTCGATCGAATGGCCTTGGAAGACACCGTGATCGGTGGCCAGTATCCGATCAAGCGCGGCGAGGCGGTCACGGTGCTCACCGGCGCATTGCACCGCCAACCGGGATGGGGCGACAATGTCGAGCTCTTTGATCCCGACCGCTTCGCTCCGGAAAGTTCGGCGGCCCGGCCGGCCGCGCTGTTCAAACCTTTCGGAACCGGCGCGCGCTCATGCATCGGGCGGCAGTTTGCGCTGCATGAGGCGGCCATGGCACTGGCCCGGATCGTTCATCGCTACCGCCTCATCGACGCCTATCACTATGTGCCGCAGTGGGAAACACCGACCAGCCGCCGGCCGGTCGGGTTCCGACTCGATGTTCTCCGGCGCACCGCACAGGACCGCCGGACCGACGCACCTGGCGGTGAGGGCGCCGCAACGCAGAACGTGCGGCACCCAACGGCGATCACGGCCGGCACCAGGCTGGCCATCTTCCACGGCTCAAACCTCGGCACCTGCCGCGCGCTGGCCCGCCAATTCGCCGAAGATGCCACGGCTCTGGGCTGCAACGCGACGGTAGCCCCCCTCGACGATGCCGCTGGCGGTTTCCCCGAAGCCGAGGCCGTCGTGATCATCGCGTCCTCCTACAACGGACAGCCAACAGACGACGCGCGCGCCTTCCTCACCTGGCTGCTCGACGCGAATACCACGCTGAATCCGACACCCAATGTCGCGGTTCTCGGTGTGGGTGACCACAACTGGGCGGACACCTATCAAGCGATCCCGCAGCGCATCGACGAGCGCCTTGGCGAGCTGGAAGCCAACCGGTTGGTCGCGCGTGCAGCGGCCGACACCTCGGGGGATATGGTCGGCACGATCGAGGAGTTCGCAGCCGCACTGTGGTCAGCCTTGGCGGAGCGCTTCGGAGACCCCGACGCCGCGCCGCTCACGGATGCGGCCGAACCGCTTTACGAGTTGCGCCAAATCATCGGTCCCGTGACGGCGGCGATGGATGCACGGTCGTCGGTGATCCCGATGACCGTCGTCGAGAACACCCAACTGGTCAGCGCCGGGCTGGGTCAGGCGAAAGCGAATGTCCGCGTGGGCCTTCCGGACGGCGTCGACTACCAAACGGGCGACCACCTCACGGTGATGGCCGACAACCCACCCGAGGTGGTCGATGCGGTTTTGACCCAACTCGGCATCGACCCTGGACTGAGGCTGGCGATCAATCCTCGACGCAGCTCTCGGCGGCTCATCGCGCTGGACCGAGAGGTCAGCGCACGAGAACTGCTCACCCACTTCGTCGAATTGCGGAAACCGGTGACCAGCAGTCAATTACGCAGTCTTGCAGCGGCCAACAGCAGTCCGCTAGAGCACCAGCGCCTCACCGAACTGGCCGACGCCCCAGACGGCTGCCCGCTCAGCGTGTTGGAATGCCTCGACGAGTACCCGGCTTGCGCTCTCGCCGGGGCCGAACTTCTTGAACTGCTTGATCCCATGGTGCCCAGACACTATTCGATAGCTTCGTCGTCGCTGCTGTCACCACGCATCGTCGGACTGATCGTCAGTGTGCTCGACGCGCCGGCCCGTTCCGGTCACGGCCCGTTCAAAGGTGTCGCGTCCAACTACCTCGCGACAGTCCAACCCGGACAAGTGATCCGGGCGCGCGTGGACCCGGCCCGCCAGGCATTTCGGGCCGGTGCCGACCCGGCCAAGAACGTGATCCTGGTCAGCGCCGGTACCGGCGTCGCGCCATTTCTTGGTTTCCTCGGTGATCGACTCGCCGCACAACGTGCCGGGGCGCCAGTGGAGCCGGCGCTGTGCTTCTTCGGGGTGCGCGACCCGGAGGTCGATTACATCTTCCGGGACCGGTTCGAACAGGCCGAAGCCATCGGTATCGTGCAGATGCGCCCGGCCTTCTCCCGCGCGCCGCAGGACGGGGTTCGCTACGTGCAGGACCGGATCGCCGCGGACGCCGACGAGGTGTGGGACCTGCTGGGCGACCCGGCCAAGGACACCCATGTCTACGTGTGCGGCGACGGCGCGCGGATGGCGCCGGCGGTGCGCGGGTCCTTCCTCAACATCTATCGGGCACGGACCGGCGCTGACGACGATCGTGCCCGCGACTGGCTGAACGGCCTGATCGCATCGGACCACTATGTCGAGGACGTGTGGGCCGGGTGAAACTGGTATCGGCGGAACAGGATTCCAAACCACCGCACCCGTTGCGATAGAACGGAAAAGCATCACCGGTTTCACCGAATACATCTCGAGGGAAACGTCAAATACCACCGCCACGCACTTTGCCCGATCAGGCGGTGTGGGGTCGCCGGCAGCGTATCCAATTGGAGGCCGGAAAACCTCTATTGCATCAGGCGTAGCCCGGATCGAACGGTGCCAGCCAGCTCAATGAGTGGATGTTGAAGAAACCCGACTGTCCGGTACCTCTGTTGAAGTAGCCCGAGTTTAAGCCGCCGAGCGAGTTGAACAGACCCGTGTTGGCGTTGCCCGAGTTAAAGAAGCCCGAGCTACCGATGCCGGCGTTCCCGAAGCCCGAGTTGCCCGTGCCATCGTCGAAGCCAAAGTTGGCGAGGCCCGTGTTCAGGTTGAGTGAGTTGAAGAGACCGGTGTTGATGTTCCCCGGGTTGAACAAGCCGGTGTTCAAGGTGCCCGCATTCCACAACCCGGTGTTGAACGAGCCGGTGTTCCCTATGCCGGTGTTGGTGACTCCCGAGTTCAATATGCCCCAGTTGTTGAAGCCCGAGTCGAACAAGCCGAAGTTATGGCCGCCTTGAACGGTGGATGTTCCGGTGGGGGATGGGAATGCGCCGCCCGAGTTGAAGAGACCGAAGTTGTGGCCTCCGCTGGTGGCCGGGTCCTGGACGGGGTTGGCGGAGGTGTCACCGGAGTTGAAGAAACCAATGTTCCTGTCGCCCGAGTTGAAGAAGCCTTGGTTGTGGGTGCCCGAATCCAGCGGCGTCATGGCGCGGGCGTTTGGGTTGCTGGTCCACCCGATGCCGGTGTTGCCGATGCCGGTGTTCCAGAAGCCGATGTTCCCTGTGCCGGTGTTGGCGATGCCGACGTTGTTGATGCCGGTGTTGGCGATGCCGACGTTGCCGGTGCCGGCGTTCGCGAAGCCGAGGTTTGAGGCGCCCGAGTTCAACCCGCCAATGCCCCTCAGGCCGCTGCCGGTGAGCCCGATGCCGATGTTGTTGTTGCCGTTGTTGCCCACGCCGATGTTGCCGTTGCCGAGGTTCCCGAGACCTAGGTTGAGGGCCCCGGTGTTCAGCGGCCCCAGGTTGATGTGCGGCGGGGCCGCGGCGGCCGCCTGAATCGACTGCAGCACGGCGGCCGGCGCGAACTCCTGGGCGGAGCCAGGCGCCGCACTCGTCAAGGCCTGCACGATATTGGCCTCGGCATTGGCATACCTGCTCGCACCGTCGCCCAAGAGCTGGACAAACTGCTCCTGAAACGTCAACGCCTGGGCGCCAAGCGCCTGATATGCCTGGCCGTGCGCACCGAACAACGCTGCGATCGCCGCGGAGACCTCATCAGATGCCGCGGGCAGCACGCCCGTCGTTGCCGATGCTGCCGCCCCGTTGGCCGCGCTCAGCGTCGAACCGAGCGCCGTTAAATCCCTGGCTGCCGCCGACACTATTTCTGGCGTCGCGATCACGAAAGACATTTCTCACCCCCCACCGGCTGATCACGACATCGTAGCGAGTTGTCGAGGAATAGGCGTCGAATTCGTCAGGGATTTTGGCTGTTATCGGCCGCTGACGACGCCACCGAGAATCTCTATTGGCCCCTGCATCACTGGGGAACATTCTCGAGGCACCCACCCGTGGTGGGGCCACGCCTTCAGAGCCCACAATTGGCCAATGGGGCTCTACCCGTTTGCTGATGACCGGACAGACGGCTCAATGATGAAAATAAAATGAGCGCGGGTCTTTTCGGACTCCTGGACGACGTCGCGGTCCTCGCGCGACTGGCGGCCGCGAGTGGCCGCGCAACCGCCAAGGCAGCCGGCGTGGTCATTGACGACACCGCTGTGACACCGCAATACGTCCATGGGATCGCGGCCGAGCGGGAGTTGCCGATCATCAGGCGCATCGCGATCGGATCTTTGCGCAACAAGCTGTTGTTGATCCTGCCGATCGCGATGCTGCTCAGTCAGTTCCTGCCGCGGCTGCTGATCCCGGTCCTGATGCTCGGCGCCACCTACCTGTGCTACGAAGGCGCGGAGAAGGCGTGGAGCAGCATCCGCGGTCATCGTGCGCCTGCCGCGCTCGTCACCGAGGACGACGTGGTGGCCGGGGCGACACGGACCGACGTCATCCTGTCCGCCGAGATCATGGTGATTGCGCTTAACGAGGTGGCCGACCAGGCTTTCGTGCCGCGGCTCTTGATCCTCATCATCGTCGCCGTGGTTCTCACCGCAGCCGTGTACGGCGTCGTCGCCGTGATCGTCAAGACCGACGACGTCGGCCTGCACCTCACCCAAACCGCATCGCGGGTCGGTCAGACTATTGGGCGGGGTCTGGTGGCCGCCATGCCCAGGCTGCTTTCACTGCTCTCAGCGGTAGGGATGGTGGCGATGCTTTGGGTGGGCGGCCACATACTGCTGGCCGGCAGCGACCACCTCGGTTGGCACCCTGTGTACGGGTTGGTTCACGGTATCGAAAACCGGATTCGCCACTCCGTCAATACCTTTGGCGCGGGGATGGCCTGGTGCGTGGAGACTGGAGCCGCTGTGGTAATCGGATTGGGTGTCGGGGCCGTCATCATCGCGCTTAAGCGCATGCTGTCGTTGGTTCGGCGAGGCGGCTCCTCGATGTGACAAGGAATTCCGCGCATGGCAGGGCTTCGTCGAGCGATCCGCTTCTCCTACACTCGACGTACCGGTGGAGGGTGCTATGACGACAAATTGGGAAACGTTGGATCGCTATATCGTCATTTCGACCGATACCCATGCCGGGGCGGATCTGTACGGATACAAACCGTATCTGCCGACGCGTCTGCACGATGAGTTCGATGCGTGGGCCACGGCCTACGCCAGCCCCTTCGACGATCTGATCGTCGCCACGGCTAACCGGAACTGGGACCATGAGCTTCGGATCGAGGAGATGGACGCCGACGGGGTGGCCGCTGAGGTGCTGCTGCCCAATACCGTTCCGCCGTTCTTCCCGACCACGCCGAACATCACCATCAGCTTGCCTCGCACCCGTGCGGACTTCGAGAGGCGTTGGGCCGGTGTGCAGGCCCACAATCGATGGCAGATCGACTTCTGTTCGCTGGCCCCGGCCCGGCGCCGCGGGTTGATTCAGATTTTTCCCAACGATGTCGAGCTGGCGCTCGAAGAAATCCGCTGGGGTGCTGATCAGGGCTGCTTCGGGGGCGTGCTCATTCCGGCGGTCTCACCGGGCGACCCGCAGGTGGCCCCCCTCTTTCACACCCGCTATGAACCGATCTGGGCGTTATGTGCAGAACTGGACCTCACGGTGGTGCAGCATGCGGGGGCCGGCAGCCCCGAGATGCCAATGGACCAGCCGGCGTCCAACGCGGTGTTGATCACCGAGATGGCGACGTGGGCCCAGCGCACACTCGGTCACCTGATCCTGGCCGGGATGTTCGAGCGGTATCCGACCCTGCGTTTCGTGCCGACCGAGCAGGGCACGCTGTGGGTCCCCGGGCAACTCGGCATCCTCGACGCCATGGTGCCCACCATGAAGTCCGACGCCGGCAACCGCACCTACGGAATGTTCGGTGGTTCGTCGGTCGACGAGCTGACCTTGACGCCCAGCGAATACGTCCAGCGGAACTGCTTCTTCGCCACCGAGCTGACGCCTTACGAAGGCGCGATGATCGACTTCATGGGACCCGATCACCTCATGTGGGGCAGCGACTACCCCCACGAGGAAGGCTTTGCACCCCACTCCAAGATGGCCATCCGTTGGGCCCTGCACGACAGATCACCCGATGTCTGCCGAAAGGTCTTGGGCGGCAACGCCGCTCGCCTCTACCGTTTCGATCTCGATGCTTTGGCGCCGGTTGCTGGCAAGATCGGGCCCACTGTAGCGGAGGTGCACACCCCTCTTGAGGACACCGGCTATCGCGCCCCAGCCGCGTTCGGCTACCGACCGTTCGAAGGAGGACTGGCCCTCAAGCGGCTCGCTCCCGAACGGCGCTAACCGGTTGGACGGGACAATTTTTCGGCAGGGGCGGCGCTTGGTCGGCGGGTAACAGAAGGAGTTGCGCGACCAGCCGCCGTGGAGAACTGATTCGAACCCGTTGAGCTAGTGCCGATCTCGCCGGGTCGTCGAGCCGGTCGCGGCGCAGAGACGGTCAGTACTTGCGTTCAAGCCGACGGTTGCCGAGGCGCACGGCTTCTTCCATGAGATCGGCGGCGGCGGAGGCGCTTTCGGCGGGTGTGGCCATCTGCGCGGCGACCTCACGGACTCGAGTGACGCACTGCGGTGTCAGGATGGACCGCAGATCCGCCACTACCGTGTCCAGGGTCGCCTCGAAGAAGCGCCGCCCGTGACCGACTCCCAGTCGGGTGACCGCAGTTGCCCACAGCGGCTGATCGACCGAGATTGACAGGGCCAACGTAGGAACCCCGGCGCGTATGCCTGCGAACGTGGTGCCCGGACCCCCGTGGTGGACGACCGCGCGGCAAGCGGGAAAGACGGCCGAGTGGTTTACCGTGGCGACAATCTTTACATGGTCGGAATGCGGGATCCGGGTGAGATCACTCAAGCCGCTGCAAATCAGCGCCCGTTCACCGAGCTGCGCACACGCCGCACTGATTACGGCGACCGTCTCAGCGGGAGACGGGAGTTGCACGCTGCTGCCGAAGCCGAAGTAGATCGGCGGCGTTCCGGCGGCAATCCACGACGAAACCTCTTCGTCCGTATCCCCCGGCAATTCCAGCGTCAGCCCGCCCACGAAAGGCCGCCAGAGGTCATGTTTCGCCCATTCGTCTGCCAGTCCGGGAAAGAAGAGTTCGTCATAAGCCTGGATTTCCAGCGGCGGCCGTCGAGTCGAACGGTCTGTTTGTTCGGGCAGGCCCAGCGTCCGGCGCTGTGCGTCTTCGGCGCGCTTGGTGATCTGCGAATCCGTCCCATTGGGATCCAGCGGGAAGATATGCAGCGCGGCCAGCGGAATGTCATAGTATTCGGCGACATTCGCGCCCAGGCCCTGCTCACTTGCGTCCGTCAAGAGCAGGTCCGCCCCATCCGCCAGTGACATCAGCGACGCACCCAACGCCGGCCAGAGTTGGGTGACATGCGAAACGAATTCCCACGCCGCAGCCAACGGATGCGGCGTCTTCCCATACGTGCGTTCGATGTTCGCGACGTGCAGTGCCTGGTCCGGGCCGTGGGCGACCGCGGCAAGCCCCGCCGACCAGACGAAGCCAATTGCGTCAGGCGGAACCGCCATGCGTACTTCGTGACCTCGCCGCTGCAGCTCCCGACCGATGGCGGCGCACGGTTCGACGTCGCCACGACTTCCCACGGTTGCCAGCGCAAATCTCATCGGCGGAATCTAGTCGCTCGCGGAACCGGAACTAGTGCAATGGTCACAACTCATGGGAAGCCCCTGGAAGTTACCTCCGATGGTGCCTTCGAAATACTCGATCGTCCGGGCGACACCGTCGGCGAAGGTGACCCGCGGACGCCAGCCGAGCTTGGACTCGGCCAGGCTGATGTCGGGCTTGCGTTTCTTCGGATCGTCGGGCGGCAGCGGCTTGAAGATTGTCGCCGAGGAGGAGCCGGTCATCTCCTTGATGAGGCGGGCCGTCTCGAGGACGGTGAGCTCCGCCTGGCTGCCAAGGTTGACGGGCCCCGTGAACGTGGGCTCGCTGGCGGCCATCTTCACGAGCCCGTCGACGAGATCGTCGACATAGCAGAAGGAACGGGTCTGACTGCCGTCCCCGAACACGGTGATCGATTCTCGCCGCAGCGCCTGGACGATGAACGAGGAGATGATTCGACCGTCCTCCGGGTCCATCCTCGGACCGTAGGTGTTGAAGATGCGGACGACCTTGATGGGAATGCCGTAGCGACGCGCGTACTCGAGCATCAGCGTCTCCGCAACTCGCTTGCCCTCTTCGTAGCAGCCCCGCGCGCCAAAGCAGTTGGCGTTGCCGAAGTAGCTTTCCACCTGGGGGTGGATCCTCGGATCGCCGTAGACCTCACTGGTAGAAGCCTGCAGGATGATTGCCCCGTTCTCCCGCGCCAACTCGAGGAGGTTTCTGGTCCCCACGTAATTGGTCTCCAGGGTGTAGAGGGGATCGCGCTGGTAGGCGCGCGGCGACGCCGGGCATGCCAGGTTGAAGATGATGTCCAGCGGACCCGCCGCGGCCGCGGACACCGGCCGGGTGATGTCGTGTTCGAAGAAGCTGAACCCGGGATCTCGCTCGAGGTGTCTGATGTTCTCGCGCCTGCCCGTATAGAAGTTGTCGAGCCCGAGAACCTCAATGCCATCGCGGCGAACGCGATCGCAGAGGTGAGACCCCAGGAACCCGGCGGCACCCGCGATGAGGGCTCTCACTTTGTTTGTTCTCCTTGGTCGCGGCGCATGCCGTAGCACTCGAAGTCCTCGCCCGCAGGCGCTTAGGATCATAACTTCTGCGCGGCGACCGGCCGGGCGTCGTCGTTGGTTTGAGCGCTGGTCCGTGGCCGGCTCGCAACATGTCAGTGAATTCTCTGGCGGCCGGGAGGCGGGACACGCCGATCGCGGCAATGTGTAAGAGCATGAAGTGATGCGAATGCTGGTCGCACTTTCGATCTTTGTCGCCATCATCGTCGCGCCCACCCGAGCGGGGGCCGATCCGGTGAACAGCGAGTCGGGCCCCGATGCGACCTTCCTGGCCGCTCTCGACCAAGCCGGCGTCCCGTACAAGAGCGGACCTGTCGCCATTGCGGTCGGCAAAAAGGCCTGCGAACTGATGGACCAGGGTCACCCCGAAGCCGACGTCATCCGAAGTCTGGCGGCGAGCAATCCGGGTTACACGACGGAAAACGCGACTAATTTCGCGACGAGCGCCGTGAACGCCTATTGCCCCCAACATGTGGGGCAGCCGACGACGACTCCTGCACCTCTAACTCTGCCGCCAAACGGGCTCTGGCCCATCTTCCCGCTACCGACGCCGGGCGCCGGTTAGCCGGGGCGGATGCGGTTCGCGGGGCCACCACTCACGCCGCTCATGGTTTGCGGGGTGGATTAATCCTCCGCGGGCCGAAATGTCTGCGGTTCTAGGCGGCCGCCTGCAGGGTGATCTCGGAGATCGAGGTCCGGCTCTCGCCGTCAGTGGTGCCCAGGGTGGTGATCCACACCAGGACGTTGGAGGTCTTGGTCCCGTTGTGGACGGCTACGCGGTTGTGCCCGGGCTGCAGTGACGTGGTTGGCGTCAACTCCGTGGTGTCGGACAATTTGGCCGGCGATGGGGTGGGCGACGAGCGGATCTGCACCTGGGTTCCTGTGCTGGACAGGTCGATCGTCACGGCGCTCAGCGCGGTTGGCTCGGACAGGTGCAGCAACAGCCCCATCCCTTGGATGAATTTGGGGAAAGGCACGGCGTCCTTGTAGGTGACGGTGGACCACGCCGTGTTTGGGTTGCCGTCGATTGCCAAGTTGGCGTCCTGCGGGTTATCCGGCGCCCCGTCGGGGGAGAACACCGTGGCGCTCACCGGCTTGACGATTGGCCCGGGGCGAGTCCAGCGACCGAAGCCGTCCGTGAACCACACAACCGCGGCGCCGGTCATCAAGAGGACACCGACGGCAACGAGGACTGCAACGATCCTGGCCTTCCGGGGTTTTGGTGCCTGGTGCGGCGACGGCTTCGGGCGCACCTCGGACCGGCGTCGCTTAGGTGCAGGCTCAACGGAAAAGTTGATGATTTTGTCGGCATCGAGGGTGTCGCCGTCCCAGAAACCGCTGACCTCGACTTCATCTCCCTCCGCGAGCCGACTTGCGACCAGATCGGTTTGTATTTCCACGGGAACGTGGGTGCCGCCATCCGGGAGTGGCTCATACGGGACCACATGAAACGACAACGTCCCGACCTGGTTTTGCGCACCGGCCGCGCTTTGCTGCACGCCGCGCGCTATTCCGTTGACGATCAGACGCTCCAGGCGCTGGGTGCGCGGACGGTCGCCGGAGCCGCGGTCCGCGGCGGGACCCGACCCCGACGTCGTCTCCGTGGTGGAGCTCGAATGCGCGCGGCCGGGACCGCTAACCGCCAATGCTTGGGCAAAGTCGGCGCAATTCGCGTAACGCTCGTTCGGCTCTTTGGCCAGCGCCCTTGCCAGCACCGCGTCCAGGTGTGCGAGATCAGCCCGCCGCTGCGATATCCGCGGTGGTGGCGTATTGAGGTGGTGGCTGAGCACGACGGCGCGATTTGAGTCCTGAAAAGGCGGTGCGCCGGTCAATAAGTAAAAGGTCGTGGCAGCCAGCGCATATTGATCGGCCCGGCCGTCGAGCGGCTTGCCCAGGAGTTGCTCCGGGGCCACGTAGCTGATCGTTCCTATCGCGATGTTGGCCTCGGTGAGGTTGCTGACGTCATCGATTCTGCGAGCGATGCCGAAGTCGGTTAACAACACTCTGCGGCGATGGCCTTCGGCCGCAGTCACCAGGATGTTCTCGGGCTTGACGTCCCGGTGAAGCAGGCGGCGTTCGTGACCGAAGTCGAGCGCATCAGCCACCGCTGACACGATTTCGCCGACCTCCTCTTCTGGCATGCCGCGCGGGTAGGCCTCCCGAACCAATCGACCCGCGTCAGTGCCGTCCACGTATTCCATCGAGATCCAGAGGCGGCCGTTGAACTCGCCACGATCGAGCACGCCGACGATATGCGGGTGCCATAGCGTGGCCGCCAATTCGGCTTCGCGACTGAACCGCGCGCGAAACTCGTCATCGGCCGTGGCGGCCAATGACAAGATCTTCAACGCGTCCTGCCGAGGCAGACGAGGATGCTGGGCAAGGTAAACCTCACCCATGCCACCGGTGCCGAGCAAGCGCTCAATGACGTAGCCGGCGAAGATCTCACCGTTGTTGAACGGCATGTCCGCAGCCTACAAACCGGCACTGCCGGGGAGCCAATTCCGCGCTCCGTTTCACGCCGGGCGCGCATGCAAGTAGGGGCAGAAAATCCGTCGACCTGCGGTTTGCCAGCGTCGGCGCAGGGTGCACGAAGCCATTACGTTCGTTGCGTCAGCGATGCGGGGCTGCCGGCGAGGCAACAAGCGGACGATTGGGTGCCAACCGTTCAAATCATTCAGACGCATCTCAATTCTGCTGAATCGCCCGCCCAAGTGGTTCAGGTGTTGGTGGGGTACGGAGCCAACCCGAACGATGCGGCTGCGGAAGTTCGGTGCGCTCAGGCCGTGGGCAGCGTGGGGAGCGGATGAACTTTTAGGGCTGACGCGCCACGATGACGGGGATCTTCGCACTGTTGACCGCAGCAGCCCCGACGGAACCCAGCAACGTGCCAGCGCACTTCCCGCGGCCGTGGCTGCCGACCACAAGCAGTTGCGCCCGTTCGGACGCCTCGATCAGCGGTCGCGCCGGGTCGCCGATTTCGATTCGGCGGCGGATTCCCACGTCGTGGATCACGGCGACCGGGCAATGCGCGTGGTAGACCAATCCCGAACTCACCGAGCCAAGGAACTTGCGGACCAGCGCGCCACCACGCCCTCGGTAGCCGACCACAACCATCGCCGCTTCTTTGGAAATGCCGACCAGCGTCGGGACGGTGGCCGAGTGAAACACCTTGCTATCGACCCGTACCGGACCGCAACCGCCGGCGCTCTCTTGGGCGACCTTCATCGCCGAGTCGATGAACTCGCGCGTCCGAGGGTGAGCGGCACATTCCGCAACGCGGCATCGTGGGCCGCCCACCGCACGGCGGCCAGCGCCGCGGCCGAGCCGTCAACGCCTACCAAGATCCCCGACGCGATCGTTGCACCATTCGATTTCTTCTGATCGGCTATCTACCCACGCAGGATGACTCAGGACAGCTGTGCGCGTTAGGGCCGAAGAGATGCAAGCGGGAGGACCAACGGCCCCGACGAAGCGCGACTCAAGACCGCCCTTTTTGGGTACACACTCGCAGGCCAGCACCGCCCGACACCACCGCGCCGCCCTAGGTAACGGAGTCGCCATGCATCGCCCCGACACGATCATCGAGCTTCATCGTGAACGCGTCCAGGACCAGACGGTGGGCATGTTCAGCGGTGACAAGTACACGCAGTCGGTCGACGGGACCGGGTACGCTGCGACAGCGACTCTTGATCTCACGCTGGATCGCGTCTGGTTCGTCCTCGATTCCCACCAACGGCTATGGCAGGAGCAGGCGGGCGACGAATTCCGGGACCCCATGCGGCATTTCGCGATCGACCTGGCGATCTTCGATTCGAAAATCGTCATCGACTCCGTCACCTGTATCCCGCTGGTGGCGTTGCCGCCGGTCACGGTCACCATCCCGGACGGCCCTCGCGCCCGCGAGACGCGCGAGATCCCCTACAACGAGATTCCGTTGTTCGGGCGCCTGACGATTCACGACCAGCTCGAACCGCACCAAACAGAGCCGGGCAAGCAGACCATCGCGCTGAACTTCGCGAGGCAGGACGCCCCCGTGCTGCTCGCCGCTCCGCCCCCCGACGATTACTCGGCGCGGCTGTTCGGTCCGGATATCGAGCGCCGGCCCGACGGCCATACCGTCTTCAAAGGTCAAGATCCGCGGATCAGCTGGGAGCTCGACTATGCCGAGGCCTACTGGATAACCCACAGCATCGCCGGCGAACTGATGGTGAACCTAGAGAAGTTGCGGCATCCCGGCCTCTCCGACGACGAGGCCCGAATCTGCGTGCTCGACGGGCTGGCCGCCCAGATCGCCGACGCGGTCCGCCCCCAGGTTGCCCAGCTGGGCGACAACGGCATGCAGAATCTGCTGCCGGCGCCCGTGGACGTCGACCCCGACGCTGAGGACGACAGCACGGTCAAGGCGATCGACGCGGTCGTGCAGCGCTTCGACGTCGGCGAGGACACCCATGAATCCTTGGTCGTCCAGCTGCAGACGTTGCGCGAACTGCCGCCTGGCGAGGACCTGCCCGCTTCGATCCTCGCCGAAAACCCGCGTGAGAAAACGGGATTGGCTGTAACCGGCTGGAGCATCCTGCGCCAGGTGCGGGACACGGTGATGAAAAGCTTTGACCTGCAAGAGAATGACTTCGCCGCCGACGCGCCGTGCGTGCTGGAAGGCCCGAAGACCATCACCATCGGTGGCCAAGACCGCAGCCTCGACGCGCTCGACGCCGATATCGTTCCGCGCACGCAGGACGGCCGGCTGGTCGTAGACGGCACCGTGAGCGCTGAAACGAAGCTCTACGACTTCGAGGCGTCGTTCAAGGTGACCTACGAGATGGGTCTTGACGTCATACCGCGCGACCTAAAGGGTGCCGAGATGCAGTCGGGCGACGGGCAAACTCGGGAAACCATTGAGGGCCTCGAGCGGGCGCTGAGCGAAGCCGGCGACAAGAAGCGCGCGGGCGAACTCAGCCACCAGGATTACGAGGCAGAAGTCAAGCGAGTCAGTGAGCGGTTCGAAGAGCTCCCGCGGACCGTAGGAGTGCGGCCGGCACAGAATCCCCCTGAGCCGCAGGTGAATCCGGACTTCAGCCTCACGGCGGCCGGCAAGGTCGCCTCGGCTGCCGGCGCCGCCGCCGTCGTCGGTTTGCTGGCCCTGCCGGTGACCGCGGCAGCCGGGGCGGCAGGGGTTGGGGTAGCCGGGGCGGGCGGTCTGCTTTCCCTCGCGATCGCGCAATACCTCACCACCGTGCTGACGATCGACTGGTTCGGCAGCGGCATCGGGTCGCGTCAAGTCAAGAAGTCACTGAACGACCAACCCGAGGGCACATCGCTGCCCGCGGTCGGAATACCGATCGGCGTGGATTTGAACCGGCAGCGCCTCGCCGTCTACTTCCGTCCGCTGCCCCCCAAGCTGTGGGTCAGTTGCGTCACCCCGGAGGAGGCCGAAGATCAACAGGGCCAACGCGACGCCGTCCGACTTGTCGGCGGCCGGTGGCCCAACGACGGCCAGCCCTGGACGCTCTCCAGCGACGACGCCATGTTGTTCGTGGATTCCGGGGAATTGGAGCTCGTCCTGGAATCGGATGGCGCCGGCGGCGACGAGGCGCCCATCGGTGTTGCGCTGACCGAGGATGGACGACGCCATCTGCGGGTGGCGGGCGAGAATCCCGACGGGCTGCGCGGCCTCCCACAGTGCGGGCCCAGCGCCGATCGCCCCAAGGAGGGTGATGACCGCGCTTGACGTGTTTCGAGCGATTTCAGCGACCGGTGAATGTCGGAGCGCGGCGTTCGGCCGCTGCCGACACGCCCTCGCGGAAGTCGGCAGTGGCCTGTAGGCGGGTCTGTTCTTCGAGTTCGTGTTGGGTGGCAGCGGCGACCGCCCCGGCGAGCCCGGCTCGCATGGTGGCACGGATACTCGCCAACGCCAGGGGAGCCGAGGCGGCTATCCGCCCAGCGAGCCGGAGCGCCGTCGCCCGCACATCACCGT
>NZ_JAFBAT010000223.1 GCF_019247615.1 Mycobacterium sp. | reverse complement strand
CGGCGAAGCGTTGTCGACCGTCTTGCTGGAATGCACGATGGCCTTCATGGCCACGTGCACGCTAACGCATCTGATCGAGCTGGACGAGAGCCGCGAAATCGTTCGCGGCCTGCTCAACGACGGCGGCCAACCGCAGGTGCTGATCCGTGCCGGGATAGCGTCCCTCATGGACGCCGTCGCGCCACCGACGCCGCGGCGGACAACGGGCGACGTGTTGCAGATCCGTTAGCAGGTGCCTTGTTCTAATAGCCTTATCCCTATGACGCACCAAGGAGGGATGGTCGATGTCTGCGACCGATAGCGGTGTCACCATCCTGCCGCTGCATGAATGCTGGGACCTGCTGGGCGGCGCGACGCTGGGGCGGCTCGTCACCAGCGTCGACGGACAACCCGAGATCTTTCCCGTCAACTACGTTGTGCAGCATCGGACCGTACTGTTTCGCACCGCGGAGGGCACCAAGTTGGTCAGCGCCGCGATAAACAACCGCGTGCTGTTCGAGGCCGACGACCATAACGTCGCTGAAGGCTGGAGCGTGATCGTCAAGGGCAGGGCTCGCTCGCTTCGCAGCGATGAGGAGATCGAGGAAGCCGAACACGCACAGCTATTGCCGTGGACGGCCTCGGAGAAGACGCACTACGTGCGGGTGATTCCGGAGACCGTCACGGGCCGTCGCTTCCGTTTTGGTCCACCGGCGCTGGGCAGTCGCGATCGCGCCTGAGCCTCCTGGTCGCCCGCAGTCGGTCCGGCTTTGCTCGCTCAGCGCGGGGGGCACTCGAGCGTTCGATTTCACCGACCGCCATGCGCACCGCTTCCGGCACGGCGCGTGCGACCGCGGGTGTCAGGCCAACGCCGTGGCCGGTGTCGGCAACATCGACGGTGATGACGACGAGGTCGTCGGGGACGCGTCCGAGTACCTTGCCCAATTCCAGGGCGGGGCCGATATCGACGCGGTGGCAACTCAATTTCCCGGGTCCGCAGACCACATCGCTCAGCTGGCAGCGACGGACGCGGCCCGGGGTCGGCGGCGTCGCGGCCGCGCCATCGATCACCACGACCAGGCGGGCACCCGACCACACCTCGAGCAGCTCCGTCGGTTCCGCGATGCCGGTCACCACCCGGACATGCGGCAGCGCAAGCAGATGCAGCGCTGCGGCGGCGGCCGCGCCCACGCCGTCGTCCTTGCGATAGCTGTTGCCGAGGCCGACAACCACGACCTCACCGGTCATCGCTGTTCAATCTCGCTGCACCGTCAGCGTCAAGAAGTGTGCCGAACACGAGATGCAGGGATCGTAGCTGCGGATCAACTGCTCGCACAGGGCCGTCAGCGCGGCATCGTCGAGCGAGAGATTGTCGGAAACGAGGCGGGCCAGGTCGGCTTCGATTGCCGCCTGGTTCTGCGAGGTCGGCGGGATGATCGTGGCCGCGGAAACCAACCCGTCGTCGCCGATCCGGTATCGGTGATACAGGAGGCCGCGCGGCGCCTCGCTGACACCGCGACCGACGCCGGGGCGGGCCGGAACGTCGACGAACGGGCGCGCGGGACGCTCGTACTCGTCGATGATGCGCAGTGCCTCTTCGATAGCGTACACCACTTCAACGGCGCGGACGACGATGCTGCGGAAGGGATTTCGGCACTGGTCCGACAGACCCGCTCGGGCGGCGGCCTGCGCCGCGATCGGCGATAACGTTGACGAATTCAGCGAGAACCGTGCGATCGGCCCGGCCAGATAGCGCTCGCCGTCGAGTGTCGCGTGCAGAGCGGTGGAGTGCGGCACCTGCGCCTCGACGACGTGATCGGCGAAGTCGGCGACCGGGAAGGGCGCGCCGCGGCTGCGCGCGATGGTGCCGTTTTCAATGGGGTACCGTCCCGGTGCCGTGAGCGCGAGGTATTCGTGGTCCAGCTCGAGGTCGGGGAACTCGAAGCCAGCCACCCACTCGACCGTCGCCAACGCGCCGTCCAGCGCCCGCCGCAACTCTTCGGCGATCGGCTTGAACGCCGATCGCGTTGGCACCGAATAGAATCCGCCCAGCCGCACATTGATCGGGTGTATGGCGCGCCCGCCGACGAACTCCATCAGCCGGTTGCCCGCCTTCTTCAGCGACAGGCCGCGCTCGACGGCGCCCGCGTGGTCGCGCGCCATGGCGATGATGTCGGGGCAGCCCAGGAAGTCCGGCGCGTGCAGTAGATAGACATGCAGAACGTGGCTGTGGATCCATTCGCCGCAATACAGCAGGCGGCGCAACGCGACGATCTCCTCGTCCACCCTGACACCGCAGGCGTCTTCGATCGCGTTGCAGGCACTGACCTGGTAAGCGACCGGGCAGATGCCACAGACGCGCGCCGTCAAATCGGGCGGCTCGGTGTGGGCGCGTCCGCGCAGGAACGCTTCGAAAAACCTTGGCGGCTCGTAGATGTTGAGCTCGACGCTTTCCAGCGTCCCGTCCTTGAGCGTGACGTGCAGCGCGCCCTCGCCCTCCACGCGAGTCAGCGTGCCCACGCTCAGCGTGCGGTTGGACGAATTCACTGGTTGCTCCGCTCTGCGGTGAAACTGGCGACATTGAACGTGGAGAACACCCGGTCGACAGCGCCGTCGGACATCCCGTCGCGGCGCAGAAGCGGGATCAACGTCGCGGTTCTCGGCGCCGCCGACGGGCCGAAACAACCGAAGCAGCCGCGATGATGCTGCGGACACAGCGCTCCGCAGCCGGCGTGGGTGACGGGGCCCAGGCACGGAATGCCTTCGGCCACAACGACGCACGTCACTCCGCGGAGTTTGCACTCGGTGCATACGGTCTTAGACGGGATCCGGGGTTTGCGCCCGATCAGCAGGGCGGCCAACGTGTCGAGCAGCTGACCGCGGTCGATCGGGCAGCCCGGCAGCTGGTAATCGACCTTGACATGCGCCGACGCCGGCGTGGAGGTCGCCAGCGTGTCGACGTACTCCGGTTTCGCATACACGACGGATGCGAACTCGGCGACGTCGGCGAAGTTGCGCAGCGCCTGTACCCCGCCCGCGGTGGCGCACGCGCCGATCGTGACCAGCAGCTTGGACTGCTCCCGGATCTCGCGGATGCGCTGCTCGTCGTGGTGGGTGGTGATCGATCCTTCGACCAGTGACACGTCGTATGGGCCGCCGACCATCGCGCTGGAGGCCTCGGCGAAGGTGGCGATCTGCACCTGGTCGGCGAGGGTGAGTAGCTCGTCCTCGCAGTCGAGCAGCGTCAACTGGCAGCCGTCGCAGGAGGCGAACTTCCACACCGCCAAGGTGGTCGGGCTCATCTAAAGCTCCTTGACTGTCAGCAGCGGGCCGGCGACGTCGTAACCGACGACGGGTCCGTCGCGGCACAGCAGCAGCGGGCCCAGCTGGCAATGGCCGCACCAGCCGACTCCGCATTGCATGTTGCGTTCGAGTGAGACGCGAATGTCCTTGGGTGCCAGTCCTTTTGCCACCAGCGCCCCGGCGCCGAAGCGCAGCATCGGCTCGGGCCCGCACAAGAACGCGGTGGTGCGAGCGGAGTCCAGCGTCAGCCGACGCAGCGGCTCGGTGACCAGGCCGACCTCGCCGCGCCAGCCTTGCACGGGAACGTCGACCGTGACGTGCAGTTCGATCTGCGGGTCCTCGGCCCACTTCTCGAGCTGTTTGGCGAAGACGAAGTCCGCCCGGGAGCGGGCGCCGACGATGAGCGTCACCTTCCCGTAGCGCGATCGATCGGCGAGCGAGCCCAACACCGCCGGACGCAGGGGGCACAAGCCCACGCCGCCCGCGACCATGACCAGATCCCGGCCCGTCGCTTCCGCGAGCCCCCAGGTGGTGCCGAACGGGCCCCGCACCCCCACGACGCTGCCGGGTTCGGCGTCACTGAGGGCGCGACTGACCGCCCCGACGGCTCGGATGGTGTGGGTGATCGAGCCGTCGGCGACGGTGGGGTCGCCGCTGATCGAGATCGCCGCCTCGCCAACACCGAAGGCGTAGAGCATCATGAACTCTCCGGGTTGCGGTGTCCGCAGCGGTTCGCCGACGGGCTCGAGGCACAACGTCGCCGAATCCGGGCTTTCCACAACGCGGCTGCGCACCCGGTACGGGACCGGCGCCATCGGGTTGTCACTCATCGGCGGCCATCTTGTTCATCTCCGCGGTGATGTCGATGCCGGTGGGGCACCAGGCTATGCAGCGCCCGCAACCGACGCAGCCCGACATTCCGAACTGGTCGTGCCACGTGCCGAGTTTGTGGGTCAGCCAGTGCCGGTAGCGCGAGGCGCCCGACTGGCGGACACTACCGCCGCCGTGGACGTAGGTGAAATCGAATTCGAAGCACGACGCCCAATGTCGCCAGCGCTCGGCGTGGTCACCGGTGAGGTCGCTGACGTCCTCGGTGGTGGTGCAAAAGCACGTCGGGCACACCATCGTGCAGTTGCCGCAGGTAAGGCAGCGGCCGGCGACCTCTTCCCACTGCGGTGACTCGCGGGACCCGATTAACAGCTGCCGCAGATCGGCGTCCGGCATTCGCCGTCCCATCTTGGCGGCCGCCGCCTCCACATCGGCTCGCGCACAAGCTGTTTCGGCGCTGTCGGCGGCGCGGTGCGGCACCGCGGCGAGCACGTCGGCGCCTTCCTGGCTACCGACGTCGACGACGTAGGACGGCACGTCGCCCGCGATGCGCTCCGTCAGCGCAAGGTCGTAGCCCGGGCCCGCCGCGGGTCCGGTGCCCATCGACGCGCAGAAGCACAGCCCGCCCGGTTCCGTGCAGTTGACGGCGACCACGAAAATCCGCCGTCGACGGTTGACAAAGGCGTTGTCCGGATACTCGGAACGGCCGAGCACCCGGTCGAGGGTGGCGATCGCGGCCAGGTCACATCCGCGGACACCCAGGAAGGCGTACCTCGTTGTCTCGTCGTCGCTTTCGGGGTCACTTTCGGGGTCGCTTGCCCCGTCATGAGTGCCGGCCCACAGTCGCTGTCGCGGGGGATGGAGGAACTGCTTCCACGACTGCGGACCGGCGGAATGCCCGAATGCCGCGTCGTCGTCACGCCGGCGAACCCGATAATGCCCGGGACCGACTTCGACGCCCCAGCCGCGCGGCAGGTCGTCCGCGGAGTCCAGTTGTGCCAGGACGATCGCGTTGTCCCGCATCGTCGGACCGATCACGCGGTAGCCCAGCTCGATCAGCACCTCCACGAGGCGGCGCAATGCTGCGGCGTCGAATACCGCCACATCGCAATCGTTCCCGTATCCGCTCACCGACACATTCATCGGTTCGTCCGGCCACCGTCGCCCACCAGCATGACCGCCGTGAACGGCTCCATCACAGCTTCCTTGCGCCCCAAGGCTTTACTCGTCGGTCCACTCGACGAACTCGGACAGTTCGCGCCGCGGTGTCGCCGGCAGCGGGTCTGCATTGATCGGGGCCCAGCCCAACCGGAGCAGCATTTGTGGGTAGTCCCCGCCGCCGAAGACGTCGGAGCGGACGGACTCGCGGGTGGCGGCGATCTCCAATGGTTCGGTCACCGGGCAGCTGGCCAAACCCACCGAGGTGGCGGTGAGGAGTACGACGCTGGTGGCCTCACCGGCGCGGAGCTGCGCCAGCCGGTCGTCGGTCCGGGTGCCCAGTGCGAGGATGACCGCGTTGTCGTCGCCGGAGGATGATTCCGGTGCCATCGGCAGCCTGGGACCGGCGAAGAACCGGCCCGGTATGCGCGCGTGCGGGTCCGGCGGCGGCGTGTTGCGGGCGGGAACGCCCGCAACGGAGGCGTAGCGCCCACTCCATGCCGTGAGCTCCGCGAGGTACTCGTCGTTCATGTGGTCCCGGACGGATTGGGCGACGATCTCTCGCAGCTTTTCGAGGTCTTCGACCTTGCACAGCGTCACGCCATGTCGCGCCGCGCGCGCGGCCATCAGCGCAATGTCGCCGACCGGCACCGGCCAGGAACTGTAGTGGCGGCGATCGGTACGACGCCGCGGGATGGCCGCGGCCAGCGCTATGTCGACGGGATCGGCTGGGTAGGGCGACAATTCGATCGACGCGATGTGGTCCGGGTCGGCCGGATTCGGCAGCCGGGTCACCTTGGACTGCCACCCGACGGCGGCGAAGGCGACCACGCAGTGGTGCAGCGCCCCTCCGCAGCTCAGGATCAGGTCTCGCCCGTCCGGGTCGATGTTGGGCAGTCGTCGGCTCGGGTCTGCGTACAGGTGCACGCTTGCCGCATCGACTCGCCACCGCCACGGTTGCGAGTTGTGCACCGAAGGAGCCCGCGATGCCAGCGTCAGAACTGTCCGGACGGTGCCGGCATCCGGAAAGTGGACGTTCATGGCTGGTCGTTCCCTTCGGTAAAGCGTCGTCACATTTCTACGATCGCGGAATCGGACCGGTCCGCACGAGGGCACGACGGCTCTTGCCGAAAGGACTTTGTGCCAATTCCTCGGTGGCCATATACGGGGTCGCCTCGGGCCTAGACCTCGGCCGCATCGGCCGCGATGGTCACATCGACCGACAACTGATCGGCGACCGCGTGCGCCGCGGCCCCGTCACCGAGCCGTGCCGCTACCGGCGTGCAGTCGGTCGCTGACGCGGTACAGGGGCATTTCATGTGATCGCGCTACCCACCCCATCTGAGCCTCCTCCCAGCGGCTTAGTGGTCCATCCAACCACCGGTCCGATGGCGTCCATAGGGCCAAACGGAAGTCTCCAAGTCCCCGGCTCAAGGGCCCTTGGTCACATGGCGTGGGTGGGCCGATCCGCTTTCGGCGGCCTGCCTGCGTGTTGCGAGCGTGCCCGCGATGGATGTGCAGGCAATTGTCAGCAGGGCGCCGAACATCAAAGCCGATGCTTCGCCCGGGACCAAAAGGTGTTGTTGGGCGCCGATCGTGGCGGCGGCCACCGGCACGCCGAGTTGCGCTGCCGTGAGCACGGCAAGGGTCAGCGGCTGACCCAGCAGCTTGCCCGCGCAATGCGCCAAGACGGCACCCAGGCCCAGCGCGAGGCCCAACAGAATGAGCCTCGGGTGCGAACCAAGCTCGCGCACCTGCAGCGAAGCGCCGAGCCAGACGAAGAACAACGGGCTGAAGAACCCCTCCGTGATACCGAACAGCTGGCGCGCCAGGCGCCGTGGTTCGCCGATCAAAGCGATCACCAGACCCAGCGCGAAGCCCGCCAGCATGATCGACACATGGGTGCTCACGGCCAGCGCCGCCAGGGCGAACAGGATGAGCAGGTTGATCCGCAATTCCAGCGCGAGACGGTGCTTCTCGGAATAGTCGTGTGCGCGTTGACGCCAGCCCTTGCGGTCGAGGGCGCGCAGAGCCAAGAACAGCACTACCGCGCAGCATGCGATCGCCAGCGCCCCGAGCGCCGCGATCGGCGCCCGCCGTAAGTCGATCACTAACGGCAGCAACACGATGCACGCCGCATCGGCGATGGCGATCTGCACGGTCGCTGAGAGCACTTGCGGGCCGGTTAATCGCAGCGAATCCATCACCGGCAGTGCCACGGCGGCCGACGACGAGGCCAACATTACCGCGTAGAGCGGCCCGTGGTGGGTCCCGAATCCCGCGGCCAGTGCGGCGCCGATCCCCGCCGCGACGGCACCGATCACCAGCACGCGCGCCAATGCCCGGGGCACCGCCGAGCGCAGCGCCGGGTCCCGGACCGGAACATGAGTGCCCACAACGAACATCACCAGCGCGAAGCCGATGTTCGCGAACAACTCAAACGTCGGGTTGGTGTCGTCGACGATGCCGAAACCGGTCCTGCCGATGATGAGCCCCGCGGTCAGCTCACCGATGATCACCGGTATCCGCAGGCGCGGCAGCGCGGCCAGCAGCGGACCGGCGAAACCTGCCGCGGTCAGCAGGGCCAGGGTGTCGAAGCCGAATCCGTGCACTTCCATGCCCCTTCCACGGCGGTGAGCTCACCATGGGTCCTCGATGAACCCAGATTTCGCGGTCAGCACGATGTCATTGTGCAGCGCGGCTCACGATTCGCTCGCGAACGGCGCGCAATGCTGCGCATGCTGCCCTCGGGCCTGCTTGTGGGGCCGGGTAAGGCCGCGCCGGCCACCTAGGCGGTGCCAAAGGCGAAAATGGTTGTCGAGTCGTATGTTTGGCCCGGGTTCAGCGTGGTGGTCGGGAAGCCCGGGTGATGGGGCGAATCCGGGTAATGCTGGGTCTCCATCGTGAATCCCGCGCCCTGCCGGTAGATGTGCCCGCTGGTGCCGGTGAACGCCCCGTCGATGAAGTTGGCGGTGTAGACGTGCACACCGGGTTCGGTCGTGGAGACGGTCAGCGTGCGCCCGGTCTGCGGATCCTCTACCCTCGCCGCCCGGGCCAGGCCAACGTTGTTGCCGCGGTTGATCACCCAGTTATGGTCGTAGCCGTGAGCCAGCAGCAGCTGCGGGTCATTTGCGGTGATCCGCGCGCCGATCGCCGTGGGTGACGTGAAGTCGAACGGTGTGCCCTTCACCGGGGCGATCTGCCCGGTGGGAATCTGGGTTTCGTCGGTCGGAGTGTAGTTGTCGGCGTTGATGGTCAGCTTCTGGCCGTAGATGTCGAGCGCGTCCTCTCCCGCCAGGTTGAAGTAGCTGTGATTGGTCAGGTTGACGATGGTCGGTGCGTCGGTGGCGGCGCGGTAGTTGATGAGCAGTTCGTTGTTCTGGTTCAGGGTGTAGGTGACCGTGACCGTCAGCGTCCCGGGATAGCCCATTTCGCCCGCGGGGCTGACATATTCGAGCTTCAGGGCGACGGTGTCTTTGCCGCTCTGCGGGCTGGCCTGCCACACCTTCGTATCGAAGCCTTCGGTGCCGCCATGCAGGCTGTTGCCGTTGTTGTTGGCGGGCAGCCGATACTCAGCGCCGTTCAACGAGAACGTTCCACGGGCGATCCGGTTGCCGTAGCGGCCGATGATCGCGCCGAAATAGGTCTTGGCGGCTCCCGTGTTGTTCAGGTAGCCGGCGAGGGTGGGGAAGCCGAGCACCACGTTGTCGATGTGTCCGCTTCGATCAGGCACCTCAACCGACTGAATGATGCCGCCGTAGGTCAGGATTCGCACCCGTGTCCCCCGCCCGCTGACGAGCGTGTAGCGGCTCACCGCGGTCCCGTCGACCTGACCGAACGGCTCGCTGCCGATAGATGGCGGCCCCGAGGGCGTCTCCGCGGTGGAGCTCCGCGTGGTGTTGCCGCACGCCGCTAAGCCCGCCACACCGCCAATCGCGATAAGTTGAACTAATCGACCACCGCGCACAGGCGCTCCTCGCACTCGTAACGTCTCACCTCTTGAGAAGCATTACCGCACGTGTGGCCCGTCAGAGGAAGTGATGCCGCCGTGGAGTCGACCAACTCGCGGCCCGTCTAGGCATCGGCGCGGCTGCGCGGGAAGTCGGGCAGGCGGCGGCTGATCTCGCCGACATTCCCGACCGCATACATCACCGTTCCGTCGGGCCGCACGACTGCGGCGATCGCGTGCCCGCGTCGCAGCCAACGGGCGAGTTCGCTGCCGGGTTCGGCAGCGACGACGACGGCGCCCCGGCGGCCCAATTCGTCCCTCTGCTGGGTGGACAGCGACCCGGAAGTCACGACGGCGAACCGTGTCCCGACCACCTCGTCGAATCGTTTGCCCTCCGCCAGAACGGGATTCGGGCACAGCCGCCCGGCCAGCCCGCGGCGACGGCCACGCTTGAGCACCAGTGCGCTGCGGCGAAGCGCCGGCGTCTTGCTGTCGGTGACCTTGTCGCGCACGCCGGGGATCAGGTGCAGCCGCGGCACCAGCATGCGCCGCAAGTGGTTACCCACCTCCCCGCCGGCCGTCATGGTCAGACCCATCGCGAGGGCGAAGCGGATCATGTACGTCGCGTGGGGTTTCCGCTCGTCCTCGTAGCTGTCGAGCACGCTTTCCGGCAGCCAGCCGTTGACCACTGCGGCGAGCTTCCAGCCGAGGTTCATGGCGTCGCGAAGCCCGGCGCACAAGCCCTGGCCGATGAACGGCGGAGTGAGGTGGGCCGCGTCGCCCAGCAGGAAGACGTTGTCGCGGCGCCAGTGGTCGGCCACCTTGGCGCGGAAGGTGTACTCCGCGACCCGGACCAGCTCCATGCATTCCGGCGAGACCCCTTGCACCCACGGCCGGATGAGCGAATACAGCGTCGCAATCGTGCCGAAGTCGTCGACGGTTTCGTCGGCCAGCAGCCGAAACTCCCAGCGATACCTGCTCGGTCCGACCCGCATGAAGGTCCCGGCGCGGTGCGGGTCGCACACCTGGTGCACGCCGTCCCACTGGTTGAGTTCGGCGTCGGTCGTCACATCGACCACAAGCCAGCGCTGTTCGAAGCCCATGTCGCCCATCGTCGCGCCGATCGCCGAACGCACCAGGCTGTTGGCGCCGTCGCATCCGAGCAGATATGACGTCTCGACGCGGTGCCCGGTGCCGGTTTCTCGGTCGGCGTATGTCACCCGCACGCGGTTCGCGTTGAGCTGAACGATGTCGGTAACCTCCGAGTCGCCGCGAAACACCGCGTGCGGGTAGTGCTTGAGGTTCGACCGCAGCAGCGCTTCCAGCTCGGGCTGGTCGAACATGTTGGCCTGGGGGTAGCCGTTGGCGGTTTCGAGTTCTTCGCGGCGAAACTGGCTGAGCACGTTCATGTTCGGGTCCCGCAGCTGCAGTCCCCGCGCGGGACGCGAGATCGCGGCGAACTGGTCGTCGATACCCAGCCGGGCAATGATGCGGCGGACTTCGTCGTCGATGTGCACCGCGCGCGGCTGCGGGTAGACGTTCGCCCAGCGATCGAGCAGCAGGCAGTCGACGCCGTATTGGGCCAGGATCGTCGCGGTCGTGACGCCCACGGGGCCGGCGCCCACGATCACCACCGGGACGAAGTGGGGAATGTCGGTCATGCGAATCTCACGGTGTTGTGCTGGGTGCCGAGGTCGATCTTGCCGTCGTCGGTGGCGACGGTCGCCTCGACGATGTCGCCGTCGTGAAGGTATTTGGGGTTCTTGGCCTGTCCGGCGAAGAACAGCCTCCACTTGACGTCGTCGGGAAGCAGCGACACCAGCTTCTGCACCGGCTTCGGGGGGGCGGACAGGGCCGTCCCCACCGGCGTGCCGGTGAGCACCAGGTCGCCGGGCGACAGCCGCTGGAAGCGGGCGAGGGCTGCGAGCGCCTGGACGGGCCGGTAGATCATGTCGTTCTTGACCGTGCTGTTCTGGCGAAGTTCTTCGTTGACCCGCAGCTGCAGGCGCAAGTCGTCGAAGCGGGCCAGCTCGTCGGCGTCGACCAGGACCAGCGCGGGGCCCACCGGTGTGAAGCTGGGATACGACTTCGATTCGTAGAACTGGGTTTTCGTCAGCTGCACGTCGCGCGCGGATACGTCGTTGGTGACGACCAGCCCGCAGACGTAGTCGGCGAGGTTGTCGGCCGTGATCGTCGTGCCGACCGGCATGTCGCGCCCGATCACCAGACCGATCTCCACCTCGTAGTCGAGGAGCCGCACATGGTCCGGCTTGACGATGTCGTCGTCCGGGCCGCTGACCGATCCCGACGCCTTGCGAAAGAACGTGAGCGGCACGGTCTTTGGGTTCCCGCCCGTGTCCTCGACGTGCGAGGCGTAGTTCGTCATCTGCGCGACAACGCGGCACGGCGCGGTGACCGGTGCCAGCAGATCGAGGCTGGCTACCGCCACGGTATCGGTGCTCAGGGCAGCTCGTTCGATGGCCGCCCGGTCGGCGAGCAGCTGCGCGGTCGTCGACGCCGACGTGTCGATTTTGGCGACGGCGTCGGGCGTGCCGGCCCACCAGGTGTCGGAGGTGCGATAGACGGAAATGCTCATGACCGTGCCACTTTCAGGAGTCCGCGCAGGCGGTTGATGTCGAATTCGTTGTCGCCGCGAACGGCGGTCAGGATCGACCGCAGCTCGCGAACTGCTTCCTTGCCGGGAGCGATCCCGAGGAAATCTTTGGTCGCCGGGGGACCCCACTGGGCCAGACCCGACGCGGTGAACGGTGCCCATC
>NZ_JAFBAT010000190.1 GCF_019247615.1 Mycobacterium sp. | reverse complement strand
CGATAGCCGGGTCAGGTCGCGGAACATCTGTCCGCCGGGGATGAAGATCTCCTTCTGGGTGGGCAGGTCGGCCCCGCCGGATTCCACGAGCGAAATCACGGGCAGCCGGTTCTCGAAGGCGATCTGGTTGGCCCGCAGTATCTTCCGTAATGTCCAGGGATTGCTGGTGCCGCCTTTGACCGTCGGGTCGTTGGCGACGATCATGCATTCAACACCGGACACCGCGCCGATACCGGTCACCAGACTGGCGCCGACGGTGAACGCGCTGCCCCAGGCGGCGAGCGGGCTGAGCTCCAGGAAGGGGGAATCGGGGTCCACGAGCAGCTCGACACGTTCCCGTGGGGTCAGCTTGCCGCGGGCGTGGTGACGCTCGACGTATTTGGGCCCGCCGCCAGCCATTGCTTTGGCGAGTTCGTCACCGATCTCGGCGAGCTTGGCGGTCGCCGCGGACGCCGCCTCGGCATAGGAAGCCGAACCGGGATCGAGCGTGGACTGCAGCACGGTCATGACCACCGCCGGCGATGCAGTGCGGGAACCAGAGGCGGTGCCATCATGATTGATATCCCAGGGTTTTCGCGGCCAGCGCGGTGAGGATTTCGGTGGTTCCGCCGCCGATGCCCAGGATGCGCATGTCCCGGTATTGGCGCTCGACCTCGGACTCGGCCATGTAGCCCAGGCCGCCGAACAGCTGAACGGCTTGGTGGGCAACCCATTCCCCGGCCTCGACGGCGGTGTTCTTGGCGAAGCAGACCTGCGCGATCAGGTTGGTCTCGCCGGCCAGTTGTCTTTCCACGACGTGGCGCGCGTAGACCCGGGCGACGTCGATGCGCCGCGCCATCTCGGCCAGCGTGTTTTGCACCGACTGCCGCGAGATCAGCGGGCGGCCGAACGTCTCCCGGTCGCGACACCATTGCGCGGTGATGTCCAGGCAGCGTTGCGCGCTCGAATATGCCTGCGTGGCAAGGGCAATTCGCTCGGCGACAAAGGCCTGGGCGATCTGGGCGAATCCACTGTTCTCCACGCCGATGAGGTTGGCCCTGGGCACTTGCACGTCGTTGTAGGACAGCTCGGCCGTGTCGGAGGACCGCCAGCCCATCTTGTCCAGCTTCCGGGTGACGTCGAATCCGGGGGTGCCCTTCTCGACCACGATCAGCGAAATCCCGGCGGCTCCGCTACCGCCCGTGCGGACTGCGGTGACGACGTAGTCGGCGCGCACCCCCGACGTGATGTAGGTCTTGGCACCGTTGATGACGTAGTGGTCGCCGGCAGCTCCTGTCTGTAAAACTGCCGTGGTGCGCAGGTGTCCGACGTCGGAGCCGCCGCCGGGCTCGGTGATGGCGAGCGCTCCAATCTTGTCGCCGGCCAGCGTCGGCCGGACGAAGGTGTCGATCAGCCGTTCATCCCCCGAGGCGATCATGTGTGGCACCGCGATTCCACAGGTGAACAGTGACGCGAAGACACCGCCGGGCGCCCCGCTCTGATGCACCTCCTCGCAGATGATCACCGAGTCGGCGCCGTCCCCGCCGCCACCGCCGACCGATTCGGGGAAGCCCGCGCCCAGCAACCCGGCCGCCCCGGCGCGACGATGCAGCTCGCGCGGCAACTCGCCGGTACGTTCCCACTCGTCGATGTGGGGCAAGATCTCGCGTTCCGTGAACGAGCGCACCGTCTTGCGCAACTGCTCGCGCTCCGGGGTAGTCCACATACTCATAAGAGCCTCTCCGGGATGTCGAGGTGGCGCGCGCGCAGCCATTCACCCAGGCCCTTGGCCTGGGGATCGAAGCGCGCCTGATAGGCGACGCCCTGGCCGAGAATGCCGTCGATGACGAAGTTGACGGCGCGCAAGTTGGGCAGCAGGTGGCGGGTCACCGGGAAATCCGCCGCCTCGGGCAGCAGCTCGATGAGCAGGTCGGTCGTCAGCGTGTTGGCAAGCCAGCGCCAGTGGTCGTCGGAGCGTACCCAGACTCCCACGTTGGCCGACCCGCCCTTGTCGCCGCTGCGGGCTCCCGCGATGCGGCCCAGCTGCACGCGCCGCGTCGGACCGGCCGGCAACGGCTCCGGCAACGAGGGTGGATCGACCGGCGCCAGGTCCAAAGTTTCCGTGGCGCAAGGGATCTCGACTCGAGTGCCGTCGGCGTGCACCGCGATGTGCGGCACCTCTTTGGCGTCGACGTAGCCCGGCGTGAAGACGCCGTAGACCTGTCCCTCGCCCGGCGGGGCGGTCACGTGAAATCCGGGATAGCTGGCAAGCGCCAATTCTACTGCTGCTGAGGAAAATTGACGCCCGACGTTGGCGGGGTCGGCATCGCGGACGACGCAGTGCAACAGTGCGCTGGCGGCCTCTTCGGTGTCCGCATCCGTGTGGTCGGTGCGGGCCAGGGACCATTGCAGTTCGGCAGGTTTGACCGTCAGCGCGGCCTCGAGCTGGCGGCGCACCAACGCCGCCTTTTCCTCGATGTCCAGCCCGGTCAGCACGAAGGTCATGGCGTTGCGGAAACCGCCGATGGTGTTCAGCGACACCTTCAGCGTGGGGGGCGGCGGTTCGCCGAGCACCCCGCTGACGCGCACCCGGTCGGCGCCTTCGGCCGAGAGCTCGACGGTGTCCATGCGAGCGGTGACGTCGGGGTTGGCGTAGCGGGCGCCGGTGACCTCGTAGAGCAACTGCGCCGTCACGGTGTCAACGCTGACCAGCCCGCCGGTGCCCGGGTGCTTGGTGATCACCGACGAACCGTCGGGATAGACCTCCGCCAGCGGGAACCCCGCGTGGGTCAAATCGGCCACTTCCGTGAAAAACGCGTAGTTGCCCCCGGTCGCCTGCACGCCGCACTCGATCACGTGTCCGGCAACCACCGCTCCCGCGAGCGCGTCGTAGTCGGTGGGTCCCCAGCCGAAGTGGGCCGCCGCCGCCCCGACGATCACCGAGGCGTCGGTGACCCGGCCGGTGACCACGACGTCGGCGCCGTCGTTGAGGCAGTCGACGATGCCCCACGCGCCCAGATAGGCGTTGGCGGTTAGCGGCGTGCCGAGGCCGAGTTCCGCCGCACGCGGTTGCAGGTCGTCGCCTTCGACGTGGGCAATTTGGGCCGGCACGCCCAGGCGCTCGGCCAGGGCCCGTACCGCGTCGGCCAGCCCGGCGGGATTCAGGCCGCCCGCGTTGGCGACGATGCGAACGCCGCGGTCGTGCGCCTCGCCCAGGCAGTCCTCGAGCTGGGCCAAGAACGTCTTGGCGTAGCCGCGCTCGGGATGCTTCATCCGGTCGCGGCCGAGGATCAGCATGGTCAGCTCGGCCAGGTAATCGCCGGTGAGGTAGTCCAGGCCACCCCCGGTGAGCATTTCGCGCATCGCCGACAGCCGGTCCCCGTAGAAGCCGGAGCAGTTCGCGATCCGGACAGGACCGCGACCACCAGCGACCATCCGCGCCTCCAATCAACCAACCAACCGGTAGGTTAGCGGTTGTGGCCGGTGTCGCGTCAAGGCGCCTCATAGTGCCGCAACCGTGACGCACCAGTGATCGTCTCCCGCCGTCCGCGCGGCTCATGGTCGGGGCGGCGCGACCCGATTCTCGCGAGCGCTACCACGCTGCGAAATCCGGCGCGATTTTTCGCAGCCCGGTTGCGCTCGTGGCGCGAAAGAGCAGATTTCGCTCGAGCGGCGCCCTGATGCATTTTGGCGACCCGCATGCCAGCGCTTATCCTGATAGGCAAGCGTCGCACGTTCGGCCCGACGGGCCATGCCG
>NZ_JAFBAT010000151.1 GCF_019247615.1 Mycobacterium sp. | reverse complement strand
CGCTGACCCGGAGCCCAAGAAGCGACGCCGCCGGTGGTATCGGCTGCCGGCGGTGGCGATTGTCAGTGCGGCGCTAATTCTGCTGCTGGGCACCGCGCTGGCCATCGAATTGCGCTCGGACGGCACAACGACGACCCCGGCCCACAGCACAAACACGGCTGCGCCCGCTGACCCGAGTCCGCAACCGCAGGCCACACCGCAGGCACCCGCGCCCTCGGCCACCCCGGCGGACCCGCCCACCGCGGAAACGCCAACAGCCGCGCCGCCCCCGGCTCCGGAAAGTCCTCAGGCTCCGTCGCCGCCGATACCGCGCTCGCCGGCCGCACACCTGGCTCCGCCGATTCCGCGGATCCCAGCCGCTCCCGCCATTCCTTCCCTACCGCGAATCCCAGGGATCAACGCACCGATCCCCGGACTCGGCGGAATCCCGACCCTAGCCGACCTGATCGCGGCTCACGGGCGCTGATCAGCTCGGAGAATTGTTTCCCATCAGCGCTTGGACGAGCTTTCCTCGCCCTTGTTCTCTTCCGCGCCGGCCTTCCTCAATTCCTCGTTGAGGGCTTTGTCCTCCTCAACTTGGTTCTTCTTGTCCTCGTCGTCGCGGGCTTCCTTGGCCTGTGCCTTGTGGTCCTCGCTGGCGTCGTCGGGAATTTCGAACTTGGGATTGCCGTCGTCATCCAGCCAGTCGTTGACCGCCGTGCCCGTCACCATGCGACCCGTCCCGGGCAGCACCAAAGTCGGCCGGTCTTCGTAAGCCGTCATCATCTCGGCGGCCTTCTTCTTGTCCTCTTCGTCGGGCTCCGGCTTCTCGGACCGGTTGGTGGCCCGCTGCTCCTCGCCGTCTCCAGCGCCGCTGTCTTGTGCAGCGTCTTTTTCGGTGTCTTGTTCGGTGTCTTTTTCGGCGTCTTTTTCTGTCGCCTTGTCGTCTTGCACGCTCATGCGCAACCCCTAACAGTCGCAGTTCCGACTATCCCGAGCGGTTACCCAATGCGGTGTTGTGCTGAAACTCTCGTTTCGGGGTGTGAATGGGCCTGGATCACGGAAATGCGTCGCAAGCGAACGAGGGCCTGTGAGTCGGGGCCTGGGCGTTACGTGTGCAGCCATCGCCCGCAGCGCGGCGCCTAGGCGCCATCGGCCTGCCGGCGCTCTTCGAATCCCGACGGCGGCCCGCCGGAATTGACGGTCAATTCGACGCAGACCCTGCCGGGCGTGGGTCAGCGGGACGACGGACACCAGTACATCAACACCGCGATCGAGAGGCCCGCCGCTCCCGCCAATAGTCACCTGCCGTGGGTCATCGTCGGGTTGGGTGCGGTTCTCGCGCTGTTGGGTGGCATCGCGGCATGGGTGTGGAAGCACCCCCGCGGTGATCACGCTGTGTCCAATGCGCCTGCCGAACCGCCCGACGCATACGCGTCGACGGAGTGGCTGAACTACCGCGATGACGATGCAGACGCCCATTCTGACGGTCCCGGCGCCGTGACGGCGGCAAAAGGATTGGGGAAGCATCCCCTGTCGAGCTAAGCGCTGGCATCAAACAGTCTGTACCGCACGGTTTTCGAGAGATTATGACCGTGCTCGCTTGACCAGGACCACGGTGGCGAGCGGAATCCGTACCGGTTGGGGCGCGCTCGACAAACTCTTCGCGACCGCGGCCTGCAATTGTTCGACGAACTCGATCGCCCGGTGATCGCTGGGGTCACCGTCGAGCGCGGTCACCAACGATGGGAACAGGGCGGCGCGCGCGAACCCGGCCCACTGCGCGCCGAAAGCCTCTGCGTCGTCGTCGCTTTGGAAGCGGGCCCAGAATCGGTCCTCGGCGGTGAACAGCTCGAGTCGGTCGATCGTCAAGCCCTCGAACCGGCCCCTGGGCGAAAAGGGATCGCGAAGGTCCTTCTCGCTGCGGGCAAAAGCGGGGAGGGCCATGCGGCGCAACTCTTGCTTGCTCAGCAGCCCGTCGCGCGCCTGATTGTCCAGCGCCGCGACGATCGCGTTGAGCAACGCTTCGAAGCCGGGACTGCCGTCCTGGTCGGCGGCCTGAGTCAATACCACGAGCCGCCCTTCGGGGGCCAACTCGCGCCCGCGGAACGCCACGAAGTCATGCCAGTCGAGGCCGGCCTGATGGGCATACGCCGCCCTTGCCACATCGTCGCTGCTGTAGCCGACGTGCAGGTGATCGGGAAGCTCGCACGGAATCCGGCGCAGCCATTGCATCGCCCACGCTGTCCAGCCGAGGTTCACCGATTTGGAGGGCAGGATCTGTCCGTAAAAGGACCGGCCGATCGCGGAGGCGTAACTTGCCGCGTCCATGTGCAGGTAGCTGTCCGGGTCCTCGGCCAACGTCCGAAACAGGGCAGTGAAATCGTTGTCCGGAAGATCCGTGTGCGCCACCAGGATTGGGTGATCGTGACGGGTGCGCCGGCGCAGCACTGCGATTGCCGCCGACAACGGCTTCAGCGAATTATGCCCGTTGGCAGCGCCGTAGTCGGCGACGGCGATCGGCTGCGGATGCGGGGGGAGAGGCACTTCTTCGGCTGCGCGCTCGAGCTCCGCGATCGCTTGGGCCAGGCCGGCGGCCTGCAACCGCGACGACTGGGTGAACGTCGCCGAGTCCATCGGCTCTGGCCGGACCACAATGCTCGACTCCGGCATTCGGGGTTCGGGCCGCATGGGCTCACGATAATCGCGGCGGTGGTTGTCAGCTCACTGTCAGCTCACTGTCAGCTCCGAGTCGGGTAGCTGACACCGGTGAGCTGCTCGGAAAGCTCCCACAGCCGCCGGCAGTCGTCCTCGTTGCGGGCATTCGCGGGCACCTTCGCCGGCGCGACACCCCCGCCCGCGGCCTCGTAAAAGCCGCGCGGCCCGTAGAACGCGCCGCCTTCGGCGTGCGGCGCGGCGGCCGCATACAGCGCCGGCAGGATCCCTTCGTCGATTTCCTGCCATAAAAACGGCGTCCAACGCCACGATGCCTTATACAGCCGCTCCATCAACGCGGGCCGCTCGCGGCCGTGCGAGGGTCCCGCAATCTGCAAGTTCGTCTTGGTCAACCCCGGATGGGCAGCATTGGACACGATGCCCCACCCGCCCTGGCGGCTGCGGCGGTCCAGCTCCAGGGCGAACATCAATACGGCCAACTTCGACTGGCCGTACGCGGTCATCGCCGAATACGACTTCTCGAACTGCGGGTCGTCGAAGTGAATTTTCGCGTTCAGGCGGGCGGCCAGGCTGCTCAGCGAGACGACGCGCGCGCGGTTCGCGGCGCGCAGCAGCGGCAGCAGGTGCGCTGTCAGCGCGAAGTGTCCGAGATGATTGCTGCCGAACTGCAATTCGAAGCCGTCGGTGGTGGTGTCGCGTTCGGGCGGTGCCATGACGCCGGCGTTGTTGATCAGGATGTCGATCGGTCGGCCCTCGGCGTTGAGCTGCTCGCCCAATGCGGCCACCGCGGCCAGCGACGACAGGTCGAGGGATTTGATGGTCAGCTTGGCGTCGGGAACCGTACTGCGGATTTCCTCGATCGCCTTTTCACCCTTGGCGCGATTGCGGATCGCCATCACGACGTCAGCGCCTGCGGCTGAGAGCCGCCGCGCCAGCCCGAAGCCCAGACCGCTGTTGGCTCCGGTGATGATCACCAGCTTCCCGGATAGGTCAGGCACGGTGGCGACGAGATCGTTGGCCATGCTTATCACTCCTTGTTCGGTAGGCGACCCGTCCTAGTCTGCTCTTTGTGAGCGCCCGTAGACAGCGCATCCCCGGCAGGGCGGCCGCACTGGTGCTCGGCGCGCTGCCCGCGCTCGCGTTTCCGGTGCCCGCCTGGTGGTGGCTGGGCTGGTGCGGCGTGGTGCCGCTGCTCTTGGTGGTGCGGCGGGCGACCACGCGGTGGGAGGCATCGGTGCGGGCGTGGTGGGGGGCCGCGGGGTTTGTTCTGGCCAGCCAGTACTGGGTGGTGACCGACATCGGACCGGCGCTGGTGGTGTTGGCCATCGGGTTGGGCGCGCTGTGGCTGCCATGGGGCTGGTTGGCTCATTGGTTGTTGTCGGCGCCCGTCGGGGTAGGTCGAACGGCTTCCGCCTCGGCGGTGTTGCCGTGCGCCTGGGTTGCGGCCGAAGTGGTGCGATCCCGGCCCGAGCTCGGTGGACCATGGGCGCCGCTGGGCGCTTCACAAGCGGCCCAGCCCGTCACACTGGCGTCGGCGTCTTTGGGCGGGGTATGGCTGACGAGTTTCCTTCTGGTGGCGGCGAATACAGCTGTCGTCGGCGCGGTCGTGCACCGGGACGCGTCGGCCCGACTTGGCGCGCTGGCGGGTCTGCTGGCGTGCGCGGTGGTGGGCCCGGCCTGGTATTTGCTGGGGCCCACGCCGACCGGCGGTACCACCGTGCGGGTGGCGTTGGTTCAGCCCGGCGACATCGCCGAGTCCGGCGCCCGTCTGGCGGCCGGTGAGGAACTCACCGCGACGGTCGCGGCCCAGCGTCCGGATCTCGTGGTCTGGGGAGAAAGCAGCGTGGGGTCCGATCTGCATGGGCACCCTGAGGTGTTGGCGCGGCTCACCGAACTGTCGCGACGGGTCGGCGCCGACCTGCTGGTCAATGTCGACGCGCCCACACCGGCCGGGGGCATCTACAAGTCGGCCGTGCTCGTCGGCGAGCACGGCTCCTTGGGCAGCTACCAGAAGACCCGGCTGGTGCCGTTCGGCGAATACGTGCCGCTGCGAACGGTTTTCGGGTGGGTCGCACGTTACACGAGGGCCGCGGCCGAGGACCGGCAGCGGGGCAGTGGCATCGCGGTGCTGCGCGCGGGCACCCTGTCCATCGGGCCGTTGATCAGCTACGAGACCCTTTACCCCGACCTCGCCCGTCGCGAGGCCGGGCTCGGTGCCGCGCTGCTGGTGTACCAGAGTTCCACCTCGTCGTTCCAAGGGAGTTGGGCGCAGCCACAGTTGGCCGCCCACCCCGCGGTGCGTGCCGTCGAGTCGGGCCTCCCAGCGGTGCACGTCGGGCTATCCGGCGACACGTCGGCCTTCGACTCGCGCGGACACCGGCTGGCATGGTGTCCGTCGAATTTCCGGGGAGCCGTTGTGGTCGGCGTGCCGTTGGGGGCCAACGCCACGATCTATCGAAGGCTGGGTGACTGGGTGCCGGTAATGGCGTTTGTCGTCCTCGGCGGGGCCGTCGTCGTCGCGTTCCGGGGCTGGCGGCGCCTGGCTCGCGGTGACACACTGCCTGGGTGAGCGGCAGAGGGCTGGCACGGTTTTCGTTGGTCGCAGCCATAGTGCTGACGGCCGTGTCGGTGGGCGGGTTCATCGTCGCCCTGGTGCTCAACACGTTCTTCTTGGACAAGTACAACGCTTACGGGGAGGTGCCGGTCCCGGGGTCGGCAAGCTTGTACCTGCCCGCCGGTGAGGTCACCATCAACCTGCACACGGTGGTGATGGGCAGTCCCAACGGGGGGCTGCCGGTGCCACCGCTCGGCGTGACGATCACCCCGCCCGAAGGGGTTGCCCAGCCGGTCGTCACCGAAAGCATCGGCAGCACAACGACGGTCAACAATGACAGCCATGTGCGGGTGTGGGTCGCCCAGATTGCCGCCAGTGGCACCTACAATGTGACGACCGACGGCAAAGTCAACGGGTACATCGACCCGCGACTGGCCTTCGGCCACAAAGGGTCCTACGGCTATCTGGTGTGGTTGTTCGTCGCGACGTTCGTCGCCGGACTGGTCGGTTCGATCGCGTCGGGTATGTGGTTGCGCCGGACCCGACGCAAGGCGGTGGTAGCGGCTAACCCTTACTTCCATGTTTCCTCGGCCTACGAACCCGGTGACGAGGGCGTGCGCCTCGAGCGACTCAAAACGCTGGCCGCACTGCGGGATTCGGGGGCGCTGACTCAGGAGGAGTTCGAGGCCGAGAAGCGCCGGATCCTCGAGGGTCACTGACCCCACGGCCGGCGAGCGTGCAGGTCTGTACAACGGCACGGCGGTATCATCGGCAATTGCGCACGCTCGCGGTCAGGGATCAGTGGCCGCGGGCCACCCACTCCTCGTAGTGAACCATCTCGTCGCCCACGGTGGTGCTGTCGCCGTGTCCGGTATGCACGACCGTGCTGCCGGGCAGCTTGCCGAGTCGCTCTGAGATCGACTGCAGAATCGTCGGGAAATCCGAATAGGAACGCCCGGTGGCACCGGGGCCTCCGGAGAACAGTGTGTCGCCGCTGAACACCACACCCAGGTCGTACACGTACCAACACATCGATCCGGGGGAATGCCCCGGGGTGTGCAGCGCCCGCAGTTCGGTTCCGCCGACGGTCAGGGTCTCGCCGTCGGACACGGAACGAAAGCTCTTGTCCGGGTGGGTCATTCGCCACAGGACCTCGTCGGCCGGGTGAAGCAGCACCGGCGCGTCGAGGGTCTCGCCGAGCTCCGGAGCGACCGTCACGTGGTCGTTATGACCGTGCGTGCACACCACCGCCACCACGTGGCGGCCGCCCACGGCTTCGATGATCGGCGTCGCATCGTGGGCGGCGTCGAAGACGACGACGTTGGAGTTGTCGCCGACGAGCCAGATGTTGTTGTCGACTTCCCAACTGCCGCCGTCGAGCTCAAAGGTGCCGTGAGTGATGACGCGATCGATGGCTACCATTACAGCACCACGACCGAACGCAATACGGTTCCTCCATGCATCTTGTGAAACGCCTCCTCGACATCCTCTAGCCCGATTCGCTCGGAAACAAACTTCTCCAGCGGAAGCCTGCCCTGGAGATAGAGGTCGATCAGGGTGGGGAAGTCACGTTCGGGCAGGCAGTCGCCGTACCACGACGACTTCAGCGAGCCGCCGTGCGAAAAGAAATCCAGCAGCGGCATGTCCAGGCGCATGTCGGGGGTCGGAACCCCGACCAGCACAACGGTTCCCGCAAGATCTCGGGCGTAAAAGGCCTGCTTCCAGGTTTCGGGCCGGCCCACGGCGTCGACGACGACGTTCGCACCGAAACCGTCGGTGAGGTCCTGGATGGTCTCGACGACATCGAGGTCTCGGGCATTGATCGTGTGCGTGGCGCCGAACTGGCGCGCCCAGTCCAGCTTGGTGTTGTCCGTGTCGACGGCGATAATGCGCCGCGCGCCGACCAGCGCGGCCCCCGCGATGGCGGCATCGCCGACACCGCCGCAGCCGATGACCGCGACGGTGTCGGCGCGGTCGACCGCGCCGGTGTTGATTGCGGCGCCCAACCCGGCCATCACTCCGCATCCGAGCAGGCCCGCGACGGCCGGATCGGCCTGCGGGTCGACCTTGGTGCATTGCCCCGAGTGCACCAGCGTCTTGTCGGCGAAGGCGCCGATGCCCAGCGCCGGGGTCAGCTCGGTGCCGTCGGTCAGCGTCATTTTCCGTTCGGCGTTGAAGGTGTCGAAGCAGTAGGCGGGCCTGCCGCGTTTGCAGGCGCGGCACTGGCCGCATACGGCGCGCCAGTTCAGGACCACGAAGTCCCCCGGCTCGACCGCTGTCACCCAGGGTCCGACGGCTTCAACCCGGCCGGCGGCCTCGTGGCCGAGCAGGAATGGATACTCGTCATTGATGCCCCCGTCCCGGTAGGTGAGGTCGGTGTGGCAGACCCCGCAGGCCATGACGTCGACCAGGGCCTCGCCGGGACCCGGGTCGGGGACGACGATGTCCACCAATTCCACGGGCGCGCCCTTCTTCCGCGAGATGACGCCGCGCACTGTCTGACTCATGGTCCCCAACCTACGGCCCAGGCCGTCGAGCCTGCGAAGGTGGCGTCGATTCCGCGTCAAGAGCGTTCATCTGCGCGAAATGCCCACGCTGGACGCAGGCTCGGCGTTACGGGCGCCGGTGTAGCGTCGCTTCAGTGTCAGGGTGAGGTTGCCGCCTGTTGCGGTGGTTGGATCCTGATCACCTGGTGTCTGGCTCGTAGCGTGGGTGCCGCCTTCTGGTTGGCAGGCATGCGTTTTGTCGGCATCAGGTGTGAAGGACCGGCCGGCGTGACTTGATAGGAGCGTGGTAACCGCCCCCACTGAGGTTTGTCCGCCGACCGGCCCAACCGTCACCTCACAGTGAAGGAGGCAACCTCCATGGTTGTTGTTGGAGCCGATGTACACAAGCGCACCCACACTTTCGTTGCCGTCGACGAGGTCGGGCGCAAGGTCGGAGAGAAGACCGTCAAGGCGATCACTGCGGGCCATGCCGAGGCGGTGATGTGGGCCCGGGAACGCTTCGGCGCCGAGGTGGTGTGGGCGATCGAGGATTGCCGGCATTTGTCGGCCCGACTGGAGCGTGACCTGATGGGCTTTGGTCAGTCGGTGGTGCGGGTACCGCCGAAGTTGATGGCTCAAACCCGGGCGAGCGCACGCACGCGGGGCAAGTCTGATCCGATCGACGCGTTAGCAGTCGCGCGCGGTTACCTGCGTGAACCCGATCTGCCGGTGGCCTCTCATGATGAGGTGTCGCGGGAGTTGAAGTTGTTGGTGGATCGCCGGGAAGTCCTTGTGGCGCAACGCACGGCAACCATCAATCGGCTGTTGTGGCGGGTGCACGAACTTGATCCCGAACGCGCCCCAAAGTCGCGTTCGTTGGATCTGCCCAAGCACCGCCGCATCCTGGGTGACTGGCTAGACACCGTGGACGGGTTGGTCGCTGAGTTGGCTCGTGACGAGCTGGCCGACATCACCCGGCTCACCGAGACCATCAACGCCTTGGCCAAGCGGATCGGACAGCGAGTTCGCGACGTCGCCCCGGTGCTGCTTTCTCTTCCGGGCTGCGGAGAGCTGACCGCGGCCAAACTGGTCGGCGAGACCGCCGGGGTGACCCGTTTCAAAAACGAGGCCGCTTTCGCCCGCCATGCCGGAGTCGCACCCGTGCCAGTGTGGTCGGGAAACACCGCCGGCCGGGTCCGTATGACCCGCTCGGGCAACCGTCAACTCAACGCTGCACTGCACCGCATCGCCGTCACACAAATCCGCCTCGACGGACTCGGCCAGGCCTACTACCGGCACCGCATCGACGTCAGTGGCTCCAAAACCGAAGCCCTGCGCTGCCTCAAACGCCGCCTGGCCCGCGTCGTCTTCGGCCACCTAAACACCGACCACCAAAACCGACTTCGGCCTTGCCAACCAGCAGCGGCTTGACATAGGAGAAACTCATGACCGCGCCCGAGATTGCCCCCGAGACTGCGCCCGAAACCGGTGAGGCATTCGCCGCAAGAATGATCGCGGCCATCGACGGCGCGAGTCTTTCGATCCTGCTCAGCATCGGACACCAGACGGGTCTGCTCGACACGATGGCCGGGCTTCCGCCGGCGACCAGCACGCAGATCGCCGAGGCGGCCGGCCTCAACGAGCGCTACGTCCGGGAGTGGCTGGCCGGCATGACCACGGGCCGCGTCGTCGACTACGAGCCGGATACCGCGACCTACTCATTGCCCGCCCACCGCGCCGGTGTGCTGACCCGTGCTGCCGGACCGGACAACCTGGCCCTGGTTGCCTTGTTCATCCCGCAGCTCGGCGAGGTCGAGCAAAAGATCATCGGTTGCTTCCGAGCAGGAGGTGGCCTGCAGTACAGCGAATTTCCCCGCTTCCACAGGTTGATGGCCGAACAGAGCGGCGCGGTGTTCGACGCCGCTCTCGTCGACGTCGTGCTGCCCTTGGTCGACGGCCTGGTCGAGCGGCTGCGGTCCGGGATCGATGTGGCCGATTTCGGCTGCGGCAGCGGTCACGCGATCAACGTGATGGCCCAAGCGTTCCCCGCCAGCCGATTCACCGGCATCGACTTCTCCGAGGAGGCCATCGCGACCGGCGTCCAGGAGGCGGCGCGCCTCGGCCTGACGAACGCGACCTTCGAGAGTCACAACCTCGCGGAGCTGGACCAGGCCTCGAAAAAGGAGGTCTACGACGTCATCACCGTGTTCGATGCCATCCACGACCAGGCGCAGCCGGCGCGGGTGCTGCAGAACATCCATCGCGCGCTGCGCCCCGGCGGAGTCTTCTTGATGGCCGACATCAAGGCCTCGAGCCGGCTCGAGGACAACGTCGACGTCCCGATGAGCACCTATCTGTACACCGTCTCGCTGATGCACTGCATGACGGTGTCGCTGGCGCTCGACGGCGCCGGGTTGGGCGCGGCATGGGGAACGCAGCTGGCTACCGCGATGCTGGGCGACGCCGGGTTTGGCGACATTCAGGTGGTGGAGATCGAGTCGGACCCGATCAACAACTATTACATCGCCCGGAAGTGATGGCACCGTCCGACGCCCTCGATGCCATCGGCGCCTGGCCGGTTTCGGCCGCAGCCGCCGCGGTCGTCGGGCCCGGCGGGGTGCTGGCCACACACGGCGACACCGACCGGGTGTTCCAGCTCGCGTCGGTCACCAAGCCGCTAGTGGCCCGGGCCGTGCATGTCGCGACCGAAGAAGGCGTCGTCGACCTCGACACCGAGGCGGGGCCGCCCGGCTCCACGGTGCGGCACCTGCTGGCCCACGCGTCGGGTCTGGCGATGCACTCCGATCAGGTGCTGGCCAGGCCTGGCGCCCGCCGGATGTACTCCAACTTCGGCTTCACCGTGCTGGCGCGGACGCTGGAGTGCGAATCGGGCATCGAGTTCGGCCGCTACCTCGCCGAGGCGGTGTTCGACCCGCTCGCCATGGTGGCGACCCGGCTGGACGGCGGCAGCTCGGCCGCTGGTTTCGGAGCGACGTCCACGGCCGCCGATCTCGCGCTGTTTGTCCGTGACTTGCTGCGCCCGTCGACCGTATCGGCGCAGCTGCACGCCGAGGCAACGACGGTGCAGTTTCCCGGTCTGGACGGCGTGCTGCCCGGTTACGGGGTGCAGCGGCCCAACGATTGGGGGCTGGGATTCGAAATCAAGGATGCAAAATCGCCGCACTGGACGGGCGCGCGCAACTCGGCGCGCACCTATGGCCATTTTGGGCAGGCAGGCGGCTTCATCTGGGCGGATCCCGAGGCTGAGCTGGCCCTGGTGGTGCTCACCGACCGGGATTTCGGCGAGTGGGCGCTCGCACCGTGGCCGGCGCTGTGCGACGCGGTGATAGCCGAGCACAGCTAATTCGCATCGCACACTAGCGCAACAGGGGCATCACAAGGCACAATAGACACGCAGGACACAAACAAATCTGTAGGCATCCCGCTTGCCGGTCCGCCAGGTCGTTGGGGAAGACGTCCCTCGCGGAACCGAAGGAGCAGGAGATGCGTGCGTCGAATCAATTCGCCGACGTGACGACCGGCGTGGTGTACATCCACGCCTCGCCGGCGGCGGTGTGCCCGCATGTCGAATGGGCGTTGTCGTCGACCTTGCAGTCCAAGGCCAACCTGGTATGGACACCGCAACCGGCGATGCCCGGGCAATTGCGGGCCGTCACCAACTGGGTCGGTCCGGTAGGCACCGGCGCCCGGCTGGCCAACGCGCTGCGCTCCTGGTCGGTGCTGCGGTTCGAGGTCACCGAAGACCCCAGCCCAGGAGTCGACGGCCACCGGTTCAGCCATACCCCGCAACTCGGCCTGTGGAGCGGGGCGATGAGTGCAAACGGCGATGTCATGGTCGGCGAGATGCGACTGCGGGCGATGATGGCCCAGGGGGCTGACACGCTGGCCGCCGAACTCGATTCGGTGCTGGGGACGGCGTGGGACGACGCGCTCGAGGTGTACCGCGATGGCGGCGACGCCGGCGAGGTGACCTGGCTCAGCCGGGGTGTCGGTTAGGCAGGGGCATCGGTCGCCGACAGCGGGCGGCGTCCGACGGAGCGGCCCGTGACGACCTTCGCGGTAATGACGCCGAGCCTCAGCATGCCTAGGTAGGTCGAGGGGTTAAGCAAGGTCGGCCACAACGTGCGGGTCCGGTTTTCGCTGACCGGTCGCCCCGTGAAGCGGTCGCGCAGCCAGCGCAGCGTCATCGGCGCCGACAGGGGATGCAGCAGCAGGTGATCACAAAACCGATCGCGGTGGTAGGTGACGGCTACCCCGGCAGTCGCGTAAGTCTCGACAAGTCGATCGATGTCGTCGACGCTGATGATCGGGTCGTGCACCGCCTGCACGACCAACACGGGCGGTTTGGGGACATGCTTCCCGAGCTTGGTCTCGTCGAAGATGTGGCGCACCTCCGGCAATTCCCATAGCTCGTCGGCCGACATGTCGACATAGGCGCCGATGTCGTTATGGCGCAGGCGCCACACCGCCTCCGCCGTGGTCATCGTCCGTAACTGGCGCAGCAAATCCTTGCCCTCGTCGGTGGCATGCTCGTCGACCACGCGTTGCGCCCCCGGGAAGACGTCGGTCAACGCCGCGATCATGAGCGCGGCCAACCCGGCGAAAAACGAGCGGTTCATCCGCCGGGCGACGCTGCCGCAATCGGCGACAGGTGAGCCAAGGGCGGCGCCGACGACGTTGAGCTCCGGCGCGTAGCTGGCACACAGCTCGGCCGCCCACGCGGAGGCCAAGCCGCCGCCCGAATAACCCCAGAGACCCACCGGAGCCGATGGCGACAACCCCAGCCGCTCGCAACTCAGTGCGGCGCGGACACCGTCGAGGATGCGGTAACCAGGCTCGTACGGCGCGCCCCACATGCCGTGACAGCCCTCGTGGTCGGGCACTGACACGGCCCACCCTTCGGCAAGTGCCGCCGCGACGAGTAGGAACTCCGACTGGACGAACGCGCCGATCGGCCCCGTACCGCGGCGCAGGGCATATGAGGGGAAACATCGCGACTGCACCGCATCGATCGCGCACTGATACGACAGCACCGGGCAGTCCGTCTCGGTGTCGCACTCCTGGGGAACCAGCACGGTGGTGACGGCGACTTCGGGTTCGCCGTGCAGGTCCGTGCTGCGGTACAGCAGTTGGGTCGCCGTGACCTTCTGCGGCACAAGGCCGAGAAACCCCAGCTCTACCGTGCGGGAGCGGAGCACCTCACCAGGTCGGGCGCGTTCATATCCGGGGGGCGGCTGATAGAACGGATCGTCGTGTGGTGGCAGGGCCCGCTCGCCGGCGCGCACTTCTTCGTGCGGCGCCCCGACAGCGGGCTGCGTCGCGGCCATCTGACCATCCATCGTTGATGCCTCCCGGACGACGGCCGTTGGTGTCATGCGGTCTGTGCGCCTGTTTCCGACGCCCAAGTGAAACCGCAGCAATAGCTGGCTCTGCGGGTTCGCACGGGAGGTTACCCACATTCGGAGTTTCGATACCCCGAGTCTGCTGCTTCGTCAGGTTTGCTAGGACGCGGCGGGACGCAAAATGTGCAGCGCGCGCGGCACCGCGGAAATCTCTGCGGGCAGTGTGCACGCGAAGTCGCCGTCGGCATAGACGTTGATGCCGGGGCATTCGACGTGGATCGACTGGGCGCGCGCGGTGCTCACCTCGTCGAGGTCGACGTGGGTGCCCTTCATCACGGTGGGAAACAGGCGGATCAGCTTTGTGCGCGACGCCGAATGCGCCATGGTGAGGTCGAGCAGGCCGTCGGTGGGATCCGCGTTGGGACAGATCTGAAGGCCACCGCCATAGCTGCGGGTGTTGCCGAACGCGGCCAGCGTGATGTCGGCGTCGATCTCGCGGGTGCCGTCGAGCACCAACCGGAAGGGCAGCATTCGCAGCTGCGACAGCTCGGCGAGCATGGCGAGGTAGTAGCGCAGCCGCCCGTGCGGCCAGGTCATCCGGTTGGCGCGATCGGTCACCAGCGAGTCGAAACCGGCCGCGGCCACGGTGCCGAACCACTTGTCGACCCCGTCGCTGCGGATGCGGCCCAGGTCGATGGTTTTCGCCCAGCCGTCGGCGACGATGTCGGCGGCGGCCGCGGGATCCTTTGTCGGAATGCCAAATTCGCGGGCGTGGTCGTTTCCCGTGCCGGCCGGGACGATGCCCAGCGGAACGTCGGTGCCGGCCAGCACTTGCAGCGCATTGGAAACGACGCCGTCGCCGCCGGTGACCATGACCGCGTCGGTCCCTCTCTCCAGCTCGGCCCCGACCAGATGGCGCGCGTCTTCGGCGTCGTCGCCGATGATTTCCGTGACCTGCACGCCCCGCTCGTGCAACCGGGCGATCGCGACCTGCGCCACGCGTATCGCCGCGCCGTGCCCGGACGCGGGGTTGGTCAGCGCAGTCACCTTGGCGATCTCGCGCGGGGTCACGGAATCAGCTTGCCCGGGTTGAGGATTCCGGCCGGATCCAGCGTCGCCTTGACCGCGCGCAGCACCTGCACGCCCAGCTCGCCGACCTCGTCACGCATCCAGGCCCGGTGGTCGGCGCCGACCGCATGGTGGTGGGTGATGGTGCCGCCGGTCGCCATGATCGCGTCCGACGCGGCCTTCTTGGCGGCCCGCCACTGCTCAATCGGATTCCCGCGCTGCCCGGCGACAACCGTGAAGTACAGCGACGCGCCGGTGGGGTAGACGTGCGAGATGTGGCACATCACCAGCGCCGGCGTGCCCGTCTCGCCGAGCGCGTCAGTAAGCGCTTGGGTGACAGCGGTTTTCAGCTTCAGCACATTGGACCACGTGGTGGCCGTCTCGAGCGTCTCGCACAGCGCGCCCGCCGACAGCAGCGAGTCGCGCAGGTACGGCGCGGCGAACCGCCCGCGCTCCCAGGCCTGCGCCGGCCCGTCGCCCAGCGAGGTGCCGCCGTGCGCGGCGAGCAGGGCACTGGTCTCGGCGTGCCGGCTTTCGACGTGCTCCTTGGTGCCCTCGAACACGGTGACGGCCAGGCAGCCGCCGGTGATCTTGTTCTCGCCGATCGACTCGGTGGTCGCCAGGTTGACACCGGTCTCGGCCTCGTCGGAGAGGCGAATCACGGTGGGCCCCGCGCCATTCTGGGTGACCGCGCGCAGGGCCGCGGCCCCGGTGTCGAAATCCGGGAAAGACCACGCCTCATAGCGCACGGCCTCCGGGATCCGGTGCACCCGCAGCCGCACCTGGGTGATGACGCCGAAGGTGCCCTCCGAGCCGAGCATCAGCTGGCGCAGGTCGGGGCCCGCGGCCGATTCCGGTGCCCGTCCCAGGTCCAGGGCGCCGACCGGGGTAACCACGCGGAGCCCGCGCACCATGTCGTTGAACCGCCCGTAACCGGCCGAGTCCTGGCCCGACGAGCGGGTCGCGGCGAAGCCGCCGATGGTGGCGTATTCGAAGCTCTGGGGGAAATGCCCGAGCGAGAACCCGCGCTCACCCAGCAGGCGTTCGGCCGCCGGGCCGGTGACCCCGGCGCCCAGGACGGCCTGGCCGGACACCTCGTCCAGCTCGACGAGTTGGTCGAGGCGGCGCAGGTCGAGCGAGACCACCGCGTCGAACTCGCCGCGAATCGGGTCGAGCCCGCCGACCACGCTGGTGCCGCCACCGAACGGGACGACGGCGATGCGGTGCTCGGAGCAGTAGCGCAGGACCGCGGCGACCGCCTCGTCGTCGGCGGGCAGCAGGATCGCGTCGGGTGCGTCCTGGACGCGGTGCTTGCGGCGCAGCAGGTCGAGCGTGGACTTGCCGCCGGCGTGCAGCACGCGGTCGTGGTCGGCGGTGCGGCAGTATTCGGCGCCAACGATTCTTGTCAGCGCGTCGCGGTCGGCCCCTGACAACGCCGACGGGCGCAGCTGGACGTCGTCGGCCGTCAGTTCCGCCTCGGGCGAATCCCGCACGCCGACAGCCTGTTTCACCAGCGCCCGGATCCCCTCAGAGAGGGGCTTGGCGGCGGCGGGGTCTCCCCACGCGTTCCACTTCATGGGCGGCAGGAGTTCCTCGGCGTCAGTCATGCGTTACAGTATTACACATGCTGTCAATCAGTAATGTTGGTTCGGACGTGGGGGACCGGATCCTTGCGGCGGCGGCGAGCTGCGTGGTCGACTTCGGCGTCGACCGGGTGACCCTGGCCGAGATCGCCCGGCGCGCGGGGGTGAGCCGCCCGACCGTCTACCGCCGCTGGCCCGACACCAAGTCGATCGTGGCCGCGCTGCTCACCCGGCACATCACGGACGTGATGCGGGACGCGCCCTTGCTCGGAGATGACCGGGAATCGCTTGTGCGACAGATCGTTACGGTGGCCGGGTTGCTGCGCCGCGACGAGCTGGTGATGTCGGTGCTGCACTCCGCGCTCGCGCCGATCTATATCACCGAGCGCCTCGGGACCAGCCAGCACATGTTGATCGACGCACTGGCTGAGCGGCTGCGCGCCGCACAGCGCCACGGCAGCGTCCGCCCCGGCGACCCGCTGCAGATGGCCACCATGGTTCTGCTGATCACCCAGTCCACCATCCAGTCCGAACGCATCGTGCGGCCGCTGCTAGATGCCGAGGCGCTGGCCACCGAACTGGCCTACTCCCTGAACGGATACCTGGCGTGACGGCCCTGAACGCCGCGCGCCGCGCGGCAGACCTGAACGCGCTGGCCGACGGCGCGCCGTTGGACGTGGTCGTGATCGGCGGCGGCATCACCGGCGCGGGGATTGCCTTGGACGCCGCGTCGCGCGGGCTGCGGGTTGCGTTGGTGGAAAAGCACGACCTGGCCTTCGGCACCAGCCGGTGGAGCTCCAAGCTCGTGCACGGCGGCCTGCGCTACCTGGCGACCGGCAACGTCGGCATCGCCCGGCGCAGCGCGATCGAGCGCGGAATCCTGATGTCGCGCAACGCCCCTCACCTGGTGCGCGCCATGCCGCAGCTGGTCCCGTTGTTGCCGTCACTGAGCCGCGGCAAGCGGGCGCTGGTGCGCGCGGGGTTCGTGGCCGGCGACGCGCTGCGGGCACTGGCGGGGACGCCGTCGTCGACGCTGCCGCGGTCGCGGCGCGTGTCGGCGGGGCGCGTCGCGGAGCTGGCGCCCGCGGTTCTTCGCGACGGGCTGGACGGCGGGTTCTTGGCCTACGACGGGCAGTTGATCGACGACGCCCGGCTGGTGGTCGCCGTCGCGTGCACCGCCGCGCAGCACGGGGCGCGGATCCTCACCTACGTCGCGGCGTCACGCGCCAGCGGCACGTCGGTGCGGTTGACCGACCGGCGCACGGCGCAGTCGTTCGACGTGTCGGCGCGCGCGGTCATCAACGCGGCCGGGGTGTGGGCGGGCGAGATCGATTCGTCGTTGCGGCTGCGGCCGAGCCGGGGCACACATCTCGTCTTCGACGCGGCGGCATTCGGCAATCCCCTTGCCGCGCTGACCATTCCGATTCCCGGCGAACTCAACCGCTTCGTGTTCGCCATGCCCGAGCAGCTGGGCCGGGTGTACGTGGGGCTGACCGACGAGGCCGCGCCCGGCCCGATACCGGATGTCCCGGAGCCGTCCGCGGACGAGATCGCGTTCCTGCTGGATACCGTGAACACGGCGTTGGCGACCCGGGTTGGCGTGGCTGACGTGGTCGGCGCGTATGCCGGCCTGCGGCCGCTCATCGACACCGGCGAGGGCCGCACCGCCGACGTGTCGCGCGAGCATGCCGTCGTCGAAGCGCCGTCGGGCGTCATCAGCGTGATCGGCGGCAAGCTGACCGAATACCGTTACATGGCAGAGGATGTCCTGAATTTCGCCGTCGGTCGGGGCGGGTTGCGGGCGGCTCGGTGCCGGACCCGCGAGCTTCCGCTGATCGGAGCGCGGGGCGGTCGGCCGGGCGCCGGGTTGCCGGCGTCGCTGATGGCGCGGTACGGCGCCGAGGCCCCCAACGTCGTCGCCAGCGCGACGTGCGAGCGCCCGTCCGAGCCCGTCGCCGAGGGGATCGACGTGACTCGGGCGGAGTTCGAGTACGCGATCACCCACGAGTGCGCGCTTGACGCAGACGACATCCTGGATCGGCGGACCCGGATCGGCCTGGTTGCGCGCGACCGCGAGCGGGTGGTCGCGGTGGCCGAGGAGTTCGTGGCGCGCTTCGTTTGCGGATACCATTAGACGGAACTAGTCAGTATCGTTAGGAACGCTATGAAGCCCGAGAGCGGCGCGTCGAGCCGGACCCGAAGCCCGGGACGCCTTGATCGATCGTTGGACGCGGCCATCCTCGACGCGACCCTGGCGGGCGTCGCCGAGGTCGGCTATGACCGGTTGAGCATGGACGACGTCGCGTCGCGCGCCGGCGTCGGGAAGGCGGCGATCTATCGTCGCTGGCCGTCGAAGGAGGTGGTGGTCGCCGACGCGATCGCGCATTGGAGGCGGCGACTGGGACCCATCGAAGCGCCCAACACCGGCAGCCTTCGCGGTGACATAGACGCGCTGGTTGCGGCCGCTCCCGACCTGAATCACGCTGACACGCATATGATTCGCGTGGTTGTCGGGGTGGCGACGGCGGCCATGCACAATCCCGTCCTGGCGGCCGCCCTGGACGAGCTGGTGCTGTCCACCCCGCGGCAGGTGGTCCGCGCGGTGCTCGACCATGCGGTGGCTCGCGGGGAGATTCCGGACGGCCGGGACCTGAGCCTGATCCCCGACGTGGCGCTGGGCCTCAACGTGCTGCGGGTGATCACCGGCCGGCCGATCGACCGGGTGTATGTCCGGCGCATGCTCGAAGACGTGATCTTGCCGATGGCCGGGGGAGCGGCGCCGTAGTTGTTGCGCGTTCGGCCGCACCGTGCCACATTGGAGATAGGACGGAACTAATCAGTTCCGTCTGGATGGGAGACGGCGATGAACCTCAAGCATGTCCCGGTGTTGATCGTCGGCGCGGGCGCCGCCGGCCTGGCCACCTCCGCGCTGCTCGCCAAGCACGGTGTTCGCTCGCTGGTGGTCGAAAAGCGCGGAGAGGTGTTCATCTACCCGAAGGCGCGCAACCTGAGCTTCCGCAGCCTGGAGATCCTGCGCGGCCTTGGATTGGCCGACGAGGTCCACGCGATCGCCCACGGCGTTTCCGACATGCTGAGCAAGCCGACGCTCAACAGCGCCGAACAGCGTCAGGCGCTCGACGTCAACGCGATCTTCGCGCCGTTCGAGGTTTTGAGCCCGGAGCCCGGCGGCCAGTACTGCCCGCAGAGTGCCTTCGAACCGATCCTGCTCACCCACATCCGCCGGCGCGGGAGCGAGGCGCGCTACAACACGGAGTTGGACTCGTTCGAACAGGACGAGAGCGGTGTCACCGCGGTGCTGCGCGATCGCGAGTCGGGTGTGACCGAGGCGGTACGCGCCGACTATCTCGTCGCCGCCGACGGCGTGCACAGCCCGATCCGCGACGCGCTGGGCCTGACCACCTCGGGCTACGGGGCGCTGCCCATCTATGTCGTCTTCGTCTACTTCCGGGCGCCGTGGCGAAAATTCGCTCTTGGCCTAGGAGACGGCGACGGCATCCAGGTCAGCAACCCGGACGTGGACGGCATTTTTCTGCTGGTGCGCGACGACTTGGGCATGTTCATCACCACGTACTTTCCTGCCCGCGGGGAAACCGCCGAACAGTTCACCGCGCAGCGGTGCCGGGAGATGCTGACGAAAGCGATCGGCGAGCCGATGGACCTGGAGGTCATCGACGTGGCGACGTGGCAGCCCTACGAGCGGGTGGCCAACGAATTCCGCTGCGGCCGAGTCTTTCTCGTAGGCGATTCGGCTCACACCATGCCGCCGTTCAAGGCGGGCGGAGCCAACACCGCCATCCAGAGCGCGCACAACCTGGCCTGGAAGCTGGCCGCCGTCTTGAACGGGACCGCTGGCCCGGGCTTGTTGGCCACCTACCATGCCGAGCGGCACCCGGTCGGGCGCTTCAACGCGCGCCAGTCGCTCACCGGGCCGTCGCTGGCCTTCCTGCGGTTGGACGACAACCGGCCGCTTCTGCCGCCAGACGAAGAGGCGCCGATGTTCGCTCTGCTGATCGGCTACCAATATCGCTCGGCGGCAGTGATTTCCGACGATCCCGTTCCGCCGGATCCCGACGCCGTGTCGCTGGTGGATGAATTGCGGGGCCAGCCCGGCACCCGCGTCCCGCACGCCTGGGTCGTCGACGGCGGGAAGCGGGTCTCCACCCTCGATCTGCTCGGGCCTGGCTTCACGCTGTTCACCGGCGACGACGACGCCGCATGGTCGGACGCCGCGGCCCGCGCGTCGAAGGCCGCCGACGTCCCAATCAGCGTGCGGCGCATCGGAACCGCGCTCGACGCCGACGGCTCGTGGGCCGCCGCCACGGGACTCGCGCCCGACGGGGCGCTGTTGGTGCGCCCCGACGACTTCGTCGCCTGGCGCGCCGACGAGCTGCCGCGCTCGCCCGGAGACGACCTCGCCCGGGCGTTGTGTCGGGTGCTCGGCCGCGCGTCATGACCGGTTCGCCGCATTTGGAAACGGTGGCCTGCCTCGGGTCGAGCACCACCGCGTCGAGGGGAACCTACAAATGGATCGACGAGCTGGAAAGGCGGCCCCACAACAGCCGATTTCGCTTCGTCAACTTGGGCGTCGGCGGGGATCTGTCGGCCAATGCCGTCCGGCGCCTCGACCGGGTGATCGCACAACGGCCGGACCGGGTCATCGTGCTGATCGGGAGCAACGACATCATGGCCAGCGTCTTTCCCAATTTCCGGCGTTTCGTTCGCGTCATCAAGCGCCTCCGCGACGAACCGACACCGGAGCGGTTCGACGAGAACCTGGCCGTCATCGTGCGCCGACTGCAGCGGGAGGCCGATGCCAGGGTCGCGCTGAGTTCCCTTGCCCCGGTGGGAGAGGAGCCCGGCTCACGCCATCCGGTTCAGGCGCGGCTCAACGACCTGTTCAGCACCTACAACGGCATCATCCGCAAGGCCGCCGCGCACCCACGCCGTCACCGCGACAAAGCCCTAGGGGAGGGCCCAGCGTTGGTCAAGCAGCGCCTGACCTGTGACGAGCAGACGCAGAATCGCACTGCGCGCGCCGTGCGCGTGCGATTCTGCGTCTGCTCGCCGGGTTAGCTGGCCATGCGCGGGCGATCCAAGTGGCTGGCGATGCGGTTGGCCAAATGACCCGGTTGGCGCCGGACGTCGTCGACAACGATAGGAATGATCGTCCACCCGAGCTCCTGAATCTTGCCCCACCTCATTTTGTCTCGAAGCATTTCTGCACGTCCGGCATGCCACTCGATGCTTTCGTACTCGGCCGCCAAACGTGCACCGGGCCAAGCGAAGTCAACGCGCCAAAGCTCGCCATCGCGGCCATGGATCGGATATTGAAGTTCCGGTACCGGTATCTCATGGTCGATCATGACCAGCCGTGCTTCACTTTCCATGGCCGATTCGGCGCGTCCGTCGGCGAAGGGGAGGAGGTTGCGTACCGCCACGATGCCTCGGCGGCCCCGCTGCTTGGCGACCGTACGCTCGAGTTCTACACGGCTGCAACGCGTCGAACGCAATGCGGCGTCAAGCGTTGCGATTGCCCGAGGACGTCGCAACTGCCTCGCGACTTCGACAGCCGTCCAGGCAGGTCTGGTCGCGAGACGCCCTGCTATCCGTTGCAATGGGGCGCCAGTACGTTGGTGAACCATCAGGCCGACTGTGGGCCGCACTCGTACGCCAGGATCGAGTATGTGGATTGCGGTCGCGTTTTCCGTGTCGAAGCCGTACAGGGCGGCGGCTGTGCTCATGCACACAACGGCATGCTGCCCCATAAAGATGTCCAACGCGGTCAGGCGACCTGAAAGACCTGGCTCCTCAGCGGCGTAAACCCCGTACCAGACGCGTTTGAGGCCACCGTTTCGAACTTGGACATCGAGCTGCTGCCGGGTCATTACCATTAGCAACTGCGCGGTAGTGGCGAACCCACCAGCCTGCTGTAGGACTGCGAGCGCGCCAGCATGCACCGCCAGAGCATGCGAGGAGCACGCCGTATTGGCGAGTCACCCCTGGGGATAGACGGGCGAGCAGACGCAGAATCGCACTGGGCAGCGCACACTCGTGCGATTCTGCGTCTGCTCGCGGGAAAAGGTGACTACAGCGGGATGTTCTTGTGGCGGCCGCGTCGGGCGGGAGCTTGCGCCAGCGCCTCGGTGAGCTTGCTGCGGGTGTGGGCGGGGTCGATCTTCTCGTCGACCACGCCGATCTCGATGGCGCTGTCGACGCCACCGGCAATCCGCTCGTGCTCGGCGGCCAGCTGGTCGTGCAGCGCCTCACGCTCATGCTCGGGCGCGGCGGCCAGCTTCTTCTTGTGCAGGATGCCGACGGCGGCCTTCGCGCCCATCACGGCAACCTCCGCGTCGGGCCAGGCGAACACCTTGGTCGCGTTGAGCGAGCGGGAGTTCATCGCAATATAGGCCCCGCCGTACGTCTTTCGGGTCACCAGGGTGACGCGCGGAACCGTGGCCTCGCCGAAAGCGTGCAGCAGCTTCGCACCGCGGCGCACCACGCCGCCCCACTCCTGGTCGACACCCGGCAGATAGCCCGGGACGTCGACCACTACAACCAGCGGAATACCGAATGCATCGCAGAGCCGCACGAAACGCGCTGCCTTCTCGGCACTTTCGGAGTTCAGGCAGCCGCCCAGGCGCAGCGGGTTGTTGGCCAGCACGCCGACGGTGCGGCCGGACAGCCGGCCCAGCCCGACCACCATCGACGGCGCCCAGTTGGCCTGGAACTCGTCGAACGGGGTGTCGGCATCGAGAATCGCGGTCACGATCGGGTGCACGTCGTAGGCGCGCCTAGGGGATTCCGGGAGCAGTGCGTGGATATCGGTCTCTCCGGCCTCGGCCCTGGTGCGGTCGAAATGCCCTTGCTGGCAGAACAATCCGACCAACCGGCGCCCTCGCTCGTAGGCGTCGAGCTCGTCATCGGCGACGATGTGGCACACCCCAGACTTCTTGTGGTGCGTTTCCGGACCACCGAGGGAGGCCATGTCAACGTCCTCGCCGGTGACACTGCGCACCACGTCCGGTCCGGTGACGAACACCCGGCTCTCCGGCGCCATCACGACCACATCGGTCAACGCCGGCCCGTAGGCGGCGCCGCCGGCGGCGAAACCGACGACCACCGAAATCTGCGGGACATAGCCCGACGCGCGGATCATGGCCTCGAACACCAGGCCCACGGCGTGCAGCGCGCGCACGCCCTCGGCGAGTCGGGCGCCGCCCGAGTGCCAGATGCCCACGATCGGGCTCTGCTCCTCGATGGCGGTGTCGTAGGCGTTGACGATATGGGTGCAGCCCTCGATGCCCATGGCGCCGCCCATGACTGTCCCGTCCGTGCAGAAGGCGATGGTGCGCACGCCGCTCACGGTGCCCGCGGCGGAGAGCACGCCCGAGCGGTCACGCTCGTGCAGGAGCTCCACGCTGCCGTCGTCGAAGAAGTTGCTCAGGCGCAGCAGCGGATCACGGGGGTCGAGCGATTCGCCAACCGCCTCGGGGGCCAAGATCGTCATCGCAAGTCTCCTGTTTCCGGGTAATGCTCGACTGAGTAGGGGCTCAGTAGGGGCTCAGTAGGGGCTCAATAGGGCTCGGTAAGGGCTCAGTACCGCCCGAAGACGGTCGCAACGTTGTGGCCGCCGAATCCGAACGAGTTGTTGATCGCAAACCGGTAATCACCCGGTCGCGGCTTGCCCGCCACCACGTCCAGATCGATTTCCGGATCGAGGTTGACGAGATTCAGTGTCGGGGGCACCACCTGATCCCGCAACGCGAGCACCGTCAGGATCGATTCCACAGCACCGACCGCACCCACCGAGTGGCCGAGGGCTGACTTTGGCGCGTACACCGCCGGCTTATTGCTGCCCAGCGCATTGTTGATGGCCTTGCCTTCCGCGAGGTCACCGACCTGGGTGCCGGTGGCGTGCGCGTTGACGTGGTCGATGTCGCCGGGGGTCAGGCCGGCCAACTGGATCGCCCGGGTCATGGCATGCCCGGCTCGTTCCCCGTTGGGGTCCGGCGCCACCATGTGGAAGCCATCCGAGGTGATGCTGGCGCCCATGATGCGGGCCAGGATGTTCGCGCCGCGAGCCTTCGCGTGCTCCTCGGTCTCGATCAGCAACAACGCCCCCGCCTCGCCGAACACGAAGCCGTCGCGGTCCTTGTCGAAGGGGCGACAAGCACCGGCGGGGTCGTCGTTGTTGGTGGACATGACGATTCGCATCTGGGCGAACCCAGCGATGGGCACCGCCTCGATCCGGGTTTCGACGCCCCCGCAGATGGCGGCGTCGGCCTCACCGAGCACCACCTGCTGCCAGGCGCGTGCGACGGCCTCGGAACCGGACGCGCACGCCGACACGGGCGTCATCACTCCTGCCTTCGCGTGGCGCTCCAGGCCGACGGCCGCGGCCGCACCGTTGGGCATGTACTTCTGTACGGCCAACGGAGAAACGGCCCTCATGCCGCGAGCGCGCATGTCGTCGTAGCTGAAAACCATTTCCTCGGCAGAGCCCAGGCCGGTGCCGATGGACACCGTCAATCGGTTGGTGTCCATCTCGGGCGAGCCGGCGTTCTCCCACAGCCGCCGGCTCAGCACGGTGGACATCTTCTGCAGGTAGCCCATCCGGCGCAGCTCGACGCGCGTCAGCTGGTGGTCGAATTCCTCCAGCAGGTGCCCCCCAATGCGGACCGGCAGGTCGAACTCCGTCACGAACGGGTCATCGAGCGTCCGGATACCGCTTTGGCCATCCAGCAATAGGTTCCACGTCTTTTCCGCGTCGGTCGCCAGAGCGGTGGTCATGGCAACGCCGGTGACGACCACATTGGGAAAGGCCTTCCCCGTAACCAGCTCGGTCATTGGTGTTGCGAACGTTCCTTCCGTGTTTGTCCGGCTTCTCTTCGGTCGCTTGCGGCGCCGCGTCGCCGGACGTCGTGCTTAGTAGCGCCCGAAGGCGAGCGCCACGTTGTGGCCGCCGAACCCGAACGAGTTGTTGATGGCATAACGGTATTCGCCGTAGCGAGGTTCGCCGGCCACGACATCAAGGTCGATTTCGGGATCGGGGGTCTCGTAATTGAGCGTTGGCGGTATCACACCATCCCGAAGGGTAAGCACCGTCAAAACGGATTCGAGCGCGCCGACCGCGCCGATGGAGTGGCCCAGCGCCGACTTCGGTGCGTAGACCGCCGCACGCTCGCAACCGGCGACGCGGATGGCGTTGGCCTCCGCGGTGTCCCCGATCGGGGTCGCCGTCCCGTGCGCATTGACGTGGTCGATGTCCTTGGGGGACAACCCCGCCAGCTCCAGCGATCGCGTCATCGCCCTGCCGGCGCGCACGCCGTCCGCCGCGGGCGCCACCATGTGGAAGGCGTCCGAGGTGATGCCGGCACCCAGCAGCCGCGCCAGCGGCTTGGCACCGCGGGCCTTCGCATGCTCCTCGGTTTCGATGAGCATGAGCGCCCCGGCCTCGCCGAACACGAAGCCGTCGCGGTCCTTGTCGAACGGACGCGAGGCACGCTCCGGCTCGTCGTTGCGGGTCGACATGGCCCGCATCATCGAAAACGCCGCGATCGGCAGCGCCTCGATCGGGCCCTCGACGCCGCCGCACACGGCGACATCAGCGTCGCCCATGACTATTTGACGCCACGCGTGCGCGATTGCTTCCGAGCCCGACGAACAGGCCGACACCGGGGTCATCACCCCGGCGCGGGCGCCGAGCTGCAGCCCGATGGTCGCGGCGGCGCCGTTGGGCATGATCATCTGAACGGCGAGTGGCGACACCTTGCGGGGGCCGCCGTCGTTCATCAGGTCATAGCTCTCGACGATCCTCTCGGCGCCACCCAGACCGGTGCCGACCACGACCGAGAAGCGGTCGGGATCGACGTCCGGGCTGCCCGCCGTCTCCCACAAGTGGCCGCTGAGCAACTTGCCCATTCGCTGGACATACGACATGCGCCGCATGTCCAACCTGCCCATGTGGCTGTCGACTGGCTCCTTGAGATGTCCACCGATCTTGACGGGCAGGTCCCACTTGGTGACGAACTCGTCTTCGAGCACGTGAATGCCGCTTTCGCCGGCCAACAAACCCTTCCACGTGCTCTCGATGTCCGGCGCGATCGATGTCGTCGCCGTGACGGCGGTCACCACGACGTCCTTGAAAGGAGCGCCGCGGTAACCGCCCTTGGCAGTGGAAGGCTTGGTCACTTGCTGTCCGCTTCCATCCTCGCCTTGACGTTGGCGACGGCCTCGGGGTTCTCCGACTCGAGCTTGGCGCGCAGAGCCTCGGCGGCCTCGGGGTTCTCTTCCTCGAGCTTTTGGATGTAGGCGACGACGTCACCGACGGTGCGCAGACCGGCGAGGTCCTCGTCGGGGATCTTGACGCCGTACTTGTCCTCGGTCTGCACCGCGATCTCGACCATCGACAGCGAGTCGATGTCCAGGTCGTCGACGAACGACTTCTCCGGGGTGACCTCGGACGGCTCGATACCGGTCACCTCTTCGATGATCTCGGCGATACCGGCGATGATTTCTTCCTGACTGACGGCCACTGCCTATTCCCTTCGTAATGTGTTGTGCAAATGAACTGAGATGCTTTTTTGTTGTACGTGCCTAACAACTGGCCGAGCTGGTCTTAGAGGTCTGCCAACCCGTCCAGGTCTGCGGGTGACTTGACGGCTCGAGCCGTAACCCCCCGAAGTTCTCGTTTGGCGATGCCGGTGAGCGTGCCCGCCGGGGGGAACTCCACGATCGCCGTGACTTGATAGTCGGGGTGCTCACGCAGCGTTTGGGTGCACAGGTCCCAGCGGACCGGCTGGGTCAGCTGGGCGACCAGGGCCTCCATCGCCGCGGCCGCCGAGGTGACGGGCTTCCCGTCGCGGTTGGACAGCAGCGTTGCGGTGGGCTCGGAAGTCACGACCGCTGCCGCCGCTGCGGCGTAGCCATCCAGCGCCGGGGCCATGTACTTGGTGTGGAATGCTCCGGCCACGCCCAGAGCGCGCACTCGCGCCTTGGCCGGCGGGTCCTCGGCGAGCTTCTCCAACGCGGCGAGCGGGCCCGCAGCGACGATCTGGCCCGGAGCGTTGCGGTTCGCCGGGAACAACCCGAGCTGCTCGAGGCGGCTCAGCACCTCGGCCTCGTCGCCGCCGAGCACCGCGGACATCCCGGTCGGCTCGATCGCGCAGGCCTTGGCCATTTCGGCACCGCGGGTGGCGGCCAGCGCGACGGCGTCGTCGGCGCCCAGCACGCCGGCGATGGCGTAGGCCGCGATTTCACCGACCGAGTGGCCCGCCACAATGAGTTCCTCGTGGAGGTCCTCTTCGGCGAGCAGGCCGCGCCTGGTCATTTCCTGGTGAGCGAGCAGCGTCGTTGCGACGACCAGCGGCTGGGTGACGGCGGTGTCGGTGATCTCCTCGGTGGACCCGGTGGTGCCCAGGCGCACGAGGTCCAGGCCGCTGGCCTTGGACCACAGCGTCAGCTGGTCCCGCGCGCCGGGCAGCTCCAGCCACGGGGACAGCATCCCCTCGGTCTGTGACCCTTGTCCGGGCGCAAGCAATGCAATCACGTGTCTAAGAGAACACTGTGGAAACGGTTTTGGCGGGTGTAACAGATTATGAACCTCGTCTTAGGTTTTTGTATACACCTTACAAAACCGCTCGTTATGCTACATGTTTGATATCGGCCCGCGATCTGTTGCTTAAATCACTATCGTGCCGACGCTGCGCCGATACGGGCCGTGACCGGCAGCGGAAGCGGGGGCACGGCGTTGTTGCCGGCGCTGGTGGGCTGCCGGGGGTAGTTGAGCTGGCCGACCGTGGACGCCACTCGCAGCACATAAGCGTCGCGCGGCTGGGTGGGATCGCGCCCGGTGAAGTCGGTGATTCGCTTGAGCCGGTAGCGAACCGTATTTGGATGAACGAACAACTTTCTGGCACAAGCTTCAATCGCGCCGCCACAATCCAGGTACGCATCGAGCGTCTCGATCAGGGTCGGTCCGGCGTCGGCCAGCGGCGCCATCACGTCGGTGTGCAAGGCCACGATGGCGGATGCGTCGCCCATCAGGGCCCGCTCGGGCAGCAGTTCTCGCGCCAGCACGGGCCGGGGCGCGCCGCGCCAGCCGGCGACGGCGTTCATCCCCGAGATCGCCTCGCTGGCGCTATGGAAGGCCGCGGTCAGCATCGGAGCCGTGGGCCCGATGACCACGGGGCCGTCGGAGAACGCATTGAGCAGATCGCCGAGGAATTTATCGGTCGGTGACAAGTGCCCGGACACTATCGCCACCAGCCAGGTGCCGTGCACGTCAGTGAGCGCCGCGCGCTCGTGACGGGCGGCGATATCGCGGAGTTCCTGGCTGGCCCGTTGGCTGCCATCCAGCCCGTTTGGGCCGTGGGCGGCTGCCGGGGTTCCGACCACGACGGTCGCCGGTGCGGTGGTGTCCCAGTTGAGCGCGGCCGCCCGGGAGAGCAGTTCCGGGCCGGTGTCTCCCCGGACCACGGCGTCGACCACGCTGGCTTCCATCCGGCTGTCCCAGGTGCCGCGGGCTTCCGCCGCGTCGGCGTAGGCCGAGGCGTTGGCAAAGGCCATGTCACGGCTGTATTTCAGGACCCCTACCGTCAGCGCCGTCAGCTGTTCGTCGGAGCGAGCGAGGAGCGGCACGACCTCCTCGAAGAACTCCATGGTGACCCGCACCATGTCCACGCTGTGGCGCAGCGCGATCCGACGGGTTAGCTCCTGGGGCACCAGTTCGAACGCCTGCGCCGTGTAGTTGACGTTGCTGTGCGGGTCCCGCATCCACTCCACGAAGTTGTTGATGGCCGTCTGCACCACCAACGCCACGCTCGCCCGCTGTGAGGCTTCCAGGTCGGCGAAGAACGGCAATCGATCCTGCATCGCCGACACGGCCTCGGTCGCCAGCCGCCCCGAATACTGCTTCAACCGCCGCAGCAACGACTCGGGCACCGTGTCCAGCATCTCCAGCGGCGACCTGGGGTGTTTTGCGAAGGGGCCAGCGAAGGGGTTGTCGTTCACCCCTAAAAGCTACGCCAGATTTCTGGAAGTTATTGCCAACGCCGCGCCGGGGGCTTTGGGGGCCGCCTGCCGATCGTGCGGCTGGCCGCACGCTTGGTAGAGCAGGCGCAAGCAGGCGGGTCAGGCGGCGTCAGGCCACGCCAGGGTCGGAGGTCTGCTCGGGGGCGGCCTGCACGTCGTCGATCCGGTACTGGCGGGCCGCCGCGACCGGGACCGACGGGTCGATCTGCCCTTCGCGCGCCAGCGCCTCGAGCACCGCCACCACCTGCGACTCGGCGTCGGTGTTGAAGAACCGCCGCGCGGCGGGCCGGGTGTCGGAGAAGCCGAAACCGTCGGTACCCAGGGTGACGAAGGTGCCGGGCACCCAGGGCCGGATCTGCTCGGGGACGGCGCGCATCCAGTCGGATACCGCGATCACCGGGCCGCCGGCCTCGGCGAGCGCCTGGGTGACGTACGGAACCCCGGCCTGTCGGTCGGGGTGGCGCAGCCGCGCCTGCTCGACGGCCACGCCGTCGCGGTTCAATTCGCCCCAGCTGGTTACCGACCACACGTCGGCGGCGACGTCCCACTCCGCGGCCAGCATCTCCGCCGCCTTCAGCGCCGACGGCATCGCCACTCCGGAGGCCAGCAGCTGCGCGGTGTGGGCGCGTTTCTCGGTGGAAGCGCGATAGCGGTAAATACCGCGCAGCAGGCCTTC
>NZ_JAFBAT010000129.1 GCF_019247615.1 Mycobacterium sp. | reverse complement strand
GAGCTCTTGCCTACGTTGGGCTTGCCGACGAACGCCACGCGTCGGGGACCGCCAGCCGCCGGCGCCGCCTCGGACACTCCCCCGCAAGCGGGCGGTACCCCCACGGGCAGCTTGGCCAGCACCTCGTCGAGCAGGTCGGCGACGCCGCGGCCGTGCATCGCGCTGATCGCGTGCGGCTCACCGAGGCCCAGCGACCACAGCGCGGCGGCGTCGGCCTCGCCCTTCTCGCTGTCAACCTTGTTGGCGGCCAAGAAGACCGGCTTGCCCGAGCGCAGCAGGATGCGCGCGGCGTCCTCGTCGGCCGCGGTGGCCCCGACGGTGGCGTCGACCACCAGGATCACCGCGTCGGCGGTGCGCATGGCCACCGACGCCTGCTCGGCCACCAGCTGCTGCAGACCCTTGGCGTCGGGCTCCCATCCCCCGGTGTCCTGCACGACGAACCGCCGCCCGGTCCACAGCGCGTCGTAGGACACCCGGTCGCGCGTGACGCCGGGGATGTCCTGCACCACCGCCTCGCGCCGGCCCAGGATCCGGTTGACCAGGGTCGACTTGCCGACGTTGGGCCGGCCAACGATCGCCACCACGGGCGCCGGACCGGCCTCGGCCAAGTCTTCGAAGTCGGAATCGACCGATTCCCAATCGCTTTCGTCGGACCAAGTGCCGTCGGACGTCATCGCACCGCCCCGCTCTTCTGCCGCACCAGCTCGAGCAGCTGGGCGATCACCTGCGACTCGCTCATGTCGCTGGTGTCGACGACCACCGCGTCCGCCGCCGCGCGCAGCGGCGACACCGCCCGGGTCGAATCGAGGTGGTCGCGGCGGCGCACGTCGGCCAGCACACCCTCGTAATCGTCCACCAGGCCCGACGCGACGTTTTGGTCGTTGCGCCGCTCGGCCCGCGTTTCGGCGGAGGCTGTCAGGAAGATCTTGACCGGCGCGTCGGGCAGGACCACGGTTCCGATGTCCCGGCCCTCGACGACCACGCTGCCCGGCCCCTCGGCCATGGCCCGCTGCAGCCCCACCAGCCGGGCCCGCACGGCCGGGACCGACGACACTGCCGACACCGCGCGGGTGACCTCGTCGCCGCGGATCTCGGCCGAAACATCTTGCCCACCAAGGAAGTAGCGATCGCCATCTACGGACAGCGGCACTGTCGCGGCAAGGCCCGCGACGGCCTCGGCATTACCCGGGTCGACCCCGGCGCGTAGCACCGCCAGCGTCACGATCCGGTACATCGCCCCGGTGTCCAGGTAGCGGGCGCCGAGCTCGCCGGCCAAACCCTTTGACACCGAGGACTTTCCGGTCCCGGCCGGTCCGTCGATGGCCACCACAAAAGTGCTCACAACCCGACCGCCTTGTAGAGCGCGCCGACCTCGTCGCGCCGCAACGCCCGGATGCTGCCCGGGCGCTGCTCGCCGAGCGACACCGCGCTGATATCGGTGCGCACCAGCGCCTCCACCGGGTGCCCGACGGCCGCCAGCAGCCGGCGAACGATGCGATTACGCCCCTCGTGTAACGTCAAGCGCACCAACGTCTTTCCGGGAACGGCGTCCACCACCGCGAAATTGTCGACTCGCGCGGGCCCGTCGTCCAGCTCGATACCCGCTCGCAGCTTCTTGCCCAGCCCGCGCGGCACCGATCCCGTCACCGTCGCCAGATAAGTCTTCGGCACCTCGTGGGAGGGATGCATCAATCGATGCGCCAGCTCACCGTCGTTGGTCAGCAGGATCAGCCCCTCGGTGTCGGCGTCCAACCGCCCCACGTGAAACAGCTTCTGGTTACCGCGCACCCGGCGTTCGATCAGGTCGCCGATGCAGGGCCGGCCCCGGTCGTCGGACATGGTCGAGTGCATTCCGCGCGGCTTGTTGAGGGCCAGATACACCAGCGAGTCGTCGACGACCACCCTGACCCCGTCGACGCGGATCACCGAGGCGTCCGGGTCGACCCGCGTCCCGAGCTCGGTCACCACCTGCCCGTCCACCTCGACGCGGCCGTCGATGATCATCTTCTCGGCCGCGCGGCGGGACGCAATTCCTGCCTGGGACAAGACCTTTTGCAGACGAGTGCCCTGAGCTTCGACCATCAATCCTGGTCCACGTCGAATGAGAGGGCCTCGTCGGGAGCCCGGCCGCCCGCGAGTTTCATGAAACGTGGCTCGCTGTCCAGGGATTCGCTGAGATCCTCGATCGTGTCGACGTCGGGAAGCAGCGGCGCGATGTCGGGAAGGTCGGCCAGCGACGTCAACCCCAGCCGTTCCAGGAACAGCTCGGTAGTGGCGAACGTCATCGCGCCGGTGTCCTCGTCGGCTCCGGCTTCGGTGATCAGGCCGCGCGCCAGCAGCGTGCGCATCACCGCGTCGACGTTGACGCCGCGGATCGCGCTCACCCGCGCCCGTGTCACGGGCTGGCGGTACGCCACCACAGCCAGCGTTTCGAGCGCGGCGCGGGTGAGCTTGGATCGCGCACCGTCCAGCAGCAACTTCTCGACGTACGGCGCGAATTGGGAGCGGGTGTACAACCGCCAGCCCTCGCCGTTCTGTCGCAAATCCATGCCGCTGTCGCGTGCGGTGAGTTCGTCGGCCATCTGCTGCAGCTTCGCCGCGATCCGGTAGGCGGGTTGCTGGGTGGCCGCGGCCAGCGCCTCGACACTGACCGGGGTGTCGACCACCAATAACAGCGCCTCCAGCACCGACCCCAGCTCATCGGCATCCATCGCGGCGACCTCGGCGATGTCGATGCCCAGATCGACGTCGGGCAACTCGTCCGTCATAGTCCATCCCGCACTTCTGCCAAGGCTTCGTTGGTGGAACGCTCTCCGGTCCACGAAATCTGGAGTGTGCCCAGCGGCTCCGGCTGGTCGAATGCTACCGTCCGGCTCCGATACAGCTCGAGCAGCGCCAGGAAGCGTCCGACAACCTCCATCGGCACCTGACAATCGGACACCAGCTCGGCAAACGTGGCCCACTGGCCGGCGCCGCGGCGTTCCAGGATCGCCAGCAGCCTGTCGGCCTGCTCGGGAATCGAGACCTTCAGGTCGTGCAGATGCTCGATGGCCACCGTCGGGACCGGCCGCGGGGTGAACACGACCGCGGCGATCTCGGCGAACCGTTGCGCGTCCACACCGAGCATGACCTCCGGGAGCAGCTCGGTGTAGCGGTCCTCAAGCGAGACGGCGCGCGGATAGCTGCGCAGCGCCGCGGCCTCGAGTTCGGCGAACAGCTCGGCGACGTGCTTGAAGGCGCGGTACTGCAGCAACCGGGCGAACAGTAGGTCGCGCACTTCCAGCAGCGCCAGGTCTTCCTCGTCGTCGACCTGCCCGGTCGGCAACAGGCGGGCGGCTTTCAGGTCGAGCAAGGTCGCGGCGATCACCAGGAACGCGGTGGTCTCCTCCAGGCCCAACCCTGAGCCGATCTCTCGGGTATACGCGATGAAGTCGTCGGTGACCTGGTGCAGCGCCACCTCGGTGACGTCGAGACGATGGGCGAAGATCAGCTGCAGCAAGAGATCGAACGGCCCCTCGAAGTTGGTCAGCCGGACCCGAAAACCTTCCGGGTAGCCGTTCTTCGCTGGCGCCTTGCCGTTCGCGCTGCCCTTCACGCGCCGAATCGGTCGATGACTTCGCGGGCCAGGGCGCGATAGGCGATGGCACCCGCCGACTTCGGCGCCCACGTGGTGATCGGTTCACCCGCCACGCTGGTCTCCGGGAATCGAACCGTGCGGGTGACCACGGTGTCGAACACTAGGTCACCGAACCGCTCCACCACCCGGGCCATCACCTCGCGCGCGTTGACGGTACGCGGATCGTAGCGGGTGAGCAGGATGCCGCTGATTTCCAGCTTCGGGTTGAGCCGGTCGCGTACCTTTTCGACGGTGTCGGTGAGCAGCGCCAATCCGCGCAGTGAGAAGAACTCGCACTCGGTCGGTATCAGCACCCCGTCCGCGCAGGCCAGGCCGTTGACGGTGAGCAGGCCCAGCGACGGCTGGCAGTCGATCAGCACGTAGTCGTAGCGGTCCAGCACCGGATGCAGCGCCCGGGCCAGCGTCTGCTCGCGGCCCACCTCGTTGACCAACTGGATCTCGGCGGCGGACAGGTCGATATTGCTGGGCACCAGGTCCATGTGCTTGACCCGGGTGGAGAGCAGCACGTCGTCGATCGAAACCCGTGGCTCCACCAGCACGTTGTGGATGGTCTTTTCCAGCTCGTAGTGCGGGACCCCGAGGCCCGCCGACAGTGCGCCCTGCGGATCCATGTCCACCAGCAGCACCCGCCTGCCGTACTCGGCAAGCGAGGCGCCGAGATTGATCGTCGACGTTGTTTTCCCGACGCCGCCCTTCTGGTTGCACATGGCGACGACCTTCGCCGGGCCGTGCGAGGTGCGCGGCCCGGGTTCCGGGATCGTCCGCGGCGGACGTCCCGTCAGCCCGATAACGACATCGCTGTCGCGGTGCTCGGTCATGCCCGGGGCGGTCGGGAGGTGGACATCGCCCGAAAGTCTAACGGCTTGTGACGCCCAGACCCGGTGACGCGCAGGCGAGATACCAGCCAATATGGGCAAGATCGCGCGCGCGTCGCACCACCGC
>NZ_JAFBAT010000210.1 GCF_019247615.1 Mycobacterium sp. | reverse complement strand
TGGCGGGGAACGACCACTGGTCGGGTTTCCGGCCGGATCGGATCAAGGCGCTCGCCGGCTCGGCGCTGAGCGCGTAAGCAGCCGGTGACGGCGGACGACAAGTAAGGAGGTTGCGGTGCTATGGACAGCACGCGGCGCAACCTCGTCTACTTCTCGAGCGTGTCGGAGAACACCCACCGCTTCGTGCAAAAGCTGGGTCTTCCCGCGACGCGGATACCGCTGCACGGCCGCATCGAGGTCGACGAGCCATATGTGTTGGTGGTGCCGACGTATGGCGGCGGACGGGCCACTCCGGATATCAATGCGGGTGGCTATGTCCCCAAACAGGTCATCGCGTTTCTTAACAACGAGCACAACAGGTCGTTGATCCGCGGCGTCATCGCCGCGGGTAACAACAATTTCGGCGCCGAATTCGCCTATGCGGGCGACGTCATCTCCCGCAAGTGCGGCGTTCCGTATCTTTACCGCTTCGAACTGATGGGAACCCCGGACGACGTGGATGCCGTCCGCGCGGGGCTCGCCGACTTCTGGAAGGAACTGACGTGCCACCAACCGTCGCTGCAGAGCCTGTAATCTCCGGCGCGCACGCCCTGCCGGGGGAGACGGACTACCACGCGCTCAACGCGATGCTGAATCTGTATGACGCCGACGGCAAGATCCAGTTCGACAAGGATCGGGAAGCCGCGCATCAATACTTCCTGCAGCACGTCAACCAGAACACGGTTTTCTTCCACAATTACGACGAGAAGCTCGACTACCTGATCCGCGAGAACTATTACGAGCGTGAGGTTCTCGACCAATACTCGCGCAACTTCGTCAAGACGCTGCTCGACCGCGCCTACGCCAAGAAGTTTCGGTTCCCGACGTTTCTCGGCGCTTTCAAGTACTACACGTCCTACACGCTGAAGACGTTCGACGGCAAGCGTTATCTGGAGCGTTTCGAGGACCGGGTGGTGATGGTGGCGCTGACATTGGCCGCCGGCGACACCGGGCTGGCCGAGAAGCTGGTCGACGAGATCATCGACGGTCGGTTTCAGCCAGCCACCCCGACGTTCTTGAACTCGGGCAAGAAGCAGCGCGGTGAGCCGGTGTCTTGTTTCCTCCTTCGCGTCGAAGATTGCATGGAGTCGATCGGGCGATCGATCAACTCCGCTTTGCAGTTGTCCAAGCGCGGCGGGGGAGTTGCGTTGCTGCTGAGCAACATTCGCGAGTACGGCGCTCCGATCAAGAACATCGAGAACCAATCCTCTGGCGTCATCCCCATCATGAAGTTGCTCGAGGACTCCTTCTCATACGCCAATCAGCTTGGTGCGCGCCAGGGTGCCGGGGCGGTGTACCTGCACGCGCACCACCCCGACATCTGCCGCTTCCTGGACACCAAGCGGGAGAACGCCGACGAGAAGATCCGGATCAAGACGCTGAGCCTGGGCGTGGTGATTCCCGACATTACCTTCGAGCTGGCCAAGAAGAACGAGGACATGTACCTGTTCTCGCCCTACGACGTCGAACGGGTCTACGGCATGCCGTTCGCCGACATCTCGGTGACCGAGAAGTACTACGAGATGCTCGACGATGCGCGCATCCGCAAGACCAAGATCAAGGCGCGGGAGTTCTTCCAGACGCTGGCCGAGCTGCAGTTCGAATCGGGCTACCCGTACATCATGTTCGAGGACACGGTCAACCGGGCCAACCCGATCGAGGGCAAGATCACGCACTCGAACCTCTGCTCGGAGATCCTGCAGGTCTCCACGCCGTCCGAGTTCAACGAGGACCTGTCGTATGCCAAAGTGGGCAAGGACATTTCGTGCAACCTGGGGTCGCTGAACATCGCCAAGACGATGGACTCGCCCGACTTCCCCCAGACCATCGAGGTGGCCATCCGCGCGCTGACGGCCGTCAGCGACCAGACGCACATCACGTCGGTGCCCTCAATCGAGCAGGGCAACAACGACTCCCACGCCATCGGGCTGGGACAGATGAACCTGCACGGCTACCTGGCCCGCGAGGGCATCTTCTACGGGTCCGAGGAAGGCATCGACTTCACCAACATCTACTTCTACACGGTGCTGTATCACGCGCTGCGGGCGTCCAACCGCATCGCGATCGAACGCGGCACGCACTTCAAGGGTTTCGAGCGATCCAAGTACGCGTCGGGAGAGTTCTTCGACAAGTACACCGAGCAGGTTTGGGAGCCGGCGACCGACAGGGTGCGCCAGCTGTTCGCCGATGCCGAAATCCGCATCCCGACGCAGGACGACTGGAAGCGACTCAAAGAGTCGGTCCAGGCGCACGGCATCTACAACCAGAACCTGCAGGCGGTGCCCCCGACCGGGTCGATCTCCTACATCAACCATTCGACGAGCTCGATCCACCCGATCGTGTCGAAGGTCGAGATCCGTAAGGAGGGCAAGATCGGCCGGGTCTACTACCCGGCGCCCTACATGACCAACGACAACCTGGACTACTACCAGGACGCGTACGAAATCGGCTACGAGAAGATCATCGACACCTATGCCGCGGCCACCCAGCACGTCGACCAAGGGCTCTCCCTGACGTTGTTCTTCAAGGACACCGCCACCACCCGCGACGTGAACAAGGCGCAGATCTACGCCTGGCGCAAGGGAATCAAGACGCTCTATTACATCCGGCTGCGCCAGATGGCGCTCGAGGGCACCGAGGTTGAGGGCTGCGTCTCCTGCATGCTGTAATCCCCTCCCTGAGCCCAGAACATCCGGTCTGCCCAGGTCAGCCCTGGCCGAGCGGTAAAGTGCGTGACGTGGTGAAGATTCCCCGACCCCATCCGAGCGTGAAGCCCGGGGTGAAGGTTGACGCGCGCAGCGAACGCTGGCGCGAACACCGCAAGAAGGTGCGCGGCGAAATCGTCGACGCGGCCTTTCGTGCCATCGACCGCCTGGGGCCCGAGCTCAGCGTGCGGGAAATAGCCGAGGAGGCAGGCACCGCCAAGCCCAAGATCTACCGCCACTTCCACGACAAGTCCGACCTGTTCCAGGCGATCGGAGAGCGCCTGCGCGACATGCTCTGGGCGGCGATCTTCCCATCGATCGACCTGAAAACCGATCCGGCCCGCCAGGTGATCAGGCGCGCGGTCGAGGAGTACGTCAACCTCGTCGACCAGCACCCCAACGTCTTGCGGGTGTTCATCCAAGGCCGCTCAGCGGCCACTCCGCAGTCGACCGCCCAGATCCTCGACGAGGGTCGCGGGATCACGCTGGCCGTGGCCGACATGTTCGACAACGAGTTGCGGGAGATGGAGCTGGATCACGCTGCGCTCGAACTCGCCGCGCACGCGGCCTTCGGGTCCGCCGCGTCGGCCACCGATTGGTGGCTCGGCCCCGACCCCGAGAGCCCGCGACGCATGCCGCGCGAGCAGTTCGTCGCGCACCTGACGACCATCATGATGGGGGTCGTCGTCGGGACCGCAGAGGTGCTCGGCATCACCGTCGACCCCGACCAGCCGGTCCACAGCGTGGTGCCCAGCAACCCGGCCGCGAGCTGAGGGGTTTGGGCACATTCGTGCCATCCGATACCCTGGGTACTGGGTATTTGCGTGAGCTAACAGGAAGACCGATCCGCCGTGACCGATGCCATGACACAAGTCGAGCCGACCCAGCGAGCCCAGGAGCCGGTGCAGACCCGCGCTCTGATCATCGGGACCGGTTTCTCCGGCCTCGGAATGGCCATCAAGCTGCAGCAGCAGGGCGTGGACTTCCACATCCTGGAGAAGGCCGACGACATCGGCGGCACCTGGCGCGACAACAGCTATCCCGGCTGCGCCTGCGACATCCCGTCGCACCTGTATTCGTTCTCCTTCGAGCCCAAGCCGGACTGGAAGAACCCGTTCTCATATCAGCCCGAGATCTGGGACTACCTCAAGGGCGTGACCGAGAAGTACGGTCTGCGCCGCTTCATCGAGTTCAACTCCCTGGTCGACCGCGGCTACTGGGACGATGACGAGTGCCGGTGGCATGTATTCACCGCCGACGGGCGTGAATACGTCGCCCAGTTCCTGATCTCGGGCGCCGGCGCGTTGCACATCCCGTCGTTCCCCGACATCGAGGGCCGCGACGAATTCGCCGGTCCCGCTTTCCATTCCGCCGAGTGGGACCACAGCGTCGACCTGACCGGCAAGAAGGTTGCGATCATCGGGACGGGCGCCAGCGCGATCCAGATCGTGCCCGAGATCGTTGGGCAGGTCGCCGAATTGCTGCTCTACCAACGCACCCCGCCGTGGGTGGTGCCGCGCTCCAACCCCGAGATCCCGCCGGCGCTGCGAACGGCCATGGAGACCGTCCCCGGGCTGCGCGCGCTGGTGCGCCTGGGGATCTACTGGGCGCAAGAGGCGCTGGCATTCGGCATGACCAAGCGTCCCAACGCGCTGAAATTCATTGAGGCGTACTGCAAGTGGAACATCTATCGCTCGGTGCGAGACCGCGAGCTGCGTCGCAAGCTGACCCCGAACTACCGCATCGGGTGCAAGCGAATCCTGAACTCCTCGACCTACTACGGCGCCGTCGCCGACCCGAAGACCACATTGATCACGGACTGCATCACCCGCATCACGCGCGACGGGATCGTCACCGCGGACGGCACCGAGCACCGGGCCGACGTGATCGTGTACGCCACCGGCTTCCACGTCACCGACTCCTATACCTACGTCCAGATCAAGGGCCAGCACGGCGAGGACCTGGTCGATCGCTGGAACCGCGAGGGCATCGGCGCGCACCGCGGCATCACCGTCGCCGACGTGCCCAACCTGTTCTTCCTGCTGGGTCCCAACACCGGCCTGGGCCACAACTCCGTGGTGTTCATGATCGAATCGCAGATCCACTATGTCGCCGACGCGATCGCGAAATGCGACAAGATGGGCGCGCGGGCGCTGGCGCCCACCCGCGAGGCGCAGGACCGCTTCAACGACGAGCTGCAGCGCAAGCTGGCCGGCTCGGTGTGGAACACCGGCGGCTGCAGCAGCTGGTACCTCGACGAGCACGGCAAGAACACGGTGCTCTGGGGCGGCTACACCTGGCAGTACTGGCGGGCGACCCGCTCGGTCAAGCCGGAGGAGTACCAGTTCTTCGGGGTCGGCAAGGGCTCACGCGCCAACCGCCGTTCGGCGGCCCTGGGCCGCTGAGCTTTTCGCAAAAGACCGAAGGTTCAGGCGCACGATGCGGTCCAGCACCCGGTCGGATACCACGCGGCTGATCCGCACCAGGATCGCCGCGTCGCGCCCGATGGTGTAGCGCGTCCGGGGACGAGATGCCGTCGCGGCGTTGGCGATCACCTGTGCGGCGTGTTCGGCCGAAACGCCATCCTCCCCGAACGACCGGGCCTGGGCCGTGACGGCCGCGGCGAGATCCTCGTAGCGCGCGACCTGGTCCGCGGTCATGTTGGCCTGCAACGCTTCCGCGGTGGCGATTCCGCGTTCCGCCATTTCGGTCTTGACGGCGCCGGGTTCGACGACGACGACCTTGATCCCCATGTCGCGGACCTCACGACGCAGCGCGTCGCTGACCGCCTCGAGCGCGAACTTCGAACCGGCGTATGCGCCGTAGGTCGGCAGGACCACCTTGCCGCCAACGGAGCTGATGTTCACCACGGTGCCCGAGCTGCTCAGCAGGGCGGGGAAGAGCGCCTGGGTCATCGCGATGTGGCCGAACAGGTTGACCTCGAACTGGCGGCGCCACTCGGCCAGGGGCAGCGTCTCGACCGGCGCGTTGATCGCGATCCCAGCGTTGTTGATCAGCGCGCGCAGCGGACGACCCAGCGGGTCGCGGGCGACCCGGTCGGCGAGCGCGGCGATATCCGACTCGACGGTGATGTCGAGGATGTGCGGCTCGATTCGCTCGGCGCGCAGCGCATCGGCATCGACGTCGCGGCGTACCCCGGCGAGCACGTGAAAACCCCTGCGCGCCAACTCTCGTGCGGTGGCCGCGCCCATGCCGGTGGAAGCGCCGGTGACCACGATCAGCTCGTTGCGGTCGGCGCGATTCGAGGAATCCATGGCGGGGCTCCGTCCGGGGGCTCGTTTGAGTGAACGTTGTCAACTGAAACTAGACGTTTGAGTTGACATTGTCAACCGGGTGCCGGGCTTATGCTCTGCGGGTGAGGACGCGAGCGGAAAGTGCCGCGGCCACCCGCAGTTCGCTGCTCGAGGCCGCGGGGGCCTTGCTCGACCTCGGCGGGGTGGAAGCCGTCACGCTGCGTGAGGTGGGCGCTCGGGCCGGCGTCTCGCACTCGGCGGCGTATCGCCACTTCGCCGACAAGGAATCGCTGCTCGCGGTCCTGGCCACCAACGCGCTGCGCGAATTGGGCGATGCCCTCGAGGTTTTGGCCAACAGCGACGACCCGCCCGAGGAGTCCTTGCGCGCCGGGCTGCTCTCGCTGATCGCGATCGGGCGCGCGCGGCCGCACCTGTACCGGTTGATGTTCGTCCCGCCCGCGGGTGATGCGACCGAGGCGGCCCGGGCGGCCGAACGCGCGCAAAACCTGTTTCTCGACATCGTGGGTCGCATCACCGGTCCGGCGCACGCGAGACGCTACGGGGCGCTGCTGTTGACCAGCGCCCACGGCATCACCGGTTTGGACCTCAGCGGCCACATGGACCTGGACAAGTGGCACACCAACGCCGAGGAACTCGTCGACACGCTGATCTCGGTGTTACCGAAGCCGAAGTAGTTCGGCGAAAGCCGTTGCGGCCGCGTCGACGCCGGCCTCGTCGTCGGTGGCCACGAGGTCCAGCAGCAGCCCGCGCACGACCGCGAGGCCGAGCCGCGCCATCGCCCGATCGATGGGGCCGCCGGTGACGGCTTCGGCCTCGTCAAGCCAGCCGTCGACGGCGCCGGGAACCATTCGCACGAAAGGCTTTTCGCCCTGGGCGGCGCGGGCGTAGCACTCGAAGAACAGGCGTTCCAGGTTGCGCAGGTCGGGGCGGCGAACGTCCGCCCACATCTCGGCGAAGCTCTCGGCCGGCGTCGCGGGCAAGTCGCGCAGCACCCCCATCTGGCGGCGTTCCACCTCCTCGACGATCGCCACCAGCAGGTCCTCACGGGACCCGAAATGGTGCAACAGCATTCGATGGCTGGTCCCGACGGCGGCGGCCACGTCGCGCAATGATCGGTCGCCGATGCCGCCCGCGGCGAACTCCGCGATCAGCGCGTCGAGCAGTTGCCGGCGCCGTTCGGTATCAGGGGTGCGCGCCATCGGCGCGGCTGAGCTGCTCCGACCGGGCCTTGAGGCCTTGGGCCTCCATTTCGAGGAAGCGCTTGGTCTTCTTGACCATCAGCCGCCCGACCAGCGCGCCGAGCGCGCCACCCTGGTCGAGCTGCTGGCGGACCTGGGTGCGGCCGTCCTGTGGCGTGACATGGTGGCTCGCGCTCACCCGCACGCCGGGGGAGCGTTGCACCCACGTCCAGGATGAGCCCGGCCGGAGCTCGGTGACCTGCCAGACCAGCTTTTGCAGGCCGGGCTGCTTGATCGCGAACCGTCTGCCGACGGCGAGGGTGGGGCCGTCCAGCCCGACGAGCGACGTCACCGAGGCGGTCCAGTCCGGCCAGTGCTCGACGTCGCTGAAGACATCCCAGACAAGCTGCGGCGGCGCATAGATCTCGATGCTGTCTTCGGTAAACATGTACCAAATGGTACATGACAGGCAGCGTCCTGCATAGGCCTCAAGCCACGCGCGCGTAGAGGTGCTTCAGGGCCGCCTCGGCGCCGTTCCACCCGGGGATGCCGGTCACCCCGGGGCCAGGGTGGGTGCACTGGCCGCACAGGAAGAGCCCGTCGACCGGGGTGGCGAACTTGTCGGCGCCCTCCACGACGCGGCCGGTCCACAGCTGGTTGGGCTGCAGCAGCCCGTGTGAGTAGTCGCCGGCATGGGCGCTGAAGGTGCTGCCGAAATAGCGGTTGGAGAACACGACGCGGTTGGTGACCGAGTCGGCGAACCCGGGCGCGAATCGGTCGAAGATGTTGACGCAGGTGTCGGCGTATTGCTCCTTCCAGCTTCGGTTTTCGTCGGCGTCCAGCCCGGTGGGGAAGTACGGCGTGAAAATCGTTGCGCTGTGCTTCCCTTCGGGCGCCAGCGACGAGTCGACCATGCTGGGGATGTACAGATAGGTGGGCGGGGCGTGGGGCAGCTGCCCCTTGCGGTACTGCTCCCACGCGTCACTGATGTACTCCGGCGACGGCGCATACGCGACCGTGGGGCACCATTGCCCGTTGTCGTGCATGTAGGGCTGCAGCCGCTCGATCCATTGGGGCGCTTGGTCGATCGTCAGGTGTGCCTGAATGTAGCCGAGGTTGAAGTTGATCTCCTTGACCTTGCGGATGTAGTCGGGCGGGAAGTTGTGCGCCCCGGCGAGATTGACGAACGTGGTGTAGGGGTCGAGCGAAGAGAGCACCGTGTCGGCCGAAATCGTTGTGCCGTCGCGCAATTGGACTCCGGTGGCGCGTCCGTCGGCGACCAGGACCTGCTTGACGTGCTGTTTCATCTGCACCTCGGCGCCCAACGACTCGGCGCGGCGGCACAGCGCCGCGCTGAGCGACCCGATCCCGCCGCGCGGCATGATGTATTCGACGTTCCCGCCGCCGATCAGGTAGTGGTACAGCGTCGACGCGTTCGAGCCCGGGGTCCAGGGGCCGCCGTCGAAGGCGTCGATGGACATCGCCGCCAGCGAGCCCTGGACGCAGCGGGCCTGATCGGGCGCCAGGAACCGGCGGACGGTGTCCATCGTGCTGCCGTACCACATCTGCGCGAAATCGTGGCGGTCCTCGGGTGTGGGCTGGGAGGCGATCACCTCGATGATGTCGAGCGGCGGCCCGAACGCCGAGTCGACGAAATACGGTGCGAACCGACCGATGTGGGCGAAGAGCGCGCCCAGGGCCGCCGCGGTGTCGGCCCCGTGATCGTCGAGCAGGTGGCGCGCCATGCGTTCGAGGTCGTTGTACATCACGAACGGGGTGTCGGCGGAGTCTCCGAACGTGCATGTCGAGGTCCACTGATCCATCAGCTCGAATTCCCACTTGGTCAGCTCCAGCCGCTCGGTCATCTCCCGCCGCCAGATCAGCACCGCCCAGGCGCCGACGCTGTGCTTGTAGCCGTCGAAGAGCTCGCGGGTCGCGGCCATCCCGCCGAGGAAGTTGGCCCGTTCCAGCACAAGGACTTTGGCGCCCCCCTTGGCCAGCACGTTGGCGGCGACCAGACCGTTGTGGCCGGCCCCGATGATGATCGCGTCGTAGTCCGACATGGGAGACCTCCTGCTCGCTTGACGCGACAATGTCATACCTGACATATTTGCGTCAATAGTGACATTTGGAGGGTCGATGCTCGCGGTGAGCCGCAGTGCGCGCACGCGCCTGGCGCTGCGACAGGCGGCGATGCGGCGCTTCGTCGCC
>NZ_JAFBAT010000193.1 GCF_019247615.1 Mycobacterium sp. | reverse complement strand
ATCGACGACCACATCGCCAGGCCCCGCGACGACGTGTTGTCCGCGATGATCGCGGCAACCATCAACGGCCAGCCGCTATCCCGCGAGGAGCTGCTCGACGTTTGCTTCCTGTTCCTCATCGCCGGACTGGACACGGTGACGGACTCGCTGGACTGCTTCTTCGTGTACCTGGCGCGCCATCCCGATCACCGTCATCAGTTGGTCGAGGAGCCCGAGGTCTTGCCGGGTGCGATCGAGGAATTGCTGCGTTGGGAGACACCGGTGCCCGGCGTCGCGCGCGTCGCAATGCAAGACGTCGAGGTCGGCGGTTGCCCGATCAGCAAGGGGGAGCGGGTCAGCCCGTTGCTAGGCGCAGCGAACACCGATCCCGCTGAATTTCCGGATCCGGAAGTCGTGGATTTTCGCCGGAACCCGAATCGGCACCGCGCATTCGGCGGGGGCCCGCACCGCTGCCTCGGTTCCCACCTGGCCCGCATGGAGCTGCGGGTCGCGCTGCGTGAATTCCACCGCCGCATACCGGATTACGAGATCAAGCCCGGCACGCAGCTGACGTATACAGCCGCGTTGCGGTCGGTGGAATCGTTGCCACTGATCTTCCCGGCGTCATGACCCGCGTCTGCCTTGACGCTGACCTCTGCACGGGCCACGGGCGCTGCTACACCCTGGCGCCCGATGTTTTCGACGCCGACGAGGTGGGCCACTGCATCGTGCTCGCCGACGAGGTCTCGGGAGAACTCGAGGCGCAGGCCGTCACCGCCGAGCAGAACTGCCCGGAGCAGGCAATCACACTGTCCCGCTGAGGTTTAGCTGAAGCAGACGACGCTGCGCGCACCCCGCCCGGCGGTCATGTCGGTGAACGCCGCCTCGACGTCGTCGATGCCGATCCGTCGCGTCACCAACCCTTCGAGGTCGAGTCGGCCACGCTGCGCAAGCTCGGCGAGCACCGGGATATCGCGTGCCGGGTCACTGGCGCCGTAGACACTCCCCTGGACCGTCTTGCCGTCGGCCATCAACGAGAGAGCCGGAAACGACACCTCTTCCGAGATCCCCGCGGCGCCCACCAAGGTGACCTTGCCGCCGCGCCGCGTCGCTTCGTAGGCCGCCCGGATCGTGGCTGGCTTGCCCACCACCTCGATGCCGTGGTCGACCCCGGCGCCGCGGGTGAGGTCGCGTACCGCGGTGCCGAGGTCGACCCGGCTCACGTCGACGGTGTGGGTTGCGCCATTGGCGAGGGCGGCGGGGAGTTGGGCGGCCATCCGGTCGGCGGCGATGATGGGCGCGGCGCCGGCCAGCCGGGCACCCTGGATCGCGGCCAAACCCACACCGCCACAGCCAATTACGAGCACGCTCTCCCCCGGCCGGACGGCCGCGGTGCGCAGCACGGCGCTGACGCCGGTGGTCACACCGCACCCCAGCAGCGCGGCGAGATCGAGCGGTAGGGACGCGTCGACCGGCACCACCGCCGCGGCCGGCAGTAGCGTCTCTTCGGCCAGCGAACCGACGCCCATTGCGGGCCATACGGGTCCGCCGGCGCTCTCGGCGTAGGGCCCGCCGTAGGCGTGGTCGTATGCGTGCAGGCACAGCTGTGGCTCGCCGCGCAGGCAGTGGGGGCAGGACCGGCACGACACGAGCCAGGTCAACACGACATGGTCGCCGGGCTTGACGTTGGTGACGTCGGCGCCCACCTCGGTGACGACCCCCGCGCCCTCGTGGCCGAGCGTGGACGGCAGCAATGTCGGGATGGATCCGTCCCGCAGCGACAGATCGCTGTGGCAAACACCGCTGGCGCGCAGTTGGACCCGCACCTCGTGCTTGCCGAGCGGCCGCAGCTCCACCTCTTCCACCGATGTCGTCCCGACCTCGCGGAGCACCACCGCCTTCATGGAACCACTCCTGTGATCCTGGTCATAGCGACTTACGATGGCCGCACGACCGCATCGGGTCAAGGGTGCCCTGACCGCGGGTGAGGAGACGAGTGATGAGACCGTCGGCCACGCCCCCGCCGCCGACCGCGCCCAACTCGACGCCGCGGTGTCGGCGGCGCGGCGAGCGGCGCCCGGGTGGCGAGCGCTCGGCGTCGCCGAGAGGGTTGCCGCCATCGCGGGCGCGGCAACCACGGCGGCCGGACAGCTGGCCGCAAGCCACGGCGCGCGGCTGTACACCCGCGAGCACGGAAAGGTGTTGAGCGAGGCCAACTTCGAAATCAGCGCCGGACCGGGCCTGGCCGCCTTGATCGGATCGATGGCCGAGGCGGCGCTGGCGCCCGAGCAGGTAGATCCCGGCGCGATGTATCCGCGGCTGCACCGGGAGCCCTACGGTGTGGCCGCCCTCGTGCCCCCCTTCAACTGGCCGTTGGCGCGTCCGTGTGGACCGGGGATGACGCGCTCGCCGACCGGATCACCGGTCAGCTGGTAGCGGGCACCGTCAGCGTCAACTGCCATGGCCTTGCCGCCCAGGACCCGCGCCTGCCGTTCGGCGGCTGCGGCCAGTCCGGCATTGGCCGCGAACTCGGCTTCGAGGGCATTCGGGCGTTCACGCAGCCGCGGGCGTTCGTGCGGCACCCGGTTCCGGGCTAGGGCCCGTTTCAGCCCGGCGGCATGGGCGGAAGCGGTATCCACACCCTCGTCCAGCAGGTGCAGTCGCCGCCAGGGTCCTCCGGCTGAGGAACAACAACAGGAGGGGGCGGCTGTTGCGCTGGAGGCGGAGACATTTTTCGCGAGGGCGGTATCGCGATCGGCCGCGGTGGTGGCTGCATCTGCGTCGCCGTCGGCGGCGGTGGTTGCGGGAGCGGCGGCGGGTCCGGGTCGTTGATCTGACCCGCGGGAACCGCCCCAATCAGCGAGGCGCTGCTGTGCGTCGCTTCCTGCCACGTCGCCGGCGAGGCGGTAGCCACGGTGAAAGCGGGCAGAATTGCGCCGCCGGTAAGCACCCCGATCGCGGTAACCAGGGCGCCGGCGTGGCTGGTGATGTTAGTGAACATGGCAGGGGTTTCCATTCTGCTGAGATTGACAGCCTGCTGGTCGGGTTCCGTGAATGCGCTCGCAGCGATTCCTTTGACAGCCGTGTCCGTCGCCTGTCGGGAGCCAGCGAACACACGACGGCTGCGGGTTGTTCATCTGACGGACGCTAGCCCCGGCCAGCACCTACCGATCCCAAACTATTGCCGAGGGCGGAATCCTCTGCCTCGATACCCAATCGAAGTCCAGAAAGCACAGCGCCTATTTCGAGCGCATAACGGCGGCAAGGCCGTAGCCCCGGTCGAAGATCCGCGCACGTCTTGAGGGATCGGCCCATACTTGAGGAGTGTCGACATTTCACGGGCTCTAAGTCGCCGCACTCGCCGAGAAGTAGAGGCAGTTCTTGCCGAGGCGGAAGTGGAGGACATAATGATCATCTTTTACTCACTGGCCGCAGCGTTGGGCTTTGGTGTGCTCTTGCTGGGCACAAGCGTTCGGATCGTCAAGCAATTCGAACGAGGCGTCGTCTTTCGTTTCGGGCGTGTGCAACCCGATGTCCGTGGGCCGGGGCTCACGCTGCTGATGCCAATCGCTGACCGCCTCCAGAAGGTGAACATGCAGATCATCACCATGCCGGTGCCCGCGCAGGACGGCATCACCCGCGATAACGTGACCGTGCGTGTCGATGCGGTGATCTATTTCAATGTTGCGGACCCAGTACGTGTGGCCGTCGACGTCCAGGACTATATGTCCGCTATTGGCCAGGTCGCGCAGACATCGTTGCGTTCGATCATCGGCAAAAGCGAGCTCGACGACCTACTCTGCAACCGCGAGGGTCTCAATCAGGGCCTGGAGTTGATGATCGACAGCCCCGCTTTGGGCTGGGGTGTGCACATAGATCGCGTGGAAATTAAGGACGTAGTACTGCCCGATTCGATGAAACGGTCGATCGCGCGCCAAGCCGAGGCGGAGCGTGAGCGGCGGGCGCGGGTGATCACCGCCGACGGCGAACTGCAGGCATCCGAAAAACTGGCCCAAGCGGCCGAGACGATGACCGCGCACCCGGCTGCGCTTCAGTTGCGGCTCTTGGAAACCGTGGTCGAGGTCGCCGCGGAAAAGAACTCCACCCTGGTGCTTCCCTTCCCCGTCGAACTGCTCCGGTTCTTGGAACGAGCAACACCGGAAGCATTGGGGACCCTGAGCCCCCAAGCCGCCATGTCGCCTGCTTCGGCCGCGGCTTCGAACAGAGAGATGCCGAAGTTGGACCCGCCACAGATCCCCGATGACGCCAGCGGTCTGGAAGTCGACACACGCATAGCGGGTCGGTAGTACGGCTGAACGGGTCGCGTTCGAAACGAGTAGTTTCGCGCTGATCATCCAGGGGACGAGGCCGCGTGACTCTTTTGGCTACGTACGCCCCGGTCGAATTAATCTCTCACCCAACAGATCTCACGGAACCGCTGGGTAGCTATGTCGCAGCGTGGCTGGCCCGCGCAGCCGCGCGTCGTGAGGCTTCTAGGTGCTCGGCGGCGGTGACGACGACCGCGTCACACCCGGGGTACACCGTCGCTTCGTGCCCGCTCACCAGCCAACGCACGACGTATGGCGGAGAGCCGTCTTGAGAGCGCACCTCGAGGATCTCAGCATGTTGATCATGCTGTTCGGTGGTGGCGCCCTTAACCACGAGGTAGTCGCCGACATGCGCTTTCATCACCCGCTCCGTTCTCGTCCTGGTGAGGCCCCGGCCCCTTAATCCTGCGCGCGTTCGTCGCATAACGGAAGCGTCATTAGCTACTGCAGCTTTCCGGCGCAGCCGACCACCTAGGGCCTGCCTTGGGCGCGCGTTTGGGAGTTAAGGAATCTCGTAGACCACGATCTTGTCGGCGATGCCGCGCAGCGCGGCCTCCTTCTTGATCGGCCGGATCGCCTCCCTCTCGAGAATGGCGGCGGCGCCGGGCGCCTCGATCACGGGACCGGTGATGTGAATCTCCTGCGAGGTCGACAGGCTCTGCACCCGAGCCGCGATGTTGACGGTCTGGCCGAAATAGTCCTGCCGCTCGTTGAGCATCACCGCGAGACACGGCCCCTCATGGATTCCGATCTTTACGATCAGGTCCGTCCTGCCACGTTCGGCATTGAGCTTGTCCATAGCGGCCCGCATCCGGAGGCCCGCGGCGAGCGCGTGGTCGGGCTGGACAAAGGTTGCCATCACAGCGTCCCCGATCGTCTTGACCACCGCGCCCTTTTCGGCCGCGATGATTTCCAGGAGCGCGTGAAAGTGCGCGCGCACCAAGTCGAATGCGGCGAGGTCGCCAACCCGTTCATAAAGCGCGGTGGACCCCTTGAGGTCGGTGAAGAGAAACGTCAACGAGGTGATCTTCAGACGCTGATTGAGGTTGAGGTTGTCCGCTTTGAACACGTCGCGGAACGTCTGGTTCGACAGCATCCGCTTGGCGGTGAGGAACGGCCTGCGCTTGCCCAGCAGCCGGTGGAGCGCCTCGGCCCCGACAAACACGGTGGGCAGCGTCCGCTGGCTCGACTCGTTGTCGAGCGTGAGCCGCAACGGACCCGGGCGCAACGTGCTCGATGCGGTCGGCGGATGCGCTTTGTTGAAGATGCGCCCGAGTTGCTGAGGTTCGTCGGTCGGCTCGCCCTCGACGTCAATGAAATGCGCGGAATGCGTCACCGGCTCGAAAACGATGATGAATTGCGGCGCAAGGTCCATCGACAGCACCGCCTTTTCGCCGGCGGGCAGCTCCAGCGCATCCAGTGTCACTTCCTCGGTCAGCGAGGCAAAGGAATCCTGGTCGAGCTCAATGCCCGAACTCCAGAACACCTGCTTGTAGTACTCCCATAACGGCAGCGTGTTGGGATCGTGGGCGGCGATCCGCCTGACCTTTGGACACACGGTAAAAGCGACCTCGACCTGCTCGTCGACGGAAGGCTCATAGCCGCAGGCGCATAATCCACAGTGGTAATCATCATTACGCAGCGATTTCAGCGTGTCGTGCACGTCCAGCACGCCGCTGCAACCGGGACAAAGCACGTTCCAGGCGAGATCGAACAGGCCAAGTTGCGAAGCGTGCAGGAAGCCGGAAATCACTTTCTCTTCGTCGAGACCGGTGCGCCTGGAAAAGTCCAGAGCGTTGATCCGGTTGAGCTCATGATCTTCGCCGGCCTCGATCAGCCGTGCGATGGCATCCGCGACGGCGCCATCGGCCTTCTGCTTCAGAGCCGATAACTGGGACCGGACGTCGCTCATGGCTCCAACCTAAATCGCATCGCAACCTGCCTGGCAATATCCCGAAGCCGTCTCGCCACGATTAAATTGAACGCTCTCGCTTAGTCGTCTATTTCGGCGGACGGTTCATGGTGGTGTTTCTCGCGTCCTGGAAATTGCGGATCACGCTGAATCGACGCGCCCGGCTTCGGCGTCACTCTGCGCCTCGCGGTGGCCGAGGTCTGCGGCCTCGCTGAGACCGAACCGATCATGCAGGCGGACAAGGGCTTTCGGTGCCCACCAGTTGGCCCGGCTGAGCACATGCATGAACGCCGGCACCAGCATCACCCGCACCAGCGTCGCGTCCACCAGGACGGCCACCGTCAGTCCGAGCCCGAACATCCGCATGAAAGAGACCTGCGCGGCCATCAGGGCGGCGAACGAAATCGACATCAGCAGCGCCGCCGCGGTGACAACCCGGCCGGTGCGAGCGAGGCCCAGGGCGACACTCTCGTCGTTGTCGGGACCCGTGCGGCCCGAGTCCAGCCAGTACTCCCGGATGCGTGACACCAGGAACACCTCGTAGTCCATCGAGAGCCCGAATGCGATACAGAACAACAGCACCGGGAGGTTGACCTCCAGCGTGCCGGTCGCCGTTGACCCGAGGCCGCCGAGATGTCCGTCTTGAAAGACCCACACCAGCGCACCGAACGCCGCGCTCAGGGAGAGGATGTTGAGCAGCACGGCTTTGACCGGGAGCACGACGCTGCCGGTCAGCATGAAAAGCAGGGCCAGTGTGATGACGGCGATGATGCCGAGCACGAGGGGCAGCCGCACGGTGATGGCGTGCACGCTGTCGCGGCTGATCTGGGCGACGCCGGCGAATTGCACTCGGCTGCCGGACGGCGGCGGGACTGCGTGCAGCCGGTCGAGCTGAGCGGCCGACGCGTCGGAGAACAGCGCAGCCGTGCTGCCGACGGTGAAAAACGCGCTGCCGTCTTTGATTCCGGTCGGCGCCGACGGCGGCCCCGCGATCGTGCCACGGATGAACGTGCCCGTGGGTGCGGACACCGACGAGACATCCGGAACCTGTGACAACGCGGCGGCATACCGGCTCAGATCATCGGGACCGACCGCGCCCGCCTCACGGAGCACCACGGTGACGTTGGTCGCCGAGTCCACAGCGAAGTCGGTGCGAAGTTGATCGCCCACCTGGCGAGCGGATGCCGACTTGGGCAGGACGCGATCGTCGGGGAAGCCCCATTTCACGCCGAGGAACGGAGCGCCGAGGAACAGCAGCAGCGCGACGATCGCGATACCGATCGGCACGGCCCGCCGCATGACGAATTTCGTTGAGCGATACCAGAATGTCTGCTCCACCGGCTGCGGCTGCGGCTGCGGCCGGCCCATTGTTCGGCGCAGCAGGCGACGCAGGCCCAGGGAGTCCAGGCGCGCTCCGACCAACACGATCGCCGCCGGGGTCACGACCACCGCCGCCGCCGCGGCGAACGCGACCACGGCCACGCCGGCGTATGCGAACGACTTCAAAAAGTACTGCGGGAACAGCACCATGGTGACCATCGACAGCGCGACGGTCATCGCCGAAAACAGCACGGTGCGGCCCGCGGTGACCATCGTGCGGACCAGGGCCTCGTTCCGGTCGGCGCCCTCGGCCAGTTCGTCGCGGAACCGGCTCAGAATCAGCAACGTGTAGTCGATGGCCAGCGCCAGGCCCATCGCCACCGTCAGATTGAGCGCGAATATCGACACGTGGGTGAACAGCGAGATGGTGTGCAGCACGGCCATCGAGCCAAGGATCGCGAAGCCCCCGACAGCCATCGGCAGGGCCGCGGCCACCAGGCCGCCGAAGACCCAGACCAGCACCACAAAGCTCAGCGGGATGGCGATCGACTCCATGTGCAGCAGGTCTTTTTCGGTCTGCGCATTGACCTGCGCATAGACCATCGCGACACCACCGGCCCGCACTGTGACGCCGTCGCGGTCGTGCACGAGTTCGCCGGCGAGCTGCTTGGCGTGCTTCTGCGCGTCGGTATCTCCCCCCGAGATGCCCGCCACGATGAGCCCGGTCTTCCCGTCCTTACTGATCAGGGAGGGTGTTGCCAACGGCGGAGAAGTCCAGGGGGACGCCACCTGGCCGACGTCCGGAGAGCCCTGCAGTCGTTGCACGATCTCCATTCCGACCGCCCGAGCCGCGGGGCTCTGCACGCCGCCGTCGGAGGTGACAGTAATCAGCATGTCCATGTCGCCCTGGTGGAATTTCTCCGATAACAGCGCCGCTGCTTGTGACGACTCGGATCCAGGGTCTTGCATGCCACCCGCGGACAGGCTCTTGGTGACGGGTATGCCGAAGATTGCGGTTGCAATCATGACCAGCACGGCGGCTGCGATGATGCGCTTCGGCGCAGCAATGGCGAGTCGGGCGATCACCTGCAGCACGACGGTCCTTCCGGCTCGCTCGATGAGCGGGATCAGCTCACAGTATCTGAGGCCGATGCGGACGCAAGCTGCACAGCCCGATCGGGTCCTAATGCGCACATTGGACACCGGGGCAGGCCCGCCGCCGACTTTCGGCGCAAATCCCAGCAGCCAAGGCGAAAAACCGGGACGCCAATTGCCGCGGGCATCAAAAGCTTTCGGTATCCGGTTTACGCTTTGTGCGCGCGGCTTGAGTGGCCGCTACCGGCGATTTGGCAGTCCTGGGCAGAGCGTGAAGTAGGCCGCGGGACCGGACTCCGGACCGCACGACGCCGATGTCCGTCATATCGCCGCGTCGTCGCGGACTCGCCAACACCGGGGCCGACATCTCGGCCAATATCCCGTCGAAGCCAAACGGTAGACCCTGACCAGAAGCGCGTGGCGCGGCAGGAAAAAGGGTAACCGCCCCTTGACCTATTAGGCGAACCCATAAAAGGACACACAATGAGCGGCGCGGACAAAGCTCGCAACAAGGTGCGACAGGTCACGGGCAAGATCAAGGAGGCTACCGGCCGCGCAGTCAACGACCCTGCGCTCGAGGCCGAGGGTCGGGCCGACCAGCGGGCGGCTCATTTGAGAGATGCCGGCGAAAAGGTCAAGGACGCATTCCGGCCGCGCCGGCACCGGCAGATCTAGTCGATCAAGACCCGCGCGAGATGCCCGCGGCGATCAGTCCCACGCACGTCGTTCGGCGGGCCACCTCCGAGCGATCCGCACGCATCGCGGCGCGCACCGGGTATGTCATCAGCGGGGTTATTCATCTGCTGATCTCCTACCTCGTCGTTCGAGTGGCACTGGGGCACAGCAGTAACGCGGATCAGAGCGGTGCGTTGACGACCATCGCCGACACCACGGGCGGTTTCGCCTCGCTGTGGGCTGTCGCGGGCGCACTGGTCCCTTTGACACTGTGGCGGCTTGCCGAAACCGTCGATGGACTGCACCCGGCGGAGCACCGGCGCGATCCGCGAGATTTCCGAGCGGTCAACCGGCTCAAGGCATTCGGTCTCGCGTTGGTGTACGCGGGGGTCGCGGTCACCGCAGCTCAGTTCGCGCTCGGGAGGCGCAAATCGAGCGCCGCACAGAACGCGGGGCTCAGCGCCCGGTTGATGCACTCCACGCAGGGTAAAGCAATCCTCATTGTCGCCGGCATCGTTATCGTCGCGATCGGCGGCTACTACGCCTTCAAGGGGGCGTCGCGCAAATTCTTGAACGACCTGACCGTGTCGCCGGGGCGGGCGCTGACTGCGCTGGGCGTCTGCGGCTATGTCGCCGAAGGCATCGTCCTGGCCGGGGCCGGGGTGTTGGTTGTCATTGCCTCGGTTCGCACGGATCCGTCGAAGGCCACGGGTCTCGACGGTGCGGTGAAGGTGCTTCAGCAGGCGCCGTTCGGCACAGCGTTGATCGTGTTGGCCGCAAGCGGGTTCGCCGCTTACGGCCTGTACAGCTTCGCCCTGAGCCGCTACTCGCGGATGTGAGCGCGGTAGCCCCAGGACGTTGACACGCCCGAAAAACCGACGATAGTCGAAGGCTATGGCGCTGCTGCCAGACCCCGACCCGCGTCGGCGGCAGCATGTCGTGATCTCGGTCGACGACCACGTCATCGAACCGCCCGACATATTCGTCGGACGGCTTCCCGCGGCGCTGGCCGACCGGGCGCCCAAAGTGGTCGAGACCCAAGACGGGCGTCAGGTGTGGCGCTACGAGGGCCGGGAGTACCCCAACATCGGGCTCAACGCCGTAATCGGGCGACCGCGTGAAGAATGGAGCATGGACGCCGCCCGCTTCGACGAAATGCGGCGTGGCTGTTGGGATGTCGACGCCCGAATCGCCGACATGGAGCTGGCAGGCATTTGGGCGTCGCTGAACTTTCCTTCGCTGATCGCCGGATTCGCCGGCACCGTGTTCTGGAAGAGTGACGACCCGGAACTGGGTTTGGCGACGCTGCGGGCCTGGAACGACTGGCATCTGGAGGTGTGGGCCGGCAGCTACCCGGATCGCATTATCCCACTGCAGCTGCCATGGCTGGCCGACCCGCAACTCGCGCCCGAGGAGATCCGCCGTAACGCCGCGCGCGGTTTCAAGGCGGTCAGCTTTCCGGAGCTGCCCGCCCAGTGCGGGATTCCCAGCCTGCACAGCGGCGTGTGGGATCCGTTCTTCGCCGCCTGCGAGGAAACCGACACCGTGGTGTGCCTGCACACCGGTTCCGCGCAGTGGGCGCCCATACCCGCGCCGGACACCCCGTTCGAAACCATCACCACGCTCTTTCCCGTGAACGGCCTAGTCGCCTGCGCGGACATGTTGTGGTCGGGCATCCCAGTGCGGTTTCCGCGGCTGAACTTCACGCTGGCCGAGGGGGGACTCGGCTGGGCCGCGATGCTCGGCGACCGCGCCGACTACGTTCTGGCGCACTCCGCTTCGGGACATGAAGGCGGCGCCTGGAAGGGCGACCTGCTGCCCAGCGAGGTGCTGCGGCGCAACTTCTGGTTCTGCTCGATCGACGACCCGCACGCGTTCAGTGCGCTGGACGCCATCGGCGCCGACCGAATTCTCGTTGAGAGCGACTACCCGCACGCCGATTCGACGTGGCCCGACACCCAGCAGGTGGTGGCGCGAAACGTCGCCGGGGTGTCGGTCGAGGACGCCGCCCGGATCACCCACCGCAATGCGGCCGAACTGTTCCGCCACCCGTTGCCGGACGACGGGTGGCTAGCCGCGGCGCAGGCGTAGGAGGCCTCACATGCTCGACCTGCTCATCCGCGACGCCGAGATCGTCGACGGCACCGGCGCACCCACCCGCCGCGGCGACGTCGGTGTCAGCAACGGGCGAATTGTGTCGGCCGATCCAACAGGTCAGGTCGATGATCTCGCGGCGAAAATCGTTGAGGCGCAAGGACAGACGCTGGCGCCCGGGTTCGTCGACCTGCACACCCACTACGACGCCCAGCTATTCTGGGACCCGACTGCCAGCCCGTCGGTACAGCACGGCGTCACCACGGTCTTCGGCGGTAACTGCGGTTTCACGCTCGCACCCGCGGCATCCGAGCAGCAGGACTACCTGACCCGCATGCTCGCCCGGGTGGAAGGGATGCCGCTGGACGCGCTGCGGGCTGGACTTGATTGGGGCTGGGCGTCTTTCGGTGACTGGCTGAACCGCCTCGAGGGTCGCGTCGCCGTCAACGCCGGTTTCCTGGTCGGCCACTCGGCGCTGCGGCTGGCCGCGATGGGCAGCGACGCCGTGGGCGGCGAGGCCGACGCACAGCACATCGAAAAGATGGTCGCGGTGCTGCATGACGCGCTGGGCGCTGGCGCGCTGGGGCTGTCGACGTCGCAGTCGCCCACGCACAATGATGGTTCCGGCCAGCCGGTGCCGTCCCGCAGCGCGACGCGCGACGAACTGGTGGCACTGGCGGCCGGCCTCCGCGACCATCCCGGCACCACGCTCGAGGCGATTATCGCGGGGTGCCTGTCGGGCTTCACCGACGACGATCTCGCGCTGCTCACCGACATGTCGAAAGTCGCCGACCGGCCGCTCAACTGGAACCTGCTCGGCGTCTCGGCCGCCAACCCCGACGGGCACCGTCGGCAGTTACGCGCCCACGAGTTCTCCGCCGAACGCGGCGGGCGGGTGGTGGCGCTCACGTTGCCGCAAGCCATGAAGATCCGACTGTCGTTCCTG
>NZ_JAFBAT010000072.1 GCF_019247615.1 Mycobacterium sp. | reverse complement strand
GGCACCAAGATCGGCGTGGACGACGGCGGCACCTACACCGTCAACCAGCTGCTGCACGGATTGCTGATGCATTCCGGCAACGACGCGGCGCACGCCCTGGCCATGCAGCTCGGCGGCATGCAGCAGGCGGTGGAGAAGATCAACGTGCTGGCCGCCAAGCTGGGCGGCCAGGACACCCGGGCGGCAACGCCGTCAGGGCTGGACGGGCCCGGCATGAGCACCTCGGCCTACGACATCGGCCTGTTCTATCGCTACGCCTGGCAGAACCCCACCTTCGCCGACATCGTCGCAACGCGGACCTTCGAGTTCCCCGGCCACGGCGACCATCCCGGCTACGAACTGGAGAACGACAACCAGTTGCTCTACAAGTACCCGGGCGCGCTGGGAGGCAAGACCGGCTACACCGACGACGCGGGCCAGACGTTCGTGGGTGCGGCCAACCACGACGGACGACGGCTGGTGGCGGTGCTCCTGCACGGCACCCGGCAGCCGATCGCCCCGTGGGAACAGGCGGCGCACCTGTTGGACTACGGGTTCGGCACGCCGATGGGCACCCAGGTCGGCACGCTGATCGAACCGGATCCCTCGCTGCTGCCAGCCAGGCGCGACACCGCCGCCGACCGGCGGGGCAACGGCGGCCAGGCCGCCGGGCTCATGTCGTCGGCGGACGCGCTGCCCGTACGCGTGGGCGTCGCGGTCGCCGGCACCGTCATCGTGTTGAGTTTGATCATGGTCGCACGCTCGATGAACCGCCGGCCGCAACACTAGACTTCGTGCATGACCTCACCCCTGTACGAGGACGCCAACCTCACGCTGGATGAGCACGGAATCACCATCCACCGCTATTACTTCCCCCTGGGGGGCCACAAGCGGATCGCGTACACGGACATCCGCAACGTCAAGGCTCAGCCCATGACCTGGAGTTCCGGCAAGGGCCGATTATGGGGAACATCCGATCCGCGGTACTGGTTTCCGCTGGACCTTAAACGAGGAAGCAAGCAGACCCTGCTGATCCTCGACGTCGGCGCCCGAGTGCAGCCATGCGTTACGCCCGAGGACCCCGACCGCGTCCTTGAGCTGCTGCGCTCCCGGGTATCGGTCAGCTGACCGGCCGCTCGCGGGGCCTGCTGGTCGGGCTCACCGCCGCCAGCGTCGGCGTGATTTTCGGCTACGACCTATCCATCATCGCCGGCGCACAGCTGTTTATCGCCGAGGAATTCGGGCTCACGACACAGCAGCAGGAACTGCTGACGACGATGGTGGTGATCGGCGAGATCGTCGGAGCCTTGGGAGCCGGTGTGCTGGCCAACGGGATCGGTCGAAAAAAATCGATCGTGCTCATCCTCGTTACTTATGCAGTCTTCGCGCTCATGGGTGCGTTCTCCGTCTCGTTCCCCATGCTGCTGGCGGCCCGATTCCTGCTGGGCTTGACGATCGGCGTGACGGTGGTGGTCATCCCAGTTTATGTGGCGGAATCTGCTCCCGCCGCCGTGCGGGGCTCGCTGCTGACGGCCTATCAGATGGCGATCGTCGGCACGCTGATCGTTGGCTACCTGACCGGCTACCTGCTGGCCGGCACCCACAGCTGGCGCTGGATGCTGGGCCTGGCCGCCGTGCCGGCAATGTTGCTGATTCCGTTGGTGATTCGGCTGCCGGAAACGGCCCGGTGGTACCTGCTGAAGGGCCGGGTCGCCGACGCCCGCGCCGCACTCCTGCGCGTCGAGCCCACCGCCATGGTCGAGAACGAGCTCGCCGAGATGGACCGAGCCTCGGATGAGGGCAGCGGTGGCTTGTCCGAGATGCTGCGGGAAATGGTTCGCCCGCCATACCTTCGGGCCACCGTCTTCGTGGTCACGCTCGGCTTCCTGATCCAGATCACCGGCATCAACGCGATCATCTATTACAGCCCACGGATATTCGAAGCCATGGGCTTCACCGGCAATTTCGCGCTGCTGGCCCTGCCGGCGCTGGTCCAGGTCGCCGGCTTGGCCGCCGTGTGCACGTCGCTGCTTCTCGTCGACCGCCTGGGGCGGCGGCCAATCCTGTTGTCCGGCATCGCGATGATGGTCGTCGGTGACATCATCATGATGGCGGTCTTCAACCAGGGCCACCTCGGCGGCGCGGGACTTGTTCTGGGGTTCGTCGGTCTGCTTGTCTTCATCTTCGGCTACACCATGGGTTTTGGTTCCCTGGGGTGGGTGTACGCGAGCGAGAGCTTCCCCTCGCGGTTACGGTCCATCGGGTCGAGCACCATGCTTACCTCGAACCTGGTTGCCAACGCGGTCGTCGCCGCCGTCTTCCTGACGATGCTGCATTCACTCGGCGGCACAGGAACTTTCGCGGTGTTCGCCGTCCTTGCGGTCGCCGCTTTTGTCTTCGTCTTCCGGTATGCGCCGGAGACCAAGGGGCGCCAGCTCGAAGAAATCAGGCATTTCTGGGAGAACGGTGGCCACTGGTGAGCACGTGATGCTGATCACCGCCGGAACCATCGTGCTCGACGGGCATGTCGGCCGGCCGGGATGGTTGGCGACCTCCGGCGAACGGATCCTCGACTGCGGCCCCGGGCCGCCGCCGGGGCCCGCCGACAGCGAGTTTCCCGATGGCACCGTGGTGCCCGGGTTCATTGACATGCACGTGCACGGCGGAGGCGGCGCGTCCTACACGGACACCTCCCATACCAGTGGCGGCATCGCCGACGCCGCGGAATTTCATCTGCGCCACGGCACCACCACCACGCTTGCCAGCCTGGTGACTGCCTCGCCCGGTGAGCTGATCGCCGGAGTGCTCGCCCTCGGGGAAGCCACCCGGCGGGGCACCGTGGCGGGCATCCATCTCGAGGGGCCTTGGCTCAGCCCGGCTCGCTGCGGGGCGCACGACCCCTCGCAGCTGCGCCATCCGGACCCCACCGAGATCGATGCCCTACTCGCCGCGGGCGACGGCGCGATCCGAATGGTGACTCTCGCGCCCGAATTGCCCGGTGCCGATTCGGCAATTCGTCGCTTTCGCGATGCGGGAGTTGTTGTGGCCGTTGGTCACACCGACGCCACCTACGAACAGACCCGACAGGCCCTTGCCGCCGGTGTCACGGTCGGCACTCATCTGTTCAACGCGATGCGGCCGCTGCACCACCGCGAGCCGGGGCCCGCGCTGGCGTTGCTGCGCGACGCCGACGTGACGGTCGAACTCGTCGCCGACGGCGTGCACGTGCACCCCGACGTCGTGCATGCGGTTATCCAGTGGGCGGGGCCCGATCGGGTGGCCCTGATCACCGACGCCATGGCCGCGGCCGGTTGCGCGGACGGAGCGTTTCGGCTCGGCGCGGTGGCAATCGACGTCGCATCCGGCGTCGCGCGAGTGCGCGGGACGTCGACAATCGCCGGCAGCACCGCGACGATGGATCGGCTGTTCCGCGGCGTGGCCTCGCGGGCGGGATTGGCCGCCGCCGTGCAGATGACCTCGGCGACGCCGGCACGCGCCCTCGGGCTCGAGCGGGTGGGGAGCCTGCGGGCCGGCTACGACGCCAATGTCGTTGTGCTCAACAGTGCTCTGAGAATCACCGCCGTCATGGTGCGCGGCAGCTGGCGGACAAACGGCTAGTGCGGTCGCGTGTCACACCCGATGTGGCGGGTGCCCGTTAGCGGAGCCAGCGAGCCAATCGCGAAAACGCCAATCCCCCAAGGACTCCCACGACCATCGCGGTCAGTGTTCGACGGGCGCCGATCCCCTCGTCGGGCTGGACCCGCGGCGCGATGATCGCGGGCGGCGGCGGGGCGACGGACTTGGCGCGGGGATCGCCCGAAGCGGTTGCGGCCCAAGCGGTTGCGAACAGGACGAGATAGGCGGTGATGTAGGAGAACACCATCAAGCCCAGCACCGGCCCGAACGCGGCACCTGCCGGACTGCGCAACACCACCCGCAGGTAGATTGAGGCCACCTGTTTGAACAGCTCCAAGCCGGTCGCTGCCAACAACCCGGCCCGCATCGAGTCGAGCAGGTTGACCTTTTGGCGCGGCAGCCGCGCGATCATCCAGGTGAACAGCATCCACTGCACCAGCAGGGAAACCAGTATGGAAACGGCCCTGAACACCATGGTGAACACCGAGAATTCCGGTATGTGAAGCCATCTCAGTACCGCGCGCATCGGCTCTTCGTGGCCGAGGGCGGTGAGCGCGAGAGTCGCCGTGATCACCGCGAGGGTCCCCACCATCGCGAGCAGGTCCGATAACTTGTTGCGCACAAAACCCGGTGATTCGAGGTTATGCTCCCACCACATCTGGGTCACCGCCTGCCTCAGGTTTGACATCCAGCTGAGCCCGGCCCAGGCCGAGGTGGCCAGACCGATGACACCGACAGACGCGCGCGCCTCGATCGCCGAATTGATCAATTCCGTCAGTTGCTGGCTCAAGGCACCGGATACCGAGGACCGGATGTGGTCGTCGATGGTGCTCAACAGCTGAGGCCGCCGGGAGAGGAAAAATCCACCCGCCGCGAAACCGACCATCAGCAAAGGAAATAACGCGAAGATCGTGTAATAGGTGAGGCCCGCGGCGAAAAAGCCGCCGTTGCGCTCGTCGAAGTGCCGGTAGGCGCGAACGACATGGTCGAACCACGGGAACCGGGCGCGCAGCCGCTCGAGGATCCCGGGCTTGGCCGGCTCGCTCATGTGAAACCTAGTCCCCTGGCGGAAGGAAGCCGAGTCGATCGTAGACCCGCGCGACAGTCTTGTCCGCCACCTCCTGGGCGCGCTGGGCCCCCGATGCCAGCACCGCCTCCAATTGGGCGGTGTCACCCATCAATTCGTCGACCCGGGCTTTGATCGGGCCGACGAACTCGACGACGGCATCGGCGGTGTCCTTTTTCAGGTCACCGTAGCCGCGGCCCGCGTAGCTCTCGACGAGCTTGTCGACGCCGACTCCGGTGACCGCCGACTGGATGCTCAACAAGTTGGAGACGCCGGGCTTGGCGTCGGTGTCGAAGCGGATCTCGCGCTCGCTGTCGGTCACCGCCGAGCGAATCTTCTTGGCCGACAACGCCGGATCGTCGAGCAGATTGATCAATCCCGCATCGGTGGACGCCGACTTGCTCATCTTCGACGTCGGATCCTGCAGGTCGTAGATCTTCGCGGTGATCTTGGGGATGAGCACGTCGGGAACGACGAAGGTGTCCGGGAAGCGGCTGTTGAACCGCTGGGCGACATCGCGCGCCAGCTCTAGGTGTTGGCGCTGATCCTCACCCACAGGCACCAGGTCACTGTCATAGGCGAGCACGTCAGCGGCCTGCAACACCGGGTAGGTGAACAGGCCCACGGTGGTCGAGTCGCTGCCCTGACGCGTCGACTTGTCCTTGAACTGTGTCATCCGCGATGCCTGCCCGAAACCGGTGAAGCACCCCAGGACCCAGGCCAACTGGGTGTGGGCGGGCACCTGGCTTTGGACGAAAACCGTGCTCCGGTCGGGATCGATGCCCAGCGCCAGGTACTGGGCAGCGGTCACCAAGGTCCGGTGTCGCAGCGCGCCGGGGTCCTGCGGGATGGTGATGGCGTGTAGATCCACCACGCAGAAGAAGGCTTCGTATTCGTCCGGGTGATCGTCCTGCAGGGCCACCCACTGGTTGATGGCGCCCAGAGCGTTACCGAGGTGGAGCGAGTCCGAGGTGGGCTGCACGCCGGAGAAAAGCCGGCTAAGTCCGGTGGCGGTGCTCATGATGGACGATCTTTTCACGCCGGGCCGGCGGGGCCCGCAAAAGGCTGGGGCCACCGGCGCTGGTCGCGGTACCGCCGGTATCACCTTGGTAGTGTCGAGGTCATGACTCGACGCCTGCTCGACTCCTTACCCGCGAGCTCCGCTCGCTCGCCGTCGTCTCCGCGTCGTCTGGTCGACTCCTTGCTCGCGAGCTCCGCTCGCTCGCCGTCGTCTCCGCGTCGCGAGCCGATCCACCTGGGCCCCCGAGATGGCTCGGGCGAGCCCGTTCTGCTGTTGCACCCCTTCCTGCTGTCCCAGGCGGTATGGGAGGACGTCGCCCAGCAACTGGCCGACACCGGCCGCTACGAGGTGTTCGCCCCGACCATGGCCGGCCACAACGGCGGGCCGCGGGCGGGCACCTGGTTCTTGTCCTCCGCGGTGCTGGCCGATCACGTGGAGCGCCAGATGGACGAACTGGGGTGGAAAACCGCGCACATCGTCGGCAACTCGCTGGGCGGCTGGGTCGCGTTCGAGCTGGAGCGACGGGGACGCGCGCGCAGCGTCACCGGTATCGCCCCGGCCGGCGGTTGGACGCGATGGAGCCCGGCCAAGTTCGAGGTGATCTTCAAGTTCATCCTCGGCATGCCGTTGTTCGGGCTCGCCTGGTTGTTCGGGCAGCGTGTGCTGCGTATGCCGTTCAGCCGCCGCTTGGCCACCTATGCCATCAGCGGGTCGCCGGAGGGCGTCAGCGAGCGCCAGTTGTCCGGCATCATCGACGACGCGGGCCACTGCCCCGCCTACTTGCAGCTGCTGGTCAAGGCGGTGCAGCTGCACGGCCTGCGGGAGCTCGCAGAGACCGCGGTTCCGGCGTACCTGGTGATCTGCGAGAAGGATCGGGTTGTGCCCTCGCCCCGCTTCAGCCGGCACTTCACGACCCATCTGCCGGACGACAATCACCGGGTGACCAAGCTCGAGGGCGTCGGGCACATCCCGATGTACGAGGCGCCCGAACGCATCACCGAGCTGATCGACGAGTTCATCGCGCAATGCACGCAGGACACCCGGGGGGCCCGGGAATCCGCCGGCTAATCGGCGCCGGCCAGCCTCTTTTCCAGGTTCTCGGCGATGCAGTTGAGGAATTCCTCGCTGTTCTGCCACTCCTGCTCGGGGCCGATGAGGATCGCGAGGTCCTTGGTCATCTTGCCGCTCTCGACGGTGGAGACCACCACCTCTTCCAGTTGCTGGGCGAACCCGACGACCTCCGGCGTCTCGTCCAGCTTGCCGCGGTGTTGCAGTCCCCGGGTCCAGGCGAATATCGAGGCGATCGGGTTGGTCGAGGTGGGTTTGCCTGCCTGGTACTGCCGGAAGTGGCGGGTAACGGTGCCGTGCGCGGCCTCGGCCTCGACCGTCTTGCCGTCGGCCGTCATCAGCACCGACGTCATCAGTCCCAGTGAGCCGTAGCCCTGCGCGACGGTGTCGGACTGGACGTCACCGTCGTAGTTCTTGCATGCCCACACGTAGCCGCCCTCCCATTTGAGGCAGGCCGCGACCATATCGTCGATCAGCCGATGCTCGTAGGTCAGTCCCTCGGCCTCGAACTTGTCCTTGAATTCCTCGTCGTAGATGCGCTGGAACTCGTCTTTGAACATGCCGTCGTAGGCCTTGAGAATGGTGTTCTTGGTGGACAGGTACACCGGCCACTTGGCGTTGAGTCCATAGGCGAACGAGGCACGCGCGAAATCGCGGATGGACTCCTTGAAGTTGTACATCCCCATCACGACCCCGCCGTCGGCAGGAATGGACACCATCTCGTGCACCATCGGCTCGCTGCCGTCGGCGGGTGTGAAAGTCAAGGTGACGGTTCCCGGCTGGTCCACCTTGAAGTTCGTCGCGCGGTACTGGTCACCAAAAGCGTGCCGCCCGATGACGATTGGCTTGGTCCAGCCCGGAACCAACCGCGGCACATTCGATATCACAATGGGCTCGCGAAAAATGGTGCCGCCCAGGATATTTCGGATCGTACCGTTGGGCGACAGCCACATCTTCTTCAGGTTGAATTCCTGGACGCGGGCCTCGTCGGGGGTGATGGTCGCGCACTTGACGCCGACGCCGTGCTTCTTGATGGCGTACGCCGCATCGATGGTCACCTGGTCGTCGGTGCGGTCGCGGTGCTCGATGCCCAGGTCGTAGTAATCCAGGTTGATGTCGAGATGCGGCAGGATCAGCATGTCCTTGATGAGCTTCCAGATGACGCGGGTCATCTCGTCGCCGTCGAGCTCTACCACGGGGCCTTTGACCTTGATCTTGCCGTCACTGGACATCTGCGTCCGAATCCTTCAGCCGTCGGGAGCTCGCTGGGAGCAGGTGCTCGTGAAGGCCAGCCTACAAGCAGGGTTTACCGGCCTCCCAGCGCACGTGAGCGGCTCTATTGGCACCGACGCGCCGCCATGGGTTACGCTTCAAGTCGGTCATGAGCGCCAGCGCAAAGCCCCGGCTTGCTGGCCGGCAACCCTCCAACCGCGGTGGGGTGCCCCGGGTGATGACCAGGTTGAGTAGCCACCGGCTATCCGGCAAGCGCGGGTCCGCCATGACGGGCCCCTGACCAGAGGGGAAACGTGATGCGCAGTCACCAAGCTCATTCGCGCCTCATTGTGTGTCGGCGGTAACCGAATCGCCCCCGACTGACGTCATCACCGATGGCGTCGCGGGCGCCTGCGAGTACCCCGACACCGATTCAAGCCTCTCAACAGAAAGCCCCGCTGATGAGTCCCGATACCAGCACCGACAGCACAACCGAACCTGATCCGACCGCGCATTGGTCGTTCGAAACCAAGCAGGTACACGCCGGCCAGCGTCCCGATCCGGCCACCAACGCCCGCGCCCTGCCGATATACCAGACCACCTCATACACGTTCGACGACACCGCGCATGCCGCCGCCCTCTTCGGGCTCGAGGTGCCTGGAAACATCTACACCCGGATCGGCAATCCGACCACCGACGTGGTCGAGCAGCGGATCGCCGCGCTCGAGGGTGGCGTGGCCGCCCTCTTCCTGGGCTCCGGGCAGGCGGCCGAGACGTTCGCCATCTTCAACCTCGCGGGCGCCGGGGATCACATCGTCTCCAGCCCCCGACTGTATGGCGGCACCTATAACCTGTTCCACTATTCGCTGGCCAAACTCGGCATCGACGTCAGCTTCGTCGAAGATCCCGACGATCTGGACTCCTGGCAGGCGGCCGTGCGCCCGAACACCAAGGCGTTCTTCGGCGAGACCATCTCCAACCCGCAGATCGACGTGCTGGATACCCCCGGGGTGTCCGGAGTTGCCCACGCCAACGGCGTACCGCTGATCGTCGACAACACCGTCGCCACGCCCTATCTGATTCAGCCGTTCACCCAGGGCGCCGACATCGTGGTGCATTCGGCCACCAAGTACCTGGGCGGCCACGGTGCCGCGATCGCCGGCGTCATCGTCGACGGCGGCACCTTCGACTGGACGCAGGGCCGTTTCCCCGGATTCACCACGCCCGACCCCAGTTACCACGGTGTGGTCTACGCCGAGTTGGGACCGCCGGCCTACGCGCTCAAGGCCCGTGTGCAACTGCTTCGCGACTTCGGTTCGGCCGCTTCGCCTTTCAACGCATTCCTGGTGGCTCAGGGCATCGAGACGCTGAGTCTGCGCGTGGAGCGCCACGTCGCCAACGCGCAACGGGTCGCCGAGTTCCTCGAGAGTCATGACGGCGTGCTGTCGGTGAACTACGCGGGGCTGCCCAGCTCGCCGTGGTATCAGCGGGCGAAGAAGTTGGCGCCCAAGGGAACCGGCGCGGTGCTGTCGTTCGAGCTGGCCGGCGGTGCCGATGCGGGCAAGGCGTTCGTCAATGCCCTGAAGCTGCACAGCCACGTCGCCAACATCGGCGACGTGCGCTCGCTGGTGATCCACCCGGCGTCCACCACGCACGCTCAGCTGTCACCGGAGGAGCAGAAGGCCACGGGCGTCAGCCCCGGGTTGGTGCGGCTGGCCGTGGGCATCGAGGGCATCGACGACATCCTGGCCGACCTGGAGCTCGGCTTCGCCGCGGCCCGTAAATTCGGGGCCGAGGCGGCCGGCGCCACCGTGGCGGCGTTCTGAGAGTTCTGACATGACGATCTCCGACGTGCCGACTCAGACGCTGCCAGCCGAGGGCGAGGTCGGCTTTGTGCACATCGGCTCGCTCACCACCGAAAGCGGTGCGGTGATCGACGATATCTGCATCGCCATCCAGCGCTGGGGCGAGTTGTCTCCGACGCGTGACAACGTGGTGGTGGTGCTGCACGCGCTCACCGGCGATTCCCACATCACCGGGCCCGCCGGTCCGGGGCATCCCACGGCCGGCTGGTGGGACGGGGTGGCCGGGCCGGGGGCGCCGATCGACACCAACCGCTGGTGCGCGGTGGCCACCAACGTGCTCGGGGGTTGCCGCGGCTCCACCGGACCCAGCTCGCTCGCCCGCGACGGCAAGCCGTGGGGTTCCAGGTTTCCGCTGATTACGGTGCGCGACCAGGTAGCGGCGGACGTCGCCGCGCTGGCGGCCCTGGGCATCAACCGGGTTACCGCCGTCGTCGGTGGATCCATGGGGGGCGCAAGGGCTTTGGAATGGATCGTCGGCCACCCTGACGAAGTCGGGGCGGGGCTACTGCTGGCCGTCGGCGCACGCGCAACGGCGGACCAGATCGGCACGCAGACAACCCAGATCGCGGCCATCAAGGCGGATCCGAACTGGCAGGGCGGGGACTACCACCACACCGGCCGGACACCGGATGCCGGGCTGACTATCGCCCGACGCTTCGCCCACCTGACCTACCGCGGCGAGCTCGAGCTCGACACCCGGTTTGCCAACGACAGCCAGGGCGACGAGGACCCGGCCCCCCCATTTGGCGGTGGCCGCTACGCGGTGCAGAGCTATTTGGAGCACCAGGGTGAGAAGCTGTTGGCCCGTTTCGACGCCGGCAGTTATGTGATCTTGACCGAGGCGCTGAACAGTCACGACGTCGGCCGTGGTCGCGGCGGGGTCGGTGCAGCACTGCGCGGGTGCGAGGTCCCCGTCGTGGTCGGCGGCATCACGTCCGACCGGCTGTACCCGTTGCGTCTGCAGGAGGAGCTGGCCGAACTGTTGCCGGGCTGCACCGAACTGCACGTCGTCGACTCCATCTACGGACACGACGGCTTCCTGGTGGAATCCGAGGCGGTCGGCGAATTGATCCGCAAGACACTCGATTTGGCCGAGAGGGAAGGCGCATGCCTTCGGTGTCCACGGTGACCCGCTCGAGGCACGACCGCTCGCTCTCCTTCGGCTCGGCGGCCGCTGCCTACGAGCGAGGCCGCCCCTCCTATCCACCGGAAGCGATCGACTGGCTGATACCGCGCGGCGCGCGCCGGGTGCTCGACCTGGGTGCGGGCACCGGCAAGCTGACGACGCGGCTCGTGGAGCGCGGACTGGACGTGGTGGCCGTCGATCCGATTCCCGAGATGCTTGAAGTGCTGCGCGCCTCGCTGCCCGAAACCCGTGCGCTGTTGGGCACGGCGGAAGAGATTCCGTTGGAAGACAACAGCGTTGACGCGGTGCTGGTGGCCCAGGCATGGCATTGGGTGGATCCCGAGCAGGCGATTCCGGAGGTGGCTCGCGTGCTGCGGCCCGGGGGCCGGCTCGGCCTGGTGTGGAACACCCGCGACGAACGGCTGGGCTGGGTGCGCGAGCTGGGCCAGATCATCGGTTCCGACGGTGACCGCGGCCGCTTCGACGTCGAACTCTCCACGTCTTTCACCGCGCCGGAGCGTCATCACGTCGAGTGGACGAATTACCTTACGCCGCAAGCCTTGATCGACCTGGTGGCGTCCCGCAGCTACTGCATCACCTCGCCCGCCGGGGTCCGCACCCGAACACTCGAGCAGGTGCGTCAGTTGCTGGCCACCCATCCGGCGTTGGCGAATTCGACCGGCTTGGCGCTGCCGTATGTCACCGTGTGCATCAGGGCGGTGCTGGCGGACTGAAGCGTCCAGCACCCAAACGTCGTTTTCCGGACCAGTCCCACTGGGCCGCATGGTAAGCAAGACCAATGCACGTTGTTCCCGGGGAGTTGGCGTCGGCGGCGGCGGACATCGGTGACATCGGCGCCGCGCTCGAAAATGCCAACGCCGTCGCGGCGCTGCCGACGAGCAGCATCCTGCCCGCAGGAACCGACGAGGTCAGCGTGGCCGTCACGTCGCTGTTCAATGACCAGTCGACCATCTATCGCGGGCTGGCGGCGCAGGCCACCGCGTTCCATCAGCGGTTCGCCCAATTGCTGGGTGCGGCCCGCACCGCCTACACCGAGATCGAGCAGGCCGCGCAGCAGGCACTGCGCAACGTTACGTGCGGGTTAGAAAATTCATTCGCCTCGTTCTTGCCGTCGGCCAACGGCGCAACTGCGCCTCCTTCCCCGGGCGCCCCGCCGCTGATCGTGCCGCAGAACTCGTCGGTGGGGTTGGTCGTCGGCGACACCGGCTTCCCCCTGCCGAGCGTCCGGTACGTCACTGTGGTGAAGGCGAACTTCCTCGACAACCCCAGGCTGTCACCACTCCCCGGCGCGCTGGGTCAGTCGGTTTACACGCCCGAGCAGTTCTGGCCGTTCACCCCGCAACTCGGGAACCTGACGCTTCGCCAGTCGACGGCGCAGGGTGTGCAGTTGCTCAACACCGCTATCAGCACCGAACTCTCAGCGGGCAACAAGGTGATCGTCTACGGCAGCTCGCAAGGTGCGCTGGTGAGCAGCAACGAAATTCGCAACTACATGGCCATGCCCAACCCGCCAGACCCCGGCAAGCTGTCGTTCTTCCTGACGGGTGACCCCGGGAATCCCAACGGGGGGTTCTTCGAACGGTTCCCCGGTCTGTACATCCCGTTCTGGGACGTGTTCCTTAACGGCGCGACACCACCCAACTCTCCGTACCACACCGTGATCTTCACCAACCAGTACGACATGGCGGGCGACTTCCCCCGGTATGTGCTCAATCCCGTCAGCGATGCGAATGCGGTGGGAGGGTTCATCTTCGGGGACGGGGGTCCGCACGACTACGCCAACCTCACGCCGACGCAGGTCGCCAACGCGCAGCAACTACCGACGTCGCCCGGCTACACCGGCAACACCACCTACTACATGACATCGACGCAGGACCTGCCGCTCGTCGCACCGCTGCGGGAGTTGCCGCAGCCATACGGCGACGCGCTGGCCGACCTGCTGCAGCCGGATCTGCGGGTGCTCGTCGACATGGGCTACGGGTCCGGTGAGTACGCCAACATCCCCACCCCCGCCAGCCTCATCGAACTGCCGGACCCATTCACCATCGTGCCGGACCTGGCAGTCGGCGCGCTCCAGGGACCGCAGGCCGCGCTGGTGGATCTCGGGGCGCTGCCACAGTCGATGATGCCGACCGGCTACCCGTTCAACCCGGTGCTCGATCCCCACCTGAACTTCCCGCTACCACAGTCGCCGGTCACGGACGTCTCGGTGCTCACCCGAGGCGAGGGGCAGTTGATGCGCACGTTAGGTCTGATCCCGAGTTGATGATGAGAGCCAGAGCGGCCCCATCGCCCGATCAGGCAAGCGCGGTCGGCGGCAATTCGGATCCCGCGATGACGCACCCTAGAAGTTCAACCCGGAGAACATGACTCGGTTGGGATCGTACTTCTGTCGCACAGCGGTCAGCTGCGCCAGATTCGCACCGAAGTAACGCGACGCCGGCGCGTCGGGCTCCAGGTAGTTGGCGTAGCCGCCAACCGAAAACTGTTGCACTGCTTGATGTGCCGAACTCAGCCACTGCGTCGCCGCGGAAGCCTGGTTGCCAACGGGCTCTACGAACCACTGCAATATCGCGCCCTGTTTGCGCCAGGGAAAGGCCGTGTCCCCCGGCGCGATGTCGGCCACGGCACCATCCAGCGGGTCAACGAGGACCGAAGCCTTGCCGTTGGCCGCCGACCACTGTCCGATCGCCGTGGCGATGGCATGTGCCACAGCGGAATTCATCGTCGGAACGACGTCGGAGCCGGCTACGAATCCACGCGGAGAAGCGGTCGAGCTGGCACCGGCCAGATAAGTTACCAGGTCCATGCGGCTGAGCGTCTTGTTCTGCACCGAACTGGGGGTCACGCCCACGGCGGATTTAATCGCGTCTACCACACCCGAGCCGGCACCCGCAGGACACGTGGCCAGCACATGGCAGTTCGGCTGGTTACCGCCAACCGTGAGATCGACTATGCCCCAAGTATTTCGGTCCGCCGCGCTGAGCCAGGACTGCCAGCCCGCGAGCACCGGCACCGCCGCGGACGGCGGGAAGTCGAGCCGGACAACGTCGCCGTCCCCGGCCGGGAAGGTCGCGAAGGTCATCGACGTTGTCACCCCGAAATTGCCGCCACCACCACCCCGCAACGCCCAGAACAGATCCGGATGGTCATTGGCGGACGCCGTGGCCACCTCGCCGCTCGGCAAGACGACCGTCGCCGACTGCAACGCATCACAGGTCAGACCTGCATGCCGGGCATCGGCACCCACCCCACCACCGAGCGTCATCCCCCCGATCCCGACGGTCGCATAAGTCGCGGTGGGAATCGCGCGACCGGAGCCGGCCAGCGCTTTGTGGACCGCGTACAAGGTGGTCGCCGGAGTGACGGTCGCGTTGCCACCGCCGTCGACGTTCGCTCCCCCGGGCAGCCCCCGCAGGTCTAGCACCATCGTGCCGGGAGCGCTCGATGCACCGATATACGAATGGCCGCCGCCACGCGGGGCGATCTTGAGTCCGTTCGCTGTTGCGAAGGCGACCGCCTTCTGCACATCCGATTGCGAGGAGACCGTCACCACCGCGGCCGGATTGGAGTTGTCATAGAAGGAGTTGAATACCTGTTTGCCCGAGGCGAATTGAGCACCGTTTACGGGCAAGAGGACCTTGCCTCCGATGGCGGACGCCAAGCCCCCCCAGCCGGCCGCCGGGTCGGCGGCCGCCCGCGCCGTGCCGAATACCGCTGAAGTTGCCAGCATTCCGACGGCCCCGCGCAGAAACGCCTGGCGCGAGATGCCCCCCTGCAGGAATAGGTCGGACGGACGGCTGTGATTCGTCGTCATGTGCCGGATTCTCAACCATTCGGCACCCAGAAGTCCGGCGTCGGGCAACGTGTCAAGATCACAGTGTGGCCTCGATCTTTTCTGCTGCACACGAAGCCGTTCCGGCCACTAACCGATGGGTTGAGCGCACCGGCCTTACGAAACGCTTATTGTGCAAACCTTGATCGCACCGTGTCGTAAACGTGACAGTAATGGCTCAGAGTTCCTAAGTGATTCGAATTGCTCAGGCTTCGAATTGCTTAGGCAGAGTCCGGGGAGCGGCGGGGAGGGTGGGCATGAAGGTGACGGCAATGGCTCGGGAGTGGGTCTGGTTGTTTCGCCACCAACCCCTGAGCGTTCGCCTGCTGGCCGTTGCGGCAGGCCTCCTCACCGCCGCCGCCGCATTCTCGGCGCCGGCCGAGGCGGATCCGGCCGACGACAACTTCATCGACGCGCTGAACCACGCCGGCGTCGAGTTCGGCGAACCGGGGAACGCGATGGCCGTGGGCCAGTCCATCTGCCCGATGCTCGCTCAGCCGGGCGGCAACGTCGCCGCCGTGGTGGCAAACGTGAGCCACCGCGGCATGTCACCGGGGATGGCGCGCATCTTCACCACGATCGCGATTCAAACGTACTGTCCTGAAGAGATGGCGAACATCGCCGGCGGCAACCTGCACGGACTGCCCCAAATCCCCGGCGTGCCAGGGATTTAACGAGTACCCAACGGGTCGATGGTCGAGGCGATGTAGACCATCGCGGCCGCGACCGTCGCGGTCGTGAGGAAGTCGATGCCCTTGCTGCGGACGACCAAAAGGCCGGCTCGCTCATCGGACAACACCAATCGCAGTATCGCCGCCACGCCCACTCCAATGCCGATCAACAGCGCGCCGCGCCGCCAGAAGTTGGCCCCCGCCAACACGAAAGCCGCGGTGAATATCAGACCGACCAGCAGGATCGGCCACTGGGCCCGCAGCATCGTCGCAGCGAACGCCCGCCGAATGGCCCGCGCGCTCATCGCCGCTCGGCCAGCTCGACAACGTTTGTCAGCAGGAAGGCGCGGGTCAACGGGCCGACGCCGCCGGGATTCGGTGACACGTGGCCGGCCACCCCCCACACGTCCGGATGAACGTCCCCGACGAGTCCGTCGTCGGTACGGCTGACGCCGACGTCGACGACCGCGGCGCCCGGCCGCACCATGTCAGCGGTGAGCTTGTGCGGAACCCCGACGGCGGCCACGATGATGTCGGCCTGCCGGGTCAGCGCGGCCAAGTCGCGGGTTCCGGTGTGGCACAACGTCACAGTGGCGTTCTCGGAACGCCGGGTCAACAGCAGCCCTAGCGGGCGCCCGACCGTGACACCGCGGCCCATGATGACCGCATGCGCCCCGGCGATCTCGACGCCGTAGCGCCGCAGTAGGTGCACGATGCCGCGCGCGGTACACGGCAGCGGCGCCGGCGTGGACAGCACCAGCCGGCCGAGGTTGGTCGGGTGCAGGCCGTCGGCATCCTTGTCCGGGTCGATACGCTCCAGTGCCGCGTTCTCGTCCAGATGCCTGGGCAGCGGCAACTGCACGATGTAACCGGTGCACTCTGGGTTGGCGTTCAATTCGCCGATGGTGTCGTGGAGCTGCGCGGTGGTGATGTCGGCGGGCAGGTCGCGGCGGATCGACGTGATGCCGACCTTGGCGCAGTCGGCGTGCTTTCCGCGGACGTAGGCCTGCGAGCCTGGATCGTCGCCGACCAGGATCGTCCCCAGCCCGGGCGTGCGACCCGTGGCGGTCAGCGCCGCCACCCGTTCCTTCAGGTCGACGAAGATCTCGTCGCGGGTTGCCTTGCCGTCCAGCGTGACTGCGCCCACGCCTGACAGTCTGGCATGCCCGCCGCGGTGCCGGTGATGGCGACCCGCGGCGCCCGGCAGGCACACCGTATGGCCGCGTTGACAGTGCCCATTACGCTCCTGACATGCCCGCCGACCTGCCCACTCCCCCCGACGTGCTCAGTCCGGCCAAGCTCGGACCGATCACGCTGCGCAACCGGGTCATCAAGGCCGCGACCTTCGAAGCCCGCACGCCCGAAGCGCTGGTCACCGACGACCTGATCGAGTACCACCGGCTGCCGGCCGCCGGCGGAGTCGGCATGACGACCGTCGCCTATTGCGCCGTCTCCCCCGGCGGCCGCACCGAGGGCAACGGACTCTGGATGCGCCCCGAGGCGGTGCCGGGGTTGCGGCGGCTGACCGAGGCCATCCACGCCGAGGGCGCCGCGGTGTGCGCGCAGATCGGCCACGCCGGCCCGGTGGCCAACGCCAAGTCCAACAAGGCCACCGCCCTGGCGCCGGTGCGGTTCTTCAATCCGATCGGGATGCGGTTCGCCAAGAAGGCCACCCGCCAGGACATCGACGACGTCATCTCGGCCCACGCCAACGCCGCCCTGCTCGCCATCGAAGCCGGTTTCGATGCCGTCGAAATTCATTTGGGCCACAACTATTTCGCGAGCGCGTTCTTGTCTCCGTTGATCAACCGCCGCGGCGACGAATTCGGGGGATCGCTGGAGAACCGGGCCAAGGTCGCCCGCGGTTTGGTGCTGGCCGTGCGGCGGGCCGTCGACAAAGAAGGAGCGCCGATCGCGGTCACCGCGAAACTCAACATGGCCGACGGCGTGCGCGGCGGCATCACCACCGACGAGGCGCTGATCACCGCCAAATGGCTGCAGGACGACGGCGGCCTGGACGCGATCGAACTCACCGCAGGCAGCTCGCTGGTCAACCCCATGTATCTGTTCCGCGGCGACGCACCGGTCAAGGAGTTCGCCGGCGCCTTCAAGCCGCCGGTGCGCTGGGGCATGCGTATCACGGGCAACAAATTCCTCCGCGAATACCCCTACCGCGACGCCTATCTGTTGCGCGACGCCAAGCTATTCCGCGCCGAGCTGACGATGCCGCTGATCCTGCTCGGCGGAATAGCCAGCCGGGAGACGATGGACCTCGCCATGGCAGAGGGCTTTCAGTTCGTCGCGATGGCCCGGGCTTTGCTGGCCGAGCCGGACCTGATCAACCGGATAGCCGCGGACACCACCCGGCGCGGCGTGCATTCTGCCTGCACACATTGCAATCGGTGCATGCCCACCATCTACAGCCGGACCCGCTGCGTGGTCACCGGCGCACCTGATCAGGCCCGGGGATAGCCGCTGCACCGGCTAAAGTTGTGGCAATGAGTGCACCACCAGCACCGACGTTGACCGTCCGTCATGACGGGTCGGAACACACGTTTGCCGCCGGTCATGACGTGGTGGTCGGTCGCGACGTGCGCGCCGACATGCGCATTACGCACCCGCTCATCTCGCGCGCCCATCTGCTGCTGCGGTTCGACCAGGGCAGGTGGCTGGCTATCGACAACGGTTCGCTCAACGGAACTTTCGTCAACGGCCGCCGGGTGCCGGTGGTCGACATCCACGACGGCCAAAGCATCAACATCGGTAATCCCGACGGACCACAGCTGACCTTCGAGGTGGGCCGTCACCAAGGGCTGGCCGGCCGGCCGCCGCAAACGGAATCCATGGGGATCCCTGTCGCGGCAAACGCGGCGGGAACGGTGTGGGCCTCGTCGCAAGCGTCGGGCCAACCGGGTCATCCCTTCGCCGCTCCGTCCGCGCCCCCCGGACGCCAGCCCAACTGGCCCGCCCCACCGGTGCGGCGGCCAACTCCGGGACCGCGGCCGCAAGGGCAACCCGCCTATCCCCACGGCGGAGGGCGACCGCCGGCGTATCCGACCAGCGCGCCACCACCCACTTACCAACCCCACCCGCCGGTGTCCGAAGTGGATGCCGTCGCATCGTCGGACGCGCCGGCGGAGACCCGGATGTCGCCCAGCGCCGCCAAACCACCGGAAGTCGGGAACCTGGCGACGAAGATGTTCCAGGCACTCGTGCCGTCCCGATCCGGAGCGATCCAGCAACCGGCCGGCTCGGTGACGATCGGCCGTTCCACCGACAACGACATCGTGATCCAGGACGTGCTGGCGTCACGCCACCACGCGTTCCTGAACCACACACCGCTGGGCACCGAGATCCGCGACGCGCACAGCGTCAACGGGACCTTCGTCAACGGTGTGCGCGTGGGGTCCGCGATCCTGACCGAGGGCGACGTGGTCACCATCGGCAACGTCGACCTGGTATTCACCCGCGACACCCTGGTCCGTCGCACCGAAGCGGCGACGCGCACCGGCGGACTGGAGGTCAACGCCGTCTGCTACGAGGTCGACCACGGCAAGCAACTGCTCGACCACATCTCGCTGACCGCCCGCCCCGGGACCCTGACCGCAATCATCGGGGGGTCCGGCGCCGGCAAGACCACCCTGTCGCGCCTGATCGCCGGATACACCAGTCCCACGTCGGGCTCGGTGACCTTCGAGGGCCACAACATCCACACCGAGTACGCGTCCATGCGCAGCCGGATCGGCATGGTTCCCCAGGACGACGTCGTACACCGGCAGCTGACCGTCAACCAGGCATTGGGCTACGCGGCCGAGTTAAGGCTGCCGCCCGACACCAGCAAGGCCGACCGCCAGCGGATCGTCGCGCAGGTGCTCGAGGAGCTCGAGCTGACCGCGCACGCCGACACCCGCGTCGACAAGCTGTCCGGCGGCCAGCGCAAGCGCGCCTCGGTGGCGCTCGAGCTGCTCACCGGGCCCTCACTGTTAATCCTCGACGAGCCGACCACCGGCTTGGACCCGGCACTGGACCGCCAAGTGATGCTGATGCTGCGCCAGCTCGCCGACGCCGGCCGCGTGGTACTGGTGGTGACGCACTCGGTGGCCTACCTCGACGTCTGCGACCAGCTGCTGCTGGTGGCGCCCGGCGGCAAGACGGCCTTCCTCGGGCCGCCCAGCCAGATCGGCGCCGCGATGGGCACCACCAACTGGGCCGACATCTTCGCGAAGGTGGGCGCCGACCCCGACGAGGCGAACCGCCGATTCCTGGCGGAGAACCGGCCGCCGCCGATGCCCACACCCTCCGAGTCCAGCCCCGCGGACCTGGGCGAACCGGCGCACACCAACGTCCTGCGCCAGTTCTCCACCATCGCGCGCCGCCAAATACGGCTGGTGATTTCCGACCGCGGCTACACGATCTTCCTGGCGCTGTTGCCGTTTCTCATCGGCGTCCTCACCCTGACGGTGCGCGGCAAGACCGGCTACGGAATGGGCGACCCGACCAGCAACTCCCCCAATCAGCCCGACCAGATCCTGGTCATGCTCACCGTCGGCGCCGTCTTCATGGGAACCGCGCTGACGATCCGCGACCTGGTCGGCGAGCGCCCCATCTTCCTGCGCGAGCAGGCCGTCGGGTTGTCGAGCGGGTCATATCTGGCCGCCAAGATCGCGGTGTTCAGCACGTTCGCGATCGTGCAGGGGGCCATCGCCACGCTGATCTCGGTGATCGGCTGGGGCCAGCCGATCGCTGACGCCGTGGTGCTGGGCAACGCGAGCCTCGAGCTGTTCGTCGACGTCGCGCTCACCTGCGTGGCCTCGGCGCTGCTCGGACTGGCGCTGTCGGCGATCGCCCGCTCGCAGGACCAGATCATGCCGTTGCTGGTGGTCGCGATCATGTCGCAGCTCGTGTTCTGCGGCGGTCTGATCTGGGTGACCAATCGGCCCGTTCTCGACCAGTTGTCGTGGGCCACGCCGGCCCGCTGGGGCTATGCGGCGTCGGCGTCCACGATCGACACCCACCGCCTGGTCGTGGGCCCGACCGACCCGAAAGATCAGCACTTCGACCACAAGTCGAGCGCCTGGCTGTTCGACATCGGGGTGCTGGTGGCGCTGTGCGTGGTCTACAGCGGCATCGTGTGGTGGAAGATCCGGCTCAGGCGGCACTGAGCCACATCAAGGACCGGCTGGAGGACGGCAATGTCGTTCGTGATCGCGGCGCCGGAGGAGCTGAGGACCGGGGCAACGAATTTGGCCCGCATCGGCTCCTCGATCAGCGCGGCCAACGCGGCGGCGGCGGGGGCCACAACCGGGCTGCCGGCGGCCGCTGCCGATGAGGTGTCGGCGGCTACCGCGTCGCTGTTTTCCCGGTACGCGTCGGCGTACCAAACACTGAGCGCGCAGGCGGCCGCGTTTCACGACCGGTTTGTGCGGACCCTGAAATCGAATGCGCTCGCCTATGCCGGCGCGGAAGCCGGCAACGTCGAGCAGGTCGCGATGGGCGCGGCCCAACAGATCCAGCAGGTGGGCGACCGCCTGGTCGGCACCGCCAGCGGAGCCGGTGGCTCCGGCAACAGCGGCGTCCCCGTCGTGCTCACCGCCAACAACCAGCCCGGCGCCATCGGAGTGGCGGACACGGCGTTGATCATGGGCGGCACCGGATTCAACCCGCTGTACCTGCTCACCGGCGCCACGGGGCCGGGTGTCCCCCCCTACATCAACGCGGTGGAGCGGCTCTACCTCTCCGCCAGCTATCCCGGCTACACCCCCGAATTCCTGGTGACGCCCAACCAGCTGTACCCGTTGACCGGCCTGAGAAGCCTGACCTTCGACGCGTCGGTGGCGCGCGGTGTCAGCGATCTGAATGCCGCGATCATGGCGCAGCACGCGGCGGGACACAGCACCGTCGTTTTCGGTTACTCCCAGAGCGCCACCATCGCGACCCTGGAAGAGCGCCACCTCATGACCCTGCCTGCCACCCAACGGCCGGGTACCGACCAGCTTTCCTTCGTGCTGGTCGGCAATCCGGACCGGCCCGACGGCGGGCTACTCGAGCGCTTCAACGGTAGCGTGGTCCGGGGTTTGGGCTTCACCTTCTTCGGCGCGACCCCGGTCAATGCCTACCCGACCACCGATATCGCGATCCAGTACGACGGCGCCGCCGACTTCCCGCAATACCCGCTCGACATCGTTGCCGACGCCAATGCCATCGCGGGCTTCATCTACCTCCATCCGCAGTACCCGTACCTCACGCACAGCCAGATCGCCTCGGGCGTGGTCGAGCCGGTGTCCCCTACGGACACCGAGACCACCTACATCCTGATTCCGACGCAGAATCTGCCGCTGCTGGACCCGGTGCGTGCCCTCCCCCTCGTCGGCAGGCCGCTGGCCGACCTGGTGCAACCGGACATGCGGGTCCTCGTCGAACTGGGTTACGACCGCAGCGCGTATCAGGACGTGCCGACGCCTTATGCGCTATTCCCGAACATCGACCCGGCCACCGTCGCCTCCGAGCTGTGGCACGGCGCCGCGCAGGGTGTCAATGGGGCACTGGCCGATGAGGGGTTGCCCGCCTTCGGCTGATGCAAGTGCATCTGGCTCGAGCGCCCACCCTCAGCCGCCCAGGCGCAGGCCGTGCGCCAGCGCAAACGCCATGGCCTGGTCGACGTCGACGCGGGCACCCGACAGAGCGGCGGTCTTCCACAGGGAGGGGTCGGCGGTGGCGCCGCGCAGATCCGCCTCGTCGAGCCGGGTGCCGTTGGTGCGGGCACCGCTGAGATCGGCGCCGCGCAACACCGCCTTGCGTAGGTCGGTTCCCACCAGGCTCGTCTCCCTCAGCCGGCAGCCGCTCAAGTCGACGCCGCGCAGGTCGTTGCCGCCCAACACCGCGAGGGTGAAATCCACCTCGTCGAACGTCGCCGGCCGGATCCGGCAGTCGACGAAGACCGAGCCGAGCATGCTGCATTCAGCAAAATCGCTGTGCCACAACAAAGTCCGCTCGAAGGTGCAGTTGCGGAACGCCGAGCCCCGGTGTTGGGACTCCGCCAGGTTGGCGCCGCTGAAATCGCATTCGCTGAACACCGTCCGCTCGGTGCGCAACCGGCTGAGGTCCTCGTCGCGAAAATCCCTGCCGGTGAATTCGCGATCGGCCCAATGACGCAAGGCGGATCAGCTCGCGGCCAGCGTTTCCAGCGCGTACTCGCTGACCGCGATGAGGGCGTTGGTCGCGGACCTGCGGTCCCGGGCGTCGACGGTGATCACCGGGATGTGCCGGGGCAGGGACAGTGCCTCGCGCACCTCTTCGACGGGATAGCGTGGCGCGCCGTCGAATTCGTTGACCGCGATCAAAAACGGCAGCTTGCGGTGCTCGAAGAAATCGACCGCGGCAAAACTGTCCTGCAGGCGCCGGCAGTCGACCAGGATGATCGCGCCGATCGCGCCGCGCACCAGGTCGTCCCACATGAACCAGAACCGGCGCTGGCCAGGGGTCCCGAACAGGTAGAGCACCAGCTCCTCGTCGAGGGTGATGCGGCCGAAGTCCATCGCGACCGTGGTGGTCCGCTTATCGGGGGTGGCCTCGAGCATGTCGACACCGGTCGACGCGTCGGTGAGCATCGCCTCGGTGCGCAACGGCATGATTTCCGAGACGGCTCCGACGAATGTCGTCTTGCCGACGCCGAATCCGCCGGCGATGACGATCTTCGTCGACGCGTGGGTGCGGCCGGAGTGCGCCTCAGAGTGCCTTAAGGCCACGCAGGGTCCTTCCTATGAGTTCGTGGCGCTCATCGCGGGTGGAACGCTCGGTCAAGGTTCGATGCACTTCAAGGTAACCGGACAGCACCAGATCGCCGACCAGGACGCGCGCGACGCCGAGCGGCAAGTCCAGCCGGGCCGAGATCTCCGCGACGGATGGGCGGTTCGCGCACAGCTGGATGATCTTGCCTCTCGCATCGTCGGGTGGCCACCGGTGCGCCAGGCCGGCCGGCAGCGTCTCGATCGGCGCTTCCAGCGGAAGGTCGACGCTGGTGTCGGTCCGTCCGGCGGTCAGGGTGTACGGGCGAACCAGATGCGCCTCACGTGAGGTGGGCCAGGGCAGACGATCGTCCATCGGGGCTCACCGGCTCGGCGACGCGGATCGCCGGGTGGACTGCACCACGCCCCCCACCCGTTCAACGAGGACGGCCATCTCGTAGCCGATCTGGCCGATGTCGCAGGACGCCACGGCCAGGGTGGCCAGATGCGAGCCATCGCCCACACGCATCAACAACAAGTAGCCGTTGTCCATCTCCACCACCGACTGCAGCACCTGGCCGCCCTCGAACAGCTGAGCGGCGCCGTTCGCCAGGCTGGCCAGGCCGGAGGCGACCGCGGCCAACTGGTCGGCCCGTTCGCGCGGAAGACGCTCGCTGGCCGCGACGGGCAGCCCGTCGACCGATACCAGCAACGCGTGTGCCACCCCGGGAACCTCGCGGGCGAACTTGGTCACCAGCCAGTCCAGCGAGCTGCCCGACGACGTCATTGCTGGTCGGGCCCTTCACTGGCGTTGCGAGCGTGCGCCCGTGCCGAGCGCACGCCGCCGAAATGACTGCTGAAGGAGGCGCGGACCGCCTCCGGGTCGCGTGTCACGCCGGCATCCTCTGGCTGCCGGGCGGAACATGATCCGCCGTTGGATTCGAGGAGCGGCTCCTGGTCATCGTCGGACGGATCCCGTTCGGCAACGCCGGCCCCCTGTGCCGCGCCGGGCACCAGCCGGGCGCCGGGTTCGCGTACCGGCAGCCCGTGCGCGGACGTGTGCGACTCGACGGGCTTGTCCTCGGCCGCGGCCGCCAGCGACCAGCCGCGGTCCCACACCGACTGCCAGTCAAGGTCGGGACTGTTCACCAGGTCGTACGGATCACCCAGCATCTCCGAGAGCATCCGCCGGTAGATGACGTCGTCGTCGGCCGAGGTCACCTCTTCGCGGGCCGAGGGCATCGGCTCGGCTGGGGCGCCCGCGTCAGGACCAGCCGGGCCGGCGACCGCGGTTTCCGCCCGCTCCGTGTCCTTCGGCGCCCGGGCGGCGAAAAATGCCGATGTGTCGGAAACCGCAGGGGTGGCAGCGGGCGCCTGCCGCGGCTCGGGCGATTGCTCGCTCTGTTTGCCGTTCTCCCGCTCGTTCTGCCACCAAGGCGTGGCCAGCTCGCGACGGGGCGGCGGGGGCTGCTGCGTGGGCGGGCCGGTGGGGACATCCGTGATGCCGCTGGAGCCCGGGTTGCGCCGGGGCAACAAGGTGACCGGAGGTCCGGATCGCTCGGAGCCATTCTGGTTTGCGGGGTCCATCTCGGCGTGCCGTTCGTCGGCATCCCCGGTAGGCGCCGGGACGACCGGGGCTGCCTGGCCGCCCGGGGCGTGCGGCGCCCCGGTCAGCTGTGACGTAACCGGCGAGCCCTCGAACACCGGCGGCGGCAGGTAGACCTCCGCCGTCGTCCCCGTGCCCGCCTCGTGGAACCCAGGACCACGCAGCCCCACCCGGATGCCATGCCGGGCGGCGATCCGTCCCACCACGAACAGCCCCATGTGGCGAGCGTTCTCGGGCGTCACATCGCCGCCGGCCCGCAGGCGCATGTTGGCGATGCGTCGATCCGCTTCGTTCATGCCCAGGCCGGAGTCGGAGATGCGCACCACCACGGCGCCGTCCCCGCCGGGTGCCGCGGAGACCTGCACCGACGTCGTCGGAGGCGAGTAACGCAGCGCGTTGTCGATGAGCTCGGCGAACAGATGAATGACGCCGCCCGCCGCCGCGCCGACCACCATGCAGTCGGGCAGGCCGGTGATTTCGACGCGCCGATAGTCCTCGACCTCGGACACCGCGGCGTTGATCACCGTCACCAGGGGGACCGGGTCGCGCTGGTCACGGGCGAGCTGCGCCCCGGCCAGGACCAGCAGGTTCGCGCTGTTGCGCCGCAGCCGGGCCGCGAGGTGGTCCAGCCTGAAAAGCTTGTCGAGGCGCTGGGGATCATGCTCGTTGCGCTCCAGCCGATCGATCAACGCCAGCTGCTGGTCGACCAGGGAACGGCTGCGCCGCGACATGGTCTCGAACATGTCGTTGACCAGCAGGCGCAATCGGGCCTCGTCGCCGGCCAGCAGCAGTGCACGCGTGTGCAGTTCGTCGACCGCGTGGGCAACCTGCCCGATTTCCTCGGTGGTGTTGATGGGCAGCGGCTGCGGGATCGGCTCGCCGGCGCCGGCCTTGACGCGCGCCACCTCCTCCTCGAGGTCGGTGTGGGCCACCTTGAGCGCGCCGTCACGCAGGACGCGCAGCGGCCGCACCAGCGCGCGCGCCATCAGCAACACGATGCCCAGCGCGATCACGATGGCGACCAGCACCACGGCCGCGTCGACGATGGCGGCATTGCGTGCGTCGGTGGCCGCGGCATGCACCGACTTGGTCACCGACGTGGTGGCGTCGGCGATCACCTGCTCCGCGATGCCGTCGGTGGTCCGAATGGAGCGCAACAGGTCGGGGTTGTCGACAAGCGGGGTGGCCGGATCGGACATCAGCGCCATCCGGGTCACCATTTGCTGTTGCAGCGTCTTGGCTTCGGAAGACCCGGCACCGAGCACCTCGCTCATCCCGAACAGCGTCGACGGTTCGGTGCCGGCCAGGGTGATCATCGAGGTCCGCAATTGCGGCTCCGGAAGGTCGGCGCCACGGGTCAGGAGGATCTCCTGCATCGTCATCTGCCCGCGGGCCCCGACGGCACGGCTCAAGCCCTGCGCCTCGGCGCGGATGCGCTCGTTGCCGAGCCGCACCGACGCGCTGATCACATCCTCCGCGGTCAACAGGATCGGGGCATAGGTGGTGACGCGGTCCGGCAAACCGATGCTGTTGTCTGCGACCTTGTCCAGCAGTCCTTGACCGGCGTTGAGCAGAGTGCTCACGCCCGAGCGGACGTCGGGGGTCACGTCGGTATCGGCCAGCCGGGACTGCAGCTCGTCCTTGCGCTCCTGGTAGTTCTTCTTCGCCCCCTCCAGGTCCCGGCCGGTGGAGCTGGCCAGCAGGGCGACATCCAACGCCGACATGTATTTGGTGATCGCCGGTACGACGTCGGCGCGGGCGGCGGCCAGCCTCAGATCGTGGGAGCCGGCCACGGCCTCCTTCACGCGCAACGCGCCGAAAGCCGTCGCCAAAATGAGCGGTACCAGCACAATCGCCAGCACTTTGTAGCGGACCGGCCAGTTGCTCGGCGACAACGCGAGCGGGCGTTTGGCCACCGTTTCGGCGGTGGCGGCCGGTGTGGTGGACTCGGGTGCAGCCGCCGCGGCCGGGTTGGCCGGGCGGGTGAACATGGTCATGTGGTTGTGGCCGCTCGACCGGCCGCCGCGCCGATCATCGGCGCTCGTGTAAACGAGTGGCTCATGAAACTTCCTGCTTTATTTCCGCCGTGATCCCACCCGCCCCGGGCGACGGGGCGCGGGCGAGAAACTGCTGGCAATCCGACGAGTATGCCAGCCCTTCGCCCAGGTCTCCACAATTGATACTGATTAGACAGAGCACTCCAAGCCGAACCCCGACATCGATGCGCAACTCTGGCAAACGAGCTCCGAGCACTTTTGTCATGATCGGCGGATGTTCCGGCTGCTGTTCTACGCCCCGCGCATCGCGCCCAACACCGGCAACGCCATACGGACGGCGGCCGCCACCGGCGCCGAATTGCATCTGGTCGAGCCGCTCGGCTTCGACCTGTCCGAACCGAAGCTCCGCCGGGCCGGCCTGGACTACCACGACCTGGCGTCGGTCAGCGTGCACGCATCGCTTCGGGCGGCGTGGGATGTGTTGCTGCCGGCGCGCGTGTTCGCCTTCACCGCGCACGCGACCACGTCGTTTGCCGACATCGCCTACCGGCCCGGCGATGTATTGATGTTCGGGCCCGAACCCGATGGGCTCGATGCGGCGACGCTGGCCGACACGCGCATCACCGGTCAGGTGCGCATTCCCATGCTGGCGGGTCGCCGCTCGTTGAACCTTTCGAATGCGGCGGCCGTTGCCGTCTACGAGGCCTGGCGGCAGCAGGGTTTCGCCGGCGCGGTGTAGTAGCGGGGCCGCGATGAATTATGGCCTCCACCGGAGTCGGCATTGGTATGGCCACCTTCATCACGATCGGGTACGGAGACGCGGCGGGGTACGACCGCGTAAGCGACGAATGCAAAAGGAGCGCGCACGCGCGGGACGACGCATTGCGCGCTGCGGGGGCGCTGATCGGAGTCGCCGGTCGTCCCGTCCAGGTGCGCAACCCAGAAGATGGCGGCGTCCGGATCGAACCGGGGCCGTACCTGCGATCGGCGCTCCCGATCGCCGGTTTCGCGGTGCTGGAGGCCGACGATATGGACGCCGCGATCGAGCGGGTAAGTCAGACACCCTGCGCGGTCGCGCACGGCGTCGTCGAGGTGTGGCCCCTGATTATGTGATCCAGTTGATGACCTACCAGGCGTTCCAGTGCGTCACCTGCTCGGCGGGGAGCCTCTTGGCCTGGCGGAAGTCGGTGCCCTTGGTATAGGCGATCGGAAGCAACGCGCCCTGGCTGTACCTGTCGTAAGGGATGCCGAGCACTTCGGCAGCCTGTTTTTCGCCGTCGCGCAACAGGTGCAGCGTCGTCCAGCAGGAGCCCAGCCCGCGGGAGCGCAGTGCCAAACAGAAACTCCAGACCGCCGGGAACAGTGACGCCCAGAACGACACACCGCCCAAGGGCGTCCTGTCGTCGCGCCCTTCGATGCAGGGAATCAACAGCACCGGAGCCTCGTGCATGTGCTCGGCGAGATAGGTCGCGGAATCCTTGACCCTGTCCATCCGCTCACCGCGGGTGTCACCGTCGGCGTATTCGGGCCGAGGCGCGCTGAGATAGCCGCGGGCATTGGCCAGGTAGATTTCACCTATCGCCTTCTTTTTGTCGGCGTCCTCGACGAAGACCCATTGCCAGCCCTGCGAGTTGGAACCGGTGGGCGCCTGCAGCGCCAACTCGAGGCATTCCATCAGCACCTCGCGGGGCACCGGCTTGTCGAAGTCGAGGCGCTTGCGCACCGAGCGGGTGGTGGTCAGGACTTCGTCGAAGGACAGGTTGAGGGCCATGTGTGGAGCCTACGCAGTGGTCCGACGCCGTCGCCGAGCGTGTTCTCACGGCGAGAATTCGGCGATTTTTCCGCGCTGAGTGCACGTTCGGCGAGAGGGGTCGGCGAGAGGGGTCAGCGGAAGTCGCGGGACTTCGATCCCACCGCCAGGGAGATGCGGCCCAACCGCTCGGCCACGACGGTGACCGCGCCGCTGGCGTTTTGGACCTGGCCCCGCACGAGCAGCGCCGCAGCGGTGTTGGCCAGCTTGCGGTGCCGCGCCCACACCCCGGGCGTGCACAGCACATTGACCATCCCCGTCTCGTCCTCGAGGTTGAGAAACGTCACCCCCTGTGCCGTCCCCGGCCGCTGCCGGTGAGTGACCGCACCGGCGATCAGCACACGATCGCCGTCGGGCACGCCCAGCAGCTTCTCGGCGGGCACCACGCCCAACGCGTCCAGGTCTTCGCGGAGGAACTGCGTCGGATAACTGTCCGGGGAGATCCCGGTGGCCCACACGTCGGCCGCGGCCAGTTCCAGCTCACTCATTCCCGGCAACGCAGGGATGTGCGATGACGAGCCCACGCCGGGCAGCCGGTCCGGGCGTTGCGTGGCGGCCGCTCCGGCCGTCCACAAAGCCTCCCGCCGGGACAGGCCGAAACAGCCCAGCGCCCCGGCCGTCGCCAGCGCCTCGGTCTGCGGCACCGAAAGCTGCACCCGGGTGGTGAGGTCCAGCAGAGAGGCAAAGGGGCCGTTGGCTTTTCGCTCCTGCACCAGCAACTCGGCGAGGTCGTCGCCGATATGGCGGACGGCACCCAACCCGATGCGGACGGCGTTCCCGGAATCTTCCAAGGTGGCGTGCGGCAGGCTGGCGTTGACGTCCGGGCCGTGCACCGGCACGCCGTGCCGGCGCGCGTCGGCCACCAGCGACTGCGGTGAATAGAAGCCCATCGGCTGGGCTCGCAGCAGCGCCGCGCAGAACGCCGCGGGGTGGTGCAGCTTGAACCACGACGAGTAGAACACCAGCGATGCGAAGCTCAGCGCATGACTTTCGGGGAAGCCGAAATTGGCGAAGGCCTCCAGCTTTTCGTATGTCCGGTCGATCACGTCGTCGGGAGCGCCGTGCAGCGCGCGCATGCCGTCGTAGAACCGGCCGCGAAGCCGTCGCATGCGTTCGGTGGATCGCTTGGAGCCCATGGCGCGCCGCAGCTGGTCGGCCTCGGCGGCGGAAAACCCGGCGCAGTCGACCGCAAGCTGCATCAGCTGTTCCTGAAAGAGCGGCACCCCCAGCGTCTTTCGCAGCGCCGGCTCCATCGACGGGTGGTCGTAGACGACCGGATCGATGCCGTTTCGCCGCCGGATGTAGGGGTGCACCGACCCGCCCTGGATGGGCCCGGGGCGGATCAGCGCGACCTCCACCACCAGGTCGTAAAAGATCCGCGGCTTGAGCCGGGGCAATGTG
>NZ_JAFBAT010000065.1 GCF_019247615.1 Mycobacterium sp. | reverse complement strand
CGCGCCGCCTGCGCGATCGGCTGGGATACGTCTTTGGGCCGCCGGGCTGGGAACCGCGTGTCGCCGGCCACCCCGACGGCGCGGTGCCCGTGGCCACGTCACGGTAACGTCACATCGAGGTCGCGCGAAAGACTCAACGTCGGACGGGGTCAGCCCGTAATCTCAAGCTGCGGTCGGTTCTGCGCCGGCCTCGACGGATCGGAGCCCATGGTGCGCCGCCTCGCAATGCGCGCGTTCGCCGCGTCGGTTTCTGTCGCGGCACTCGCATCGTTGCTGCCAAACGCGCCGGCCAAAGCGGACCAGACGTTGGTTTTCCCGGGGATGGAAATCCACCAGGACAATCTCGTCTGCACCCTGGGCTACGTCGACCCGGCAATGAGAATCGCCTTCACCGCCGGCCACTGCCGGGGCGGGGGCCCCGTCTACGACAGGGAGCACAACGTCATCGGTCGGCTCGCGACATTTCGGGACAACACCCCCACCGGCACGACGGTGGCCACCGACCAGCTGATCTCCGATTACGAGGCGATCGTGCTGGACGACAGCGTCGCTGTGAGCAACATCCTGCCGGGCGGCCGTCGCCTCGAGTCGAACCCCAACGTGGCGCTTCAGGCCGGCCAGGCAGTTTGCCACTTCGGCGTCATCACCCGTGAAACGTGCGGAACCGTCGAAAGCGTCAACAACGGCTGGTTCACCATGTCGCACGGTGTCCAAAGCCAGAAGGGCGACTCCGGGGGACCGGTGTACCTGGCCACGGGTGGGGGCCCCGCGCAGATCGTCGGGATCTTCAACAGCATGTGGGGCGATCTTCCGGCGGCGGTGTCGTGGCGGGCCACCTCCGACCAGGTCCGGCAAGATCTCGGAGTGGCCTCCAACCCTCGTTGAGCTCCGCTCAGCGCGACGGCGACAGCTTGAACACCGGGATGGTGGGTGCGACGGCCAGCAGCTGCTCGTCGGTGGAATCCGGTGTCAACCCCCCGACATAACCCTTGACCTGCCAGTACCACCTGGCCAGATAGCGGCGCAGCAGTTCGGGTTTGGCGGCGTCGGCGACCTCGCTGGCGCGAAGGCTGCGTCGGCGCCACCGCGGGCCTACCTCGACGACCGCGGCGGCCCTGACGTTGCGCGCCCACTGGGTGTTGCCCCGCGGTGAGACCAGATAGTCCACGCCGTCGACCGTCAGCAGGTTGATGACCACCGCACGCTGTTTGCCCGACTTGCGGCCGCGGACATGCAGCGCCCTGGTGCCCGCGAAGCTGATCCCCAGCTCGGCCAGCCAGCGGATGACCGCATTGCCGGCCCGGGCGATGCGGTTTGGTTCCTGGTAGCGCGTGGTCATGCTGCGTCCTCTCGAATGGCGCCGCCCGTTTGAGAGCGGCGCTCTCGTCGAGCGACACATTGCCAGGGACCGGACCAAAAAGCAAGAGCGGTGATCTCGGTTATGCCAGACTGGCGACGTGGGCAAACGGCGGGAATCGCGTGAGCAGATCGAGGCGCAAATCGTCGAGCTCGGTCGTCGCCAGCTGGTGGACCGCGGAGCCGCCGGGCTTTCGCTGCGTGCGATAGCCCGCGACCTGGGCGTGGTGTCTTCGGCGGTGTACCGGTACGTGTCCAGCCGCGACGAATTGCTGACCTTGCTGCTTGTCGACGCCTACTCCGACCTGGCGGACTGCGTGGACCGTGCCCGCGAGGCCGTGGGCGACCTGTGGAGCGACGACGTCATCGCCATCGCGCTGGCCGCCCGGCAATGGGCCGTCGCCCATCCGGCCCGGTGGGCCCTGCTGTACGGCAGCCCCGTCCCCGGATACCACGCGCCGGCGCAACGGACGGTCCCCGCCAGTGCCCGGGTCGCGGGGGCGTTCTTCGACGCCGTGGCGGCCGGGATCACCACCGGAGACATCATGCTGACGAACGATGTTGCCCCGCAACCCATGTCGTCAGACTTCGAACGTATTCGGCAGGAATTCGGCTTTCCCGCTGACGATCGGGTGGTCTCGAAGTGTTTGCTGCTGTGGGCGGCCGTGGTGGGCGCCATCAGCCTCGAGGTGTACGGGCAGTATGGCGCCGATACTCTCACCGACGCCGCGGCGCTGTTCGAAACCCAGGTTCGGCTGTTGGTCGACGTGCTCACCCGGCACTGAATATCCGGGAACTAGAACGTGTTCATCCGGCTTCTCGCGGGCCGACGTGGCACTTTGTGGCAAACGCGCGGCGGCCCTTTCTGGCGGCCCGCCGACTGGGCTATCCTGCGAGGCGATGACCCTTCCCGTTCAGTCGCCGACGCAGATCGCGTGGGTTACCCCGGACCTGGATGCCACAGAAACGGCGCTCACCGGGTTGTTAGGCGTTCGCAAGTGGGTGCGCATTCCGGATGTGCACTTTGCTCCGGACGCCTGCAGCTACCTTGGCAAGCCCGCCGATTTCGTCGCCAGCATCTCCCTGAGCTATCTCGGCGACATGCAGCTGGAGTTGGTCGCACCGGTGCGCGGAGAGAACATCTATAGTGACTTTCTGCGGGACTCCGGGCCCGGGCTGCACCACATCTGCATCGAGGCTCGGGACCCCGGGGAATTGGAGGCGGCGTTGTCCGATGCCGCCAGCCGTGGCGCCGCCGTCGTTCAACGGGGCGTAATGCCCGGTGGGCTGCAGTTCGCCTATGTCTCGGCGGCGAAGGCGGGGGTGCCGTTCGTGGAGATCGCCTACGTCCCCGCGGAGATAAGGGCGTTCTACGACTACGTCAAACAGGAGCAGCGGTGAGCCCCGCCACCGACGATGCAGCGCACAGCGGTGAAGAGGAGTGGCGCCAATGAGCAGCGAGATACCCGCAACGGTCAATGCGGATACGGTGGCAGCCTGGTCGGATGACGTCGACGTGGTAGTGATCGGTTTCGGCATCGGCGGTGGATGCGCCGCCGTCAGCGCGGCGGCCAGCGGTGCGCGGGTCCTGGTTCTCGAGCGTGCCGCCGCGGCTGGTGGCACCACATCCCTTGCCGGAGGGCACTTTTACCTTGGCGGCGGCACCGCGGTCCAGCAGGCGACCGGTCATCCCGATTCGCCGGAGGAGATGTACAAGTACCTGGTTGCGGTGTCGCGCCAACCGGAACACGACAAGATTCGCGCGTACTGCGAGGGCAGCGTCGAGCACTTTAACTGGTTGGAGGACTTGGGTTTTCAGTTTGAGCGGAGCTTTTTTCCCGACAAGGCCGTGATTCAGCCCAACACCGAAGGGTTGATGTTCACGGGGAACGAGAAGGTGTGGCCCTTCTTGGAGAAGGCGGTGCCCGCCCCGCGCGGTCACAAGGTGCCCGTGCCCGGCGACACCGGCGGCGCCAGCATGGTGATCGACCTGCTCCTCAAGCGGGCAGCCGAACTCGGCGTGCAGATTCGGTACGAGACGGGCGCCACGCAACTCGTCGTGGATGGTTCGGGCCCCGGATCTCGTGTGACCGGCGTGATGTGGAAGCGCTTCGCCGAAACCGGTGCGATCAAGGCGAAGTCGGTCATCATCGCGGCCGGGGGATTCGTGATGAATCCGGAGATGGTCGCCGAGTACACGCCGAAACTGGCCGAAAAGCCGTTCGTGCTGGGGAACACGTACGACGACGGCCTGGGCATCCGGATGGGCGTATCGGCCGGAGGCGCAACCCGGCACATGGATCAGATCTTCATCACGGCTCCGCCGTACCCGCCGTCCATCCTGCTCACCGGGATCATCGTGAACAAGCTCGGCCAGCGGTTCGTGGCCGAGGACTCCTACCATTCCAGGACCGCAGGGTTCATCATGGATCAGCCTGACAGCGCGGCCTATTTGATCGTCGACGAGGCTCATCTCGAGCACCCCAAGATGCCGCTGGTTCCGCTGATCGACGGGTGGGAAACCGTTGGCGAAATGGAAGCCGCGCTCGGCATCCCGGAGGGGAACCTGGTCGCAACGCTGGACCAGTACAACACCTATGCCGCGCGCGGCGAGGACCCCGATTTCCACAAGCAGCCGGAATTCCTTGCGCCGCAGGACAAAGGCCCCTGGGGCGCGTTCGACATGTCGCTCGGCAAGGCGATGTACGCCGGATTCACCGTCGGTGGGCTGGCCACGTCGGTGGACGGCCAGGTGCTGCGCGCAGACGACACGGTGGTACCCGGCCTGTACGCGGTGGGGGCGTGCGCCTCGAACATCGCGCAGGACGGCAAGGGCTACGCGAGTGGCACGCAGCTGGGTGAAGGCTCGTTCTTCGGGCGCCGCGCCGGAGCGCACGCGGCGCGTAGCGCCGTAGGCGCGCAGGCGCGTTGACTCGCCGAGCCTGTAAATGCGCAGGGAAGGTGCGAGTAGCGGCCTGCAAATCTACAGTTTCGACGCCACCACGCCGACGATCGCTCGGCCCCGCCGGGCCCGCTAGACCCCTGCGGGTTCCTTCTCCACCGGACCCAGCCGCCATTCGCCGCCGCCCAGCAAGTGCAGCTGCTGGGCGTGGTGTTGCTCGACGGTGGGCCGATGGCTGACGCTGACCAAGACGGTGTCCGGTAACTCGGTGCGCACCAGCTGGTAAAGCGCGAACTCCAGTCCCTCGTCGAGCGCGGACGTGGCCTCATCGAGAAATACGGCCTTCGGCTTGGTCAGCAGGATGCGGGCGAAGGCCACGCGCTGCTGCTCACCGGGGGACAGCACCTTGGCCCAGTCCTTTTCGTCGTCGAGACGGACCGCCAGCGGCGCCAACGCCACCTTGGTCAGGACGTCGTGCAGCTCTTCATCTGAGACGTTGCCCGGCTCGTTCGGGTAGCACACGACCGTGCGCAGGCTTCCGAGCGGGACATAGGGCAGCTGTGAGAGGAACATCGTCGCGTTGTCACCGTCGGGGCGACACAGCGTCCCCGAGGCATAGGGCCACAACTCGGCCAGGCTGCGCAGCAGCGTGGTCTTCCCGGCGCCCGAGCGCCCCGTGATCACCAGCGATCCGCCGTCGTCGAGCTGCACATCGAGCGGGTCGATCAGTTGGTCCCCGGCCGGCGTGCGCACCTCGACGCCACGGAGTTCGACGGTGGCCTCATCGCTGGGCTTGACCAGAATCGTCGGCAGTGCGCGGCCCCTGCTATTGGCGTCGACGAGGCCGTGCAACCGGATGATCGCCGCGCGGTAGGCCGCAAACGCGTCATAGTTGTTGCGGAAGAACGACAGCGAGTCCTGAATATTGCCGAACGCTGTCGCGCTCTGGCCGACATCGCCGAAATCGATCTTGCCGGCAAAAAGCCGTGGCGCCTGAATCACCCAAGGCAACGGAACTATTACCTGCGACATCGACCAGTTCCACCCGTTGAAAATGATTGTGCGGCGCACGAATTTGCGGTAATTCGCGATGATCGGCGTGAAGCGCCGCCACAGCTGCGCCCGCTCGACCCGCTCGCCCCGGTAGAAGCCGACCGCCTCGGCGGCGTCACGCAATCGCACCAGGGCATAACGGAACGCGGCGTTAAGCTTCTCGTTGTTGAAGCTCAGCCAAATCAACGGACGGCCCAGCCAGATCGCGACCACCGTTGCTATCAGCACATAGACGAGAACAGTGAAGAACATCACGCGCGGCAACTCGAAGCCGAAGAGGTTAAGGTTCCCCGACAAGTTCCACAGAATGGCCGCGAACGAGATCACCGAGGCAACCGCATTGACGGCCCCGAATAGCAAGGTGTTGCCCGTCCCGTTGGACGGAATGTTCGGGGTGCTACCGGCATTGGCGGTGAAGATGTCGATGTCCTGCTGGATGCGCTGGTCGGGGTTGTCGATGGTGTTGTCGATGAACAGGTCCCGGTAATAGGCCTTGCCGTCCAGCCAGTCATCGGTTAGGTGAGCGGTCAGCCACATGCGCCAGGCGATGACGAAGCGCTGCGTCAGATAGATATCGATCATGAAGCGGACCACATAGATGGCCGCCAGCACGCTGAAAATTGCGATCGACATCCAAAAGCCGTGTATCCCAGACTGTTTGATGCCATCGTTGCCGGCCGCGACGCCCTGGACGGCTTTCTGTACCGCCGTGTACAGGTCATTGCCCTGGTAGCTCAGCAGGACGGTGAGGCGCACCGCGAGCAGCACGGACAGCAACAGCACACCGAGCCACACCCACACCTTGACGCTCGAGCGACCCACGAAATAGCCGCGGGTGATGCGCCAGAACTGGCGGCCCCACGGCGTCAGATACCTGAACGCGAGAAGCACGAGCAGCAGACACACCGCGGCGATCGCCCAGGCTATGGCGAGCCACCGCAACGAATCGGTGAACGCCGCCGACCAGTCGATCGACGGCTTGAACGGCGTGGGGCCCAACTTCGCGTCTCCTTCTACAAGGGGGTGCTTCCCCGCGAAGGTACCCGAGCACCTATCGATAGGCTTTTTGGATGAGCATCGACGCTCCGTCCAACCAGACCGTGCACGCCGGCCGGCTCATCGCGCGCCGCCTGAAGGCCAGCGGCGTCGACACCGTCTTCACGCTGTCGGGCGGCCATCTGTTTTCCATCTACGACGGTTGCCGCGACGAGGACATCCGGTTGATCGACACCCGGCACGAGCAGACCGCGACGTTTGCCGCCGAGGGCTGGTCGAAGGTGACCCGAGTGCCGGGCGTGGCCGCGCTCACCGCGGGCCCCGGCGTCACCAACGGGATGAGCGCGATGGCGGCCGCGCAGCAAAACCAGTCGCCCCTGGTCGTTCTCGGCGGGCGGGCCCCGGCGGCGCGCTGGGGGATGGGCTCGTTGCAGGAGATCGACCACGTGCCGTTTGTGGCTCCACTGGCCCGATTCGCCGCCACCGCGCAGTCGGCCGAGGACGCCGGCCGGCTGGTCGACGAGGCATTACGGGCGGCCGTCGGCGCGCCATCGGGGGTGGGATTCGTCGACTTCCCGATGGACCACGTCTTCTCGATGTCAGGCGATGACGGACGCCCCGGCGCCTTGACGGATTTCCCACCGAAACCCATTCCCGACGGCGCCGCGCTCGACCGCGCCGCCGGCCTGTTGTCCGCGGCCCAGCGCCCGGTCATCATGGCCGGCACCAACATTTGGTGGGGGCACGCCGAGGCGGCTCTGCTGCGGCTGGCCGAAGAACTTCAGATTCCCGTGCTGATGAATGGGATGGCCCGCGGTGCGGTGCCCGCCGACCACCCGTTGGCGTTTTCCCGGGCGCGCGGGAAAGCGCTGGGTGCGGCCGACGTCGCGCTGGTCGTCGGCGTGCCGATGGATTTCCGGCTCGGCTTCGGCAACGTTTTCGGACCCGAGACCCAGCTCATCGTCGCCGACCGTGCCCAACCCGACAGCGAGCATCCGCGTCCCATAGTGGCCGGGCTTTACGGCGACCTCACCTCAACCCTTTCCGCCTTGGCCGAAGCGGGCACCATCGGCCATCGGGACTGGCTCGCCGAGCTGCGCACGGCCGAGGCCGCCGCGCGGGAGGGCGAAAGCGCCGATCTCGCCGATGACCGGAGCCCGCTGCACCCAATGCGGGTATACGCGGAGCTGGCGCCGATGCTGGACCGCGATGCCATCGTCGTCATCGATGCTGGCGACTTCGGGTCGTACGCCGGCCGGGTGATCGACAGCTTCCTTCCGGGCTGCTGGCTCGACAGCGGCCCGTTCGGCTGTCTCGGTTCCGGTCCCGGGTATGCCCTGGCCGCTAAGGTGGCCCGGCCGGATCGCCAGGTCGTGTTGCTGCAGGGCGACGGCGCGTTCGGATTCAGCGGCATGGAATGGGACACCTTGGTGCGCCACAACGTCCCGGTCGTGTCGGTGATCGGAAACAACGGGATCTGGGCTCTGGAAAAGCACCCGATGGAGGCGCTGTACGGCTACTCGGTGGTGGCCGAGTTGCGTCCGGGCACTCGCTATGACGAGGTGGTGCGCGCCCTCGGCGGACACGGTGAACTCGTGAGCGCGCCCGGCGAGCTGCGGCCGGCGCTGGAACGTGCGTTCACCAGCGGCCTGCCCGCCGTGGTCAACGTGCTCACCGATCCGAGCATCGCCTATCCGCGTCGATCCAACCTGGCCTGAGCCGGGCGGCGCCAGGCGTGTTACATGCAGACACGCGAGTCGGCCCGTCGCGTACCGTTGACCTGTGCAAAAGACCACCCGCGCGCAACCAGGTAGCCTGAGCAGCCGATTCTGGCGACTGCTCGGCGCCAGCACCGAAAAGGACCGTAGTCGTTCGATGGCCCAGGTGACGGCCTCGGAGGACTACGACAAGGAAGCCGCCGACCTCACTGACGAAAAGCTGCGCAAGGCAACGAGTCTGCTGAAGCTCGACGATCTCGCGGACTCCGACGACATACCCCAGTTCCTCGCGATCACACGGGAAGCGGCCGAACGGAAGACGGGGCTGCGGCCATTCAACGTCCAATTGCTGGGCGCGCTGCGCATGCTCGCCGGCGACGTGATCGAGATGGCGACGGGTGAGGGCAAAACCCTCGCCGGTGCGATCGCCGCGGCCGGATACGCCCTCGCCGGGCGGCACGTGCACGTGGTGACCATCAACGATTACCTGGCCCGCCGCGACGCGGAGTGGATGGGCCCGCTGCTGGAGGCCCTGGGGCTGACGGTCGGCTGGATCACCGCCGAATCGACGAGCGAGGAGCGCCGGGCCGCCTACGGCTGCGACGTCACGTACGCCTCAGTGAACGAGATCGGCTTCGATGTCCTGCGCGACCAGCTGGTGACCGACGTCGACGACCTGGTGTCACCCAATCCCGACGTGGCCCTCATCGACGAGGCCGACTCGGTGCTGGTGGACGAGGCGCTCGTCCCGCTGGTACTGGCCGGGACCACGCACCGCGAAACGCCGCGTCAGGAGATCATCAAGCTGGTCGGCGAGCTGGTCGCGGACAAGGACGCCGCCGAGTACTTCGCCACCGACTCCGACAACCGCAACGTGCACCTGACCGATGCGGGCGCGCGCAGACTCGAGAAGGCGCTCGGCGGCATTGACCTGTACTCCGAGGAGCACGTCGGCACCACGCTCACCGAGGTCAACGTCGCGCTGCACGCGCACGTCCTCCTGCAGCGCGATGTGCACTACATCGTGCGCGATGATGCGGTGCACCTGATCAACGCGGCGCGCGGCCGCATCGCGCAGCTGCAGCGCTGGCCAGACGGGCTGCAAGCCGCCGTCGAGGCCAAGGAGGGCATCGAGACCACCGAGACGGGCGAGGTGCTCGACACCATCACGGTGCAGGCGCTCATCAACCGCTATGCGACCGTGTGCGGCATGACCGGCACCGCGCTGGCCGCCGGGGAGCAACTGCGCCAGTTCTACAAGCTCGGGGTGTCGCCGATTCCCCCGAACGAGCCCAACATTCGCGATGACGAGCCCGACCGGGTCTACATCACCGCCGCCGCCAAGAACGACGCCATCGTCGCCCACATCGTCGAGGTCCACGAGACGGGGCAACCGGTGCTGGTGGGCACCCGTGACGTGGCCGAATCCGAGGAGTTGCACGAGCGGCTGCTGCGCCGCGGCGTCCCCGCGGTGGTGCTCAACGCCAAGAACGACGCCGAGGAGGCGAAGGTGATCGCCGAGGCCGGCGAGTTCGGCACGGTCACCGTGTCCACACAGATGGCCGGGCGCGGCACCGACATCAGGCTCGGCGGATCCGACGAAGCCGACCACGACCGGGTGGCCGAACTGGGCGGCCTGCACGTGGTCGGCACGGGGCGGCATCACACGGAACGGCTCGACAACCAGCTGCGTGGCCGCGCCGGACGCCAGGGCGACCCGGGGTCATCGGTGTTCTTTTCCAGCTGGGAAGACGACGTCGTCGAGGCCAACCTCGACCGCAACAAGCTGCCCATGCAGACCGACGAGGAGGGCCGGATCGTCAGCCCCAAGGCGGCCGGGTTGCTCGATCACGCTCAGCGCGTCGCCGAGGGCCGGATGCTGGACGTGCACGCGAACACCTGGCGCTACAACCAGCTGATCGCCCAGCAGCGCGCCATCATCGTCGATCGGCGAAACACGTTGCTGCGCACGGCAACCGCGCGCGAGGAACTTGCCGAGCTGGCGCCGGATCGGTACGAGGAGCTGGCCGAGGAAATATCGGAAGAACGCCTCGAGAAGATCTGCCGGCTGATCATGCTGTATCACCTGGACCGCGGCTGGGCCGACCATCTGGCGTACCTCGCCGACATCCGCGAAAGCATTCATCTGCGTGCGCTCGGCCGGCAAAATCCGCTCGACGAGTTCCACCGCCTGGCGGTCGACGCGTTCGCGTCGCTTGCCGCCGACGCGATCGAGGCGGCTCAACAGACCTTCGAAACCGCCAATGTGCTCGAAGAAGAGCCGGGGCTGGATCTGTCCAAGCTGGCACGACCAACGTCGACCTGGACCTACATGGTCAATGACAACCCGCTGTCCGACGACACGCTCTCGACCCTGAGCCTGCCCGGAGTGTTTCGCTAGGCGAGGTCCGCGCTGCAAACCTCACGGTTGCCGAGTTAAGGTCACGGCTCATGGAGCCGGTGCTTCCGCCCGACCGGGTGCTGACGGTCCCCAACGTCCTGAGCGCCATCCGCCTGGTGCTCATCCCCGTGTTCGTCTACGTTCTGCTGTGCGCGCACGCCAACGGGTGGGCGGTGGCGATCTTGATGTTCAGCGGCGCCTCGGACTGGGCTGACGGCAAGATCGCGCGGACGCTCAATCAGTCTTCGCGGCTGGGCGCACTGCTGGACCCCGCCGTCGACCGGCTTTACATGATCACCGTGCCGGTGGTGATGGCGATCGACGGAATCGTCCCGTGGTGGTTCGTCATCACGCTGCTGGCGCGCGACGGACTGCTGGCTGCCACGCTGCCGCTGCTTCGCAGTCGCGGATTGTCAGCGTTACCGGTGACCTATGTGGGTAAGGGTGCGACCTTCGCCTTGATGTCCGGCTTCCCGCTGGTCTTGCTGGGAACGGGGGGAGCGGCGTGGAGCCGCGTCCTGCGAGCATGCGGCTGGGGTTTCTTGGGCTGGGGCCTGTATCTGTACTTGTGGGCGTTCGTGCTCTATGTGGTGCAGGTGATCCTGGTCGTGCGCCGAATGCCCAAGCTGAGCGATGTCGACCGTCGGCCCGTCGTAGGCAAAGCAGGTGAGCATGGCTGACGCTGACCGCTTGCTGGGCGGCTACGACCCCAACGCCGGCCGCAGCGCCCACGTGGCGGAAAGTCCCAAGCTGATCCCGGTGCCCTCGCTGTTGCGTGCTTTGCTCTCGGAGCAGCTGGACCCCGGCTATGCCGCGGCGGCCGCCAAACGTGCCGACTCCGCCGCCTCGCAGAGTGCCCCACACCGCGCCTTCGGCTGGCTTTGGCAGTCCCTGGCGGCGCTGCTCATCGCCGCGGTATTTGCCGCTGCCGTCGCGCAGGCCCGCTCGGTCGCACCCGGCGTGCGCACCGCGCAGCAGCTGCTGGTGCAAAACGTGCGTTCGACCGAAGCCGATGCGGGCAAGTTGGGTCAGCAGCGCGGCGTGTTGTCGGCTCAAGTCGACGAGGTACAGCGACGCGCGCTGGCGGACAACGCCGCGGGGCAGCGGCTGCTGACCCGTCTCGACGCGCTGAGCCTGGCCGCGGCAAGTACACCGGTCACTGGTCCCGGCCTGACGGTCACCATCACGGATCCCGGCGTCAGTCCGAACCTGTCCGACGTGTCCAAGCAGCGCATCAACGACAGCAGGCAGATCATCCTGGACCGTGATCTGCAACTGGTGGTGAACTCGCTGTGGGCCAGTGGCGCGGAAGCCATCTCGGTGAGTGGTGTCCGCATTGGGCCGAACGTCACCATTCGGCAGGCCGGCGGCGCGATCCTGGTCGACAACAGCCCCGCAGGCAGCCCCTACTCGATCCTCGCGGTGGGGCCACCCCACGCGATGCGAGACGTCTTCGATCACAGCCCGGGCCTGCAACGTCTCAGGCTGCTCCAGACCTCCTACGGTGTGGCCGTCAGTGTCGACGTCACCGACCGTCTCTCGCTGCCTGCCGGATCGATCCGGAATGTCAGGTTCGCCAAACAGATTGGGCCGTAGTGACGACACGTTTCGTGAGACCGATCGCCCGACTAGGGCTGCCAAGGGGATACCGACCATGATCGGTATCGCGGCGCTTGCGGTCGGCATCGTGCTGGGCCTGGTGTTTCACCCAGCCGTCCCCGAAGTCATCCAGCCCTATCTGCCGATCGCGGTGGTGGCGGCGCTGGATGCGGTATTCGGCGGTCTGCGTGCATATCTCGAACGGATCTTTGACCCGAAGGTGTTCGTGGTCTCGTTCGTGTTCAACGTGTTCGTCGCAGCGCTGATCGTCTATGTCGGCGATCAACTGGGCGTCGGCACGCAGTTGTCCACCGCCATCATCGTCGTGCTGGGAATCCGGATCTTCGGCAACGCCGCCGCCCTGCGGCGCCGGCTGTTCGGGGCGTGACCGCGATGACGACGATGGGCGGCGCGGCGGCGGGGATGGGGTCAGCATGAGCCAGGACCCGCAGGACGGCGCGCAGCACGGCCGGCACGAATTGCCGACCGACAGCCCACGCCCCGAAATCGGGTCGGTGCACCGAACGGGGTTGTCCGCACTGCTGCGAGCGGGCCGCTCCCGGCTGGTCTTCGGAACGTTGGCCGTCCTGTTGTGCGTGGTCCTCGGGGTCGCCATCGTCACTCAGGTTCGTCAGACCAAGTCCGGTGACTCACTGGATACCGCGCGTCCGGCAGATCTGTTGGTGCTCTTGGATTCGTTGCGGCAGCGTGAGGCCACACTCAACACGGAGGTGAGCGACCTGCAACGCACACTCACTTCGTTGCAGGCCTCCGGCAACACCGATCAGGCCGCCATCCAGAGTGCGCAGGCGAGGCTGGCCGCCTTATCCATTCTGGTCGGCGCCGTGGGTGCCACCGGGCCGGGCGTCACCCTGACGATCGAGGACCCGGGACCCGGGGTGTCCCCGGAGGCGATGTTGGACGTGATCAACGAGTTGCGGGCCGCCGGCGCCGAGGCGATCGAGGTCAACGACGCGCACCAGTCCGTGCGGGTGGGTGTCGACACCTGGATAGTCGGCGCGCCGGGGTCGCTGATCATGGACACCAAGACGCTGTCGCCGCCGTATTCGGTTCTGGCGATTGGCGATCCGCCCACCCTGGCGGCGGCCATGAACATCCCCGGCGGCGCGGAGGACACCATCAAACGCGTCGGCGCCCGGATGGCGGTACAGCAGGGCGACCGTGTGGACGTGGCCACCTTGCGGCAACCAAAACCGCACCAATACGCTCAGCCCGTCAAGTGAGCACCGGACCAGAACAGGATTACCCGTGAGCGATATCCCGGCCGATCTGCGCTACACCGCCGAACACGAGTGGGTTCGACGAAGCGGCGACGACACCGTGCGCGTCGGCATCACCGATTTCGCACAGTCGGCGCTCGGCGACGTCGTGTTCGTTCAGCTGCCCGACGTGGGTAGCGAGCTGACCGCGGGAGAATCGTTCGGCGAGGTGGAATCGACCAAATCGGTGTCTGACCTGTTTGCACCGGTCTCGGGCACGGTAGTGGCGGTCAACGGCGATCTTGAAGGCGGTCCGCAGCTGGTCAACTCCGACCCGTATGGGTCGGGCTGGCTGTTGGACCTCCGGGTTCCGGACGTCGCCGAGCTGGAGACATCCCTTTCGGCGCTGTTGGATGCCGAGGCCTACCGCGGAACCCTGACCGAATGACGATTGCTAATCTGCCTGCCAGCCGCGCAGCGATACGGGCGCGGCCGGGACCGTGGCTCGCCAACCGGGCACACCAACCTCAGGTGTTGGGCGCATTGCGGACCAGTGCGCGGTAACGTCGACACATCAGGATGAGAAAGTAGTAATCACCAGCGGCCGAGCGGCCCGGTCAGACGCCACAGCGGCCAGTGAGGAGCAGCGCGTGACGGACATGGACTCAGGACGAAAGCAAGACCAGACCTCCGACGAAGTCACCGTGGAGACGACCTCTGTCTTCCGTGCCGACTTCCTCAACGAACTGGACGCGCCCGCCCAGGCGGGCGCCGAGAGCGCGGTGTCGGGGGTCGAAGGGCTCCCGGCCGGCTCGGCGTTGCTGGTCGTCAAACGCGGACCCAACGCGGGATCGCGATTCCTGCTCGACCAACCCATCACGTCTGCCGGCCGGCATCCCGACAGCGACATCTTCCTCGACGACGTCACGGTCAGCCGTCGCCACGCCGAATTCCGATTGGAAAGCAACGAATTCCACGTCGTCGACGTCGGCAGCCTCAACGGCACCTACGTCAACCGGGAGCCGGTGGATTCGGCGGTACTCGCCAACGGCGACGAGGTACAGATCGGCAAGTTCCGCTTGGTGTTCCTGACCGGGCCCAAGCAGGGTGACGACGACGGAGGATCTTCAGGCTAGTGAGCGCGCCCGATAGCCCGGCGCTCGCCGGGATGTCGATCGGGGCGGTCCTGGACCTACTGAGGCCGGATTTTCCCGATGTCACAATTTCCAAGATTCGTTTCTTGGAAGCTGAGGGACTGGTGACGCCGCGGCGGGCTGCGTCGGGATATCGCAGGTTCACTGCCTACGACTGCGCCCGGTTGCGGTTCATCCTCACCGCCCAGCGCGATCATTACCTACCGCTGAAGGTGATCAGGGCTCAGCTGGACGCCCAACCCGACGGCGAGCTTCCGCCGATCGGATCGCCCTACGGTATACGGCGATTGGTGCCAGTGACGTCCGGCGGTAAGGGGGGCGTAGCCACTGGGCCCGGGTCCGGCGCCGGAGCGGCCGCCGTGGCGCCCACCCGTGTCCGGTTGAGCCGGGAAGACCTGCTGGAGCGCTCCGGCGTGGACGACCAGCTGCTGTCGGCTCTGCTCAAAGCCGGGGTGGTGACCACCGGGCAAGGCGGGTTCTTCGACGAGGACACCGTGGTGATTCTCCAATGCGCACGGGCGCTGGCCGAATACGGCGTCGAGCCGCGGCATCTGCGAGCCTTCCGGTCAGCGGCGGACAGGCAATCGGATCTGATCGCCCAGATCGCCGGGCCCGTAGTCAAAGCCGGCAAGGCCGGCGCCCGGGATCGCGCGGATGACCTGGCGCGGGAGGTGGCCGCGCTCGCCATCACGCTGCACACGTCGTTGCTCAACTCCGCCGTTCGCGACGTTCTTCATCGCTGAGGATTAGACTTCTTTCGACAGCTTGGTATTCGGCGGCGACGGGAAACACGGATGTGCGACCGCGCCGTCGCGCCTACTGTGAGTGAGAGCATGGCGGCATATGCGGAGGGCAGACACAATGGGTGAAGTTCGTGTTGTCGGCATTCGCGTAGAGCAGCCACAGAACCAGCCGGTGCTGCTGCTGCGCGAAGCCAACGGCGACCGGTACCTGCCAATCTGGATCGGCCAGTCCGAGGCCGCCGCGATCGCGCTTGAGCAGCAAGGCGTGGAACCGCCTCGTCCGTTGACGCACGACCTGATCAGGGATCTCATTGCGGCGCTTGGGCATTCGCTGAAAGAGGTGCGGATCGTCGATCTGCAGGAAGGCACGTTTTATGCCGACCTGGTCTTCGACCGGAACATCACGGTATCGGCGCGACCCTCGGACTCGGTGGCGATCGCGCTGCGGGTCGGCGTGCCGATTTACGTCGAGGAGGCCGTGCTCGCTCAGGCCGGCCTACTCATCCCCGACGAGAGCGACGAGGAGGCCGACACCACGGTCCGGGAGGACGAGGTCGAGAAGTTCAAGGAGTTCCTCGACAGCGTTTCTCCCGACGACTTCAAAGCCACGTAGACGTGGAGTACGGCAGCGACATCACGGATGTATCTCATCTGGCATGGCGATGTCGACACGCTGACGGATAGCGCACCCAGTTAGGCCCGCGACGGCCATACTTTGATCACGACTTGAGGCACGGCGGCTATCGAAAAGCGTAAGCTCTCTAGCACTCGGGCCTGAGCAACGTGGCTGCCGCGCAGCCAGAAACGCAGCTGAACACCAGAGCGCGATCGGCGAGAGGAACCACCGTGAGCGAGCAGCCACGCCAAGAGCAGCTGGACCTGGGTGACCGCGCGAACGCCGCGAGCAGTGACCGCGAGGTGACCGCACCGAGCGCGCCGGTGCAGCCGGGACTTTTTCCCGACGATTCCGTTCCCGATGAGCTGGTCGGCTACCGCGGCCCCAGCGCATGCCAGATCGCCGGCATCACTTATCGGCAGCTCGACTATTGGGCACGCACGTCGCTGGTGGTGCCGTCGATCCGCAGCGCGGCTGGGTCGGGCAGCCAGCGGCTCTACTCGTTCAAGGACATCCTGGTTCTCAAGATCGTCAAGCGGCTGCTCGACACCGGTATCTCGCTGCACAACATCCGGGTCGCGGTCGACCATCTGCGTCAGCGCGGCGTCCAGGATCTGGCGAACATCACCTTGTTCTCCGACGGCACGACGGTGTACGAGTGCACCTCGGCCGAAGAGGTAGTCGACCTGCTGCAGGGCGGGCAGGGTGTATTCGGCATTGCGGTGTCGGGCGCCATGCGCGAGCTGACCGGCGTCATCGCCGACTTCCACGGTGAGCGCGCCGATGGCGGCGAGTCGATTGCCGCCCCCGAAGACGAGCTGGCGTCTCGCCGCAAGCATCGCGACCGCAAGATCGGCTGACCCCCGGGTAGACTGGTCGACGCATCCCATTCGCGCGGGAGAGTCCCGTGGCCGCCAGCCACGGGCGCCGAAGGAGCAACACCTCTCCGTCAACCTCTCAGGCACCCGGACCGCGCGGGCCAACGATGCCTCTGGAAAGCGGTGGCGATCGGTAACGCGATCCCCACCCGCCGATGGGGAAAGGCGCTGAGACGGACGTTCGGCGCCGAATCTCTCAGGCGCCTGGCGAACGGTGAAGACAGAGGGAGAGGGCGAATAGTCCTTTCCTGCGTCAGGAGTCTCACCGTGTCTCAATCGTTCGCAACCCGGCACATCGGCCCGGACAGTCAGGCCGTCGCGGCCATGCTTGCCGTCATCGGCGTCGAGTCGTTCGAGGAGCTGGCCGCCAAGGCGGTGCCCGCGGGCATCCTCGACAAGCGCACCAACGGCGGCGCCGCCCCGGGCCTGGACGGGTTGCCGCCGGCCGCCAGCGAGACCGAAGCGCTGGCCGAGTTGCGGGCGCTGGCCAACGCCAACACCGCGGCCGTGTCGATGATCGGGCAGGGCTACTACGACACGCTCACGCCCCCGGTGTTGTTGCGCAACATCATGGAAAACCCCGCGTGGTACACCGCCTACACGCCCTACCAGCCGGAGATCAGCCAGGGCCGGCTGGAGGCGCTGCTGAACTTCCAGACGATGGTCGCCGACCTGACGGGACTCGAGGTCGCCAACGCCTCGATGCTCGACGAGGGCACCGCCGCCGCGGAGGCGATGACGTTGATGCACCGCGCCGCGCGCGGCGCGACGAACCGGGTCGTCGTGGACACGGACGTGTTCGCGCAGACCGCGGCCGTGCTGGCTACCCGGGCCAAGCCGTTGGGCATTGAGATTGTCACCGCGGACCTGCGGCACGGCCTGCCCGACGGCGACTTCTTCGGCGTCATCGCGCAGCTGCCGGGCGCCAGCGGCCGCATCACCGAGTGGGCAGGATTGGTGGCGGACGCGCACGCCCGGGGTGCGCTCGTGGCCATCGGCGCCGACCTGCTGGCGCTGACGTTGATCACGCCGCCCGGCGAGATCGGCGCCGACGTCGCCTTCGGCACCACCCAAAGATTCGGTGTCCCAATGGGGTTCGGCGGTCCACACGCGGGCTATCTGGCGGTGCACACCAAGCATGCCCGTCAGTTGCCGGGGCGGCTGGTCGGCGTCTCGCTGGATGCCGACGGTTCACCGGCCTGCCGGCTGGCGTTGCAGACGCGCGAGCAGCACATCCGTCGCGACAAGGCAACCAGCAACATCTGCACCGCGCAGGTGCTGCTGGCGGTGATGGCCGCCATGTACGCCACTTACCACGGCGCTGAAGGGTTGACCGACATCGCCCGCCGGGTACACGCCCACGCCGAGACCATCGCCGCCGCGCTGGGCTCGGCAGCCAACACAGCGCTGGTGCACGACAAGTACTTCGACACCGTGCTGGCCCGGGTGCCCGGGCGCGCCGACGAGGTGCTGGCCGCCGCCAAAACAAGGGGCATCAACGTGTGGCGCGTCGACGATGACCACGTCGCGGTGGCCTGCGATGAGGCGACCACCGACCAGCACGTCGCGGCCGTGCTCGATGCTTTCGGGGTGACGGCCGCCGAACCCGTGTGCGCCGGCATCGCCAACCGGACCTCGGAATTCCTCACGCATCCCGCGTTCACGCAATACCGAACCGAAACGGCGATGATGCGCTACCTACGCACGCTGGCCGACAAGGATGTCGCCTTGGACCGCAGCATGATTCCACTCGGCTCCTGCACCATGAAACTCAATGCCGCGGCCGAGATGGAACCGATCACCTGGCCGGAATTCGCCCGCCAGCATCCCTTCGCACCGGCATCCGACACAACCGGGCTGCGTCGTCTGATCGCCGACCTGGAGAGCTGGCTGGTGCAGATGACGGGTTACGACGCCGTCTCGCTGCAGCCCAACGCGGGCTCGCAGGGCGAGTACGCGGGCCTGCTGGCGATCCACGATTACCACGCCAGTCGCGGCGAACCGCACCGCGACATCTGCCTGATCCCATCCAGCGCGCACGGCACCAATGCGGCCTCGGCGGCGCTGGCGGGATTGCGGGTGGTCGTGGTGACCTGCCGCGAGAACGGCGACGTCGACCTCGACGATCTGCGGGCCAAGGTGGCCGAGCATGCGGATCGGCTGGCGGCGCTGATGATCACCTACCCGTCCACCCACGGCGTTTACGAGCATGACATCGCCGACATTTGCGCGGCCGTACACGACGCCGGCGGCCAGGTCTACATCGACGGTGCCAACCTCAATGCGCTGGTCGGTCTGGCCCGGCCGGGGAAGTTCGGCGGCGACGTCAGCCACCTGAACCTGCACAAGACGTTCTGCATCCCGCACGGCGGCGGTGGGCCGGGCGTCGGGCCGGTGGCGGTGCGTTCACACCTGGCTCCGTTCTTGCCCGGTCACCCGTATGCCGCCGAGTTGCCGCAGGGTCATCCCGTCTCGTCGGCGCCGTACGGGTCGGCGTCCATCCTGCCGATCACCTGGGCGTACATCAGGATGATGGGCGCCGACGGCCTGCGGGCTGCCTCGTTGACCGCGATCGCCTCGGCCAACTACATCGCCCGCCGGCTCGACGAGTATTTTCCCGTCCTCTACACCGGCGAGAACGGGATGGTGGCCCACGAATGCATCCTGGACCTGCGCGGAATCACCAAGTCGACGGGGGTGACCGTCGACGACGTTGCAAAGAGACTGGCGGACTACGGTTTTCACGCGCCAACCATGAGCTTCCCGGTCTCGGGCACGCTGATGGTGGAGCCGACCGAGAGCGAGGGCCTGGACGAGGTCGACGCCTTCTGCGAGGCCATGATCTCAATCCGGGGCGAGATCGACCGTGTCGGCGCGGGGGAGTGGCCGGCCGACGACAATCCGCTGCGGGGCGCTCCCCACACGGCTGAGTGTCTGCTGGTCGCCGAGTGGGATCATCCGTACACCCGGGAGGAGGCGGCCTACCCGCTGGGCAAGCACTTCCGGCCGAAGGTGTGGCCACCGGTGCGTCGCATCGACGGTGCCTACGGGGACCGCAACCTGGTCTGCTCGTGTCCGCCCGTGGAGGCGTTTGCCTAATTGGCCTCCCATTCGCGAGCGTCACGCCAGTGCGAAATCCGTTCTCATCAGTTGAAGCCGATGGATTCGTTCACCGTCGCGAGACTAATGCCGCTGCGAAATGCGGCGTCTTACAGGCGCGTTGAGGTCGGGGCTAACCCAGAAAAGTGTTGATCGCCGCGGCGATGTCGGGGGAGGCCGACGTGTTGAGGTTGCGGTAACTCCCGCCGCTGAGCTGGGCGACGGCCTCCCAGGTGGCCCGGTCGGGATCCGCGCCGAAGTCGATGACGTTGACGGCGATCGGTTTGGCGGGGTCGGCGGCTTTGCGGATGAAATCTTGCAGCCCCGGCCCGTCCAGGGTTTGGTCGGTGTGCGGCCCGGTCGTGATCACCAAGATCGAATTGGCTTGGCCGGCACGGTAATTGGCCTGCATGTCTTGGTAGATCAGCCGCAGCGTGGTGAACGAGACCGCGCCGCCGGCCGACGAATACTGCTTGTCCAGCGCGGCCGCCAGCGCCGCCGCGCGCGGCTGGCCATTGACCGGGTCACCGAGCGGCCCGCTCGGCACTTCCGAGCGACCCTCGTGGCCGTCAAACGTCCACAAGCCCACTGCCGCGGTCGGCGGCAGCGACCTGAACTTGTCCTGCAGCGCGCCGATGACGTTGGCCAGCCGGGTCTTTCCGCCTTCCTGGGTGGGCATGGACTGGTCGAGCATGACGGTCGCGGCCAGTCCGGTCGACGGGGCCACCATTGCTTCGGCCAGCGTGGCGCGCATTCCATCGTCGCCCACCGACAGGGTCGCTGGCAGCGCGGCGAAACTCACCACCTGGCTGCTGGGCGGTTTGACGCCGTTGACCCGGAAGCCCGCCTTGGCCAGCTTCGCGAGTTGCTCCGGTTTCTGCATGAAGCGGGCGAATTCGCTGGCCGCTGAGGTCTGCTCCTGCGTCAGCCATGATCCGCTCAGCTGCACCGTCGGATAGTCGGCCACCGGCGCCGGCCCCGGCGGTAGCCAGGAACCCAGGATGCCTTTGGCATCCGGCAGCGACTGGCCGCGCTGGAAGAGCTGCTGCTCGGTGGTGAGCACCGCGTGCACCGGAGCCGCTGCCACGTCAGTGGCCCCGATCAGTGCGTTCATCGCGTCCGTCAACGAGTTGTTTGCCAACTTCGGTTGCGCGCTCAACAGCGTGCGCACTGCGCCGGTGCCCTGGGTTACCGGTGCACCCGCGGGAACGGAGGCCGCTGCCACCGCCTCGCCGGCCAGTAAGGACGCGTCACCGTTGCCGGTCATGGGCAGCGCCAGTCTCAGCGATCCCCACGTCGGCAAATTCAAGCCGGCCAACGAGTTTGGATTGGTTTGCAGAGCCGGCAGCGCCGCCCAATTCTGGTTTGCCAGGGCCGGCGCGAGCTCCGGCCGGACGGCGAGCACCACCGGCGATGTCACCAGGGAGCGGCTCTCGGTGATCACCTTCTGGCCCCCGGCCGCGGCGAGGCGCGCCGCAGAGATCGAGCTGCCCGGGATCCACAAAGCCGGCTGGCCGCCCAACTCGGCGGGCCACTTCCCGATTAGACCGCTGACCACGGCATCGGAGCCGGCCGGTTTCACGCCCACCACCATGCAGTGGTCACCTATCGGGCCGGCCGACGAGTTGTAGGCCTCCGCGGACTGCTGCACGTAATCGGCGATCGACGGGTCGGCGACGACGGCGACAGATTCCTTGCCTCCCACGCAGCGCACGGCGGCACTGTGCGAGCGGTGGGACAGCGCGTCACCGAAGAAGCTCCACAGAATCACGGCGCCAACCACCACGACGACAGCGACGAGGGCGACGATCACGCCGATGCTGACCCCGCGGCGCCCGCCCTCACTGCGATGCCCGCCGCGCCAATCGCCGAGTCCCCGATGCCCGCCAGGGGTCGGCGGCGGGGGGTAGGCCGGCGGCTCAGAACTCTGCGCACCGGCCGAACGCGGCGGGAATTGCGGATAGTCATCGGCCGGGACGCCGTCGTCCTCCTGCCCGCGGTAATTCTCGTGGCCGCTGTAATCGGCCCGCGGCTGTGCCGCCTCCTCGTGAAGGTACTGATCGTCGGGAAGGTCCTCGGCGAAGGGTGCGTCGGCGGAATCCTCGGGGTCGGGCATGCTGTGCCTACCCATACCGCTTTCCGCCGCCTTTCCGTCGAATGTCAGCCATCAGCCCGCACTACCGCATGTCGACCGACTGTCAGCCGGCGGCGGCGCGGGCCTTGAACTCACGCCGACGCCGATGCAGGATCGGCTCGGTGTAGCCGTTGGGCTGCTGGGTTCCGGACAAGATCAATTCTTCGGCCGCCAGGAAGGCGATGCTGTCGTCGAAGTTGGGTGCCATCGGACGGTATGCCGAGTCGCCCTCGTTCTGGCGGTCCACCATGGGGGCCATCCGTTCGAGGCTGGCCCGGACATCCTCGGTGGTGATGACGCCGTGGCGCAGCCAGTTCGCCAGCAGCTGGCTGGAGATCCGCAGCGTGGCCCGGTCCTCCATGAGCGCCACGTTGTGGATGTCGGGCACCTTCGAGGATCCGACGCCCTGGTCGATCCAGCGCACCACATACCCCAGGATGGACTGACAGTTGTTGTCGACCTCCTCGCGGATCTCCTCGGGGGCCCAGGCGAGTTCCTTGGCCAGCGGAATGGTCAGCAGCTGGTCGATCGAGACGCGCTTCTTGCCCGCCAGTTCCTTCTGCACCGCGATCACGTCGACCTTGTGGTAGTGCAGCGCGTGCAGGGTGGCCGCCGTGGGCGAGGGCACCCAGGCGGTGCTCGCGCCCGCTTTCGGCTGGCCGATCTTCTGCTCGACCATGTCCGCCATCAGCTCGGTCATGGTCCACATGCCCTTGCCGATCTGGGCGCGGCCGGCGAACCCGGCGGCGAGACCGGTGTCGACATTGTTGTCCTCGTACCCCAAGATCCAGGGCTGCGTTTTCATGGCACCCTTGCGGACCATCGGACCGGCCTCCATCGACGTGTGGATCTCGTCGCCGGTGCGGTCCAGGAAGCCGGTGTTGATGAAGACGATCCGGTCGGCCGCGGCCTGGATGCATGCCTTGAGGTTCAGGGTGGTGCGGCGCTCCTCGTCCATGACGCCGACCTTGAGCGTGGTCTGCGGTAGGCCAAGCACGTCCTCGACCCTGCTGAACAACTCGGTCGTGAACGCCACCTCGTCCGGGCCGTGCATCTTGGGCTTGACGATGTAGATGGACCCGGTGCGACTGTTGACCAGTGGACCGTTGGCGTCGGTGGCCTTGAGCCCGTGGACGGCGCACAGGCCGGTGAAGAGCGCGTCCTGGATGCCCTCGAAGATCGGGTTGCCATCAGCGTCGATGATCGCGTCGTTCGTCATCAGGTGACCCACATTGCGGACGAACAGCAACGCCCGTCCCGGCAACACCAACTCGCCGCCGTCGGGCTTGGTGTAGTGGCGGTCCTGGTTGGGCACCCGGGTGAACGTCTTGCCGTCCTTGTCCACCTCGGCGGCCAGGTCACCCCTCATCAAGCCCAGCCAGTTGCGGTAGGCGCGGGTCTTGTCGTCGGCGTCGACGGCGGCCACCGCGTCCTCGAAGTCGATGATGGTGGTGACCGCGGACTCGCACACGACGTCCTTGATGCCGGCGCGGTCGGTCTTGCCGATGGGGGACTCGGGGTCGATCAGTATCTCGATGTGCAGACCGTTGTTGATCAGCAACACCGACCAGTTGGGGGAGCCGAGCTCGCCGCTGTACCCGACGAACTTCTCGGGGTCGACCAGGCCGGTGGACTCCTCCCCGACGGCGACCTGCAGCCGGCCGTCGTCGATGCTGACGCCGGTCGCGTCCGCCCACGAACCAGACGACAGCGGCACGGCCTCATCGAGGAACTGGCGCGCGTACGCGATCACCCTGTCGCCGCGGACCTTGTTGTAGCCGCTGCCCTGTTCGGCTCCGTCCGTCTCGGGGATCACGTCGGTGCCGTAGAGGGCGTCGTAGAGCGAGCCCCACCGGGCATTGGCCGCATTCAGCGCGAACCGGGCGTTGGTCACCGGCACCACCAGCTGCGGTCCTGCGGTGGTGGTGATCTCGGGGTCGACACCGGACGTGGTGATGCTGAAGTCGTCGGGCTCCGGTTGCAGGTAGCCGATCTCCGTCAGGAATCCGCGGTACGCCTCGGCGTCGATCGGCTCGATGACCCGCTGCCGGTGCCACCTGTCGATCTGAGCCTGCAGCTCATCGCGACGGTTCAGCAAATTCTGGTTCTGGGGGGTCAGGTCGGCGACGACCTTGTCGACACCGGCCCAGAAGGTGTCGGGGTCGATGTCGGTGCCGGGCAGGGCCTCGTTGTTCACGAAGTCGTAGAGCACCCGGGCGACGCGCAAGTTGCCCACCGACACGCGATCAGTCATCGTTCTCCTCCGTAACAGGCCCACCATCGTCGTCAGCCTACCGATCAGCGGCCGGCCGAACGTCATGCGGCCGGCCCGCCCGAGCACGTCCAACGCAGGTCCGGGGCAGGTCTGGCCCTATTTGACTGGCGGCCGTTGCAGATCATACGGGCTTGGGCAAGCCCACCCGGCGCAAGCCGTTGCTATGCGTCGCGCACCGTGCCGACCAGGTCCTCCACCAGATCTTCCATTGCCACCATGGCGACCACGCCGCCGCTGCCGTCGGTCACCAGCGCCAGGTGGCTGTTGCTGCGCCGCATTCGCGACAAGGCATCGGCCAGCGGCAACGACTTGGGAAGCCGGGGCAGCGGCCGCACCAACGCCAGGTCGATCACCGTGTCGGGGTCGTCGTCGAGCGTCAACACGTCCTTGATGTGCAGGTAGCCGATGAACTTGCCGGCGAGATTGACGACCGGGAACCGGGAGTAACCACTCTGCGCCAGCGCTTCTTCGACCGCGCCGACCCTGGGCCCGGAGCCGTCCGCAGCCACCGGTATCGCCCGAACCTCGGCGAGGGGAACCGCCACGTCGCCGACGACCCTGTTGCGGATCTGCAGTGCGCGGGTCAGCCGGGTGTGCTCCTCGGGATCCAGCAGTCCTTCGGACACCGATTCGGCGATCAGCTCGCTCAGCTCGGCCGTGGAGACCGCGAAGTCGAGTTCATCCTTCGGCTCGACGCCCAGCCCACGCAGAGCCAAGGTGGCGCATTTGTTGTAGAACACGATGAACGGTCGAGCGGCCCGCACATAGACGAGGTATGGCGGAACCAGCAGCATCGCGGTGCGCTCCGGGCCTGCCAGCGCGATGTTCTTCGGCACCATTTCACCCAGCAGGACATGCAGCGTCACCACGATCCCCAATGCGATGGCGAACGACAGCGTGTGCAGCAGCGCCGGATGCATGCCGGCCAGACTCAGCGTCGTGCGCAGCAGGTCGGCGACGGAGGCCTCGCCGACCCGGCCGAGCAGCAACGAGGCGACCGTGACGCCCAATTGCGCGCCGGCCAGCATGGCGGGGAGCTGCTCACCGGCACGGATGACGGTGACGGCCCTGGCTTTGCCCTGCTCGGCCAACGCTGCGAGCCGGTCGCGCCGGGCAGAGATCAACGAGAATTCCGCGCCGACGAAGAACGCATTTACCCCGATCAGCAGGGCCGCCAGCAATATTCCCAGCGCCTGGTTCACCGGGCTCATGAGTGACCCCGACCGGCGGTGGTTTCGCTGCGACTACCCAGTTCGGTCAGCTCGAGCAGGTCGATCCGGCGACCGTCCATCTTGACGACGGTCGCCCGCCACCGCGTCGAGCTGTCCGGCAGGCCGTCCGGGTCCAACGCGGTCAGCTCGACCGTTTCCCCGGCCCCCGGGATGTGGCCGATCTCGCGGAGGACCAGGCCGCCGATCGTCTCGTAGGGCCCTTCGGGCGCCCGGAACCCGGTGGCCGTGGCAACCTCGTCGATGCGCAGCAGTCCCGACACCCGCCAGCCGGTGCCGGCCACGACGACGTCCGGGGTGGCGTCGTCATGCTCGTCGCGGACGTCGCCGACGATCTCCTCGATCAGGTCCTCGACGGTCACCATGCCGGCCGTCCCGCCGTATTCGTCGACCACCATCGCGGTCTGCAGCGCGTTGCGGCGGATCTCGGCCATCACCGCGTCGCCATCCAGGGTCGAAGGCACCACCGGAACGTGTTGTGCCAGCGTGGTCAGCAGGGTGCGCCCACGGTCGGCGGGCGGAATACCGAACACCTGCTTGACGTGCACGATGCCGATGGTCTCGTCGAGGTCCCCGTCGACGATGGGGAAGCGGGAAAAGCCGGATTCGGCGGCCGCGGCGACCAGGTCGGCGACCGTTTCGTCGGTCTCCAGCGCGACGATCTTCGACCTCGGGGTCATCAGCTCCTCGGCCGTCAGGGCGCCGAACTCCAGCGACCGTCGCACCAGGGCCGCGGTGGCGGCGTCCAGCGTGCCGCTGCGCGCCGAGGTGCGCACCAGCGACAGCAGCTCCTGCGGCGAACGGGCCGACCGCAAGTCCTCGGCCGGCTGGATGCCCAACTCGCGAACGATCCAGTTGGCCACGCCGTTCGTCAGCCGGATGACCGGGGTGAACACCAGCGAAAACAGCATTTGAAAACCCACCACGGCGCGAGCAGTCGACAGCGGGCGCGCCACGGCGAGATATTTCGGAACCAGCTCGCCGAAGACCATCGACACCGACGTCACGATCACCAGCACCAGGAAGGCGATGATCGCGTCGGCGAGCCGGTCCGGTATTCCGATAGCGCTCAACCCCGGATGCGGCAGGTCGGCCACCATCGGGTCGGTCAGGTAGCCGGTCACCAGCGTGGTCATCGAGATACCCAATTGGGCACCGGACAGTTGGAAGGACAGCTGGTGCTGGGCGCGCAGGATCATGCGGTCGCGACGCCCGCCGCGGCGGGCGTTGGCCTCCACGACGCTGCTGTCCAATGCCGTCAGCGAGAATTCGGCGGCGACGAAGACGGCGGTGCCGAAGATGAGCAGCGCGATCGCCAGCACGCTGATGACCGTGACGGTGACGTTCATGATGGTCTGGCTATTGGTGCGGCCGCGGCTGCCGGGGACGCTGCCGGTCGGCGCTTCGTCTCTACGGCCCCGCTGTGTATTAGGGCCTCGGCGCGTGCCTGCGGCACGTCATCCCTTTCGCTCGATGCCGCGCAGCGCGTTGCCGCGGGGCCTGACAGTCGCGTGAATTCACATGGTAGCCAAGACGCCAAGTAAGTCCTGAGGTCACCAACCCAACGGCAGTGGGTGTCCTTCGGCGAAGCCGGCAGCCGACTGCACACCGACGACGGCCCGCTCGTGCAGCTCGGCGAGCGTGGCGGCCCCGACATAGGTGCACGTGCTGCGCAGCCCGGAGGTGATGTGGTCGATCAGGTCCTCGACGCCGCCGCGGTCGGGATCCAGGGCCATTCGCGCGGTCGAGATTCCTTCCTCGAACAACGCCTTGCGGGCCCGATCGAACGCGGTCTCGTCTCCGGTGCGGGCCACGACCGCGCGTTTGGAGGCCATGCCGTAGCTCTCCTTGTACGGCCGGTCGTCGCGGTCGCGCATCAGGTCACCGGGCGATTCGTAGGTTCCGGCGAACCACGACCCGATCATCACGTTCGACGCCCCGGCCGCCAGCGCCAGCGCCACGTCCCGCGGGTGGCGGATGCCGCCGTCGGCCCACACGTGGGCTCCGAGTTCCCTTGCCGCGGAAGCGCATTCGACGACAGCCGAGAATTGCGGCCGGCCGACACCGGTCATCATCCTGGTGGTGCACATCGCGCCCGGCCCGACGCCGACCTTGACGATGGTCGCCCCCGCCGCCAGTAGGTCACGTGTGCCCGCCGCCGACACCACGTTCCCCGCGGCCAGCGGCACGTCGAAGTCCAGCTCCGAAAGCACCTCCGCCACCAGTTCGATCACTTCGAGCGTCTTGACCTGATGTCCGTGCGCGGTGTCCACGACCAGCACGTCGACACCGGCCTCGGCGAGCGATCGGGCCTTGGCCCCGACGTCACCGCTGATCCCGACGGCCGCCCCGACCCGCAGCCGGCCGCGCGCGTCGGTGGCCGGCGTGTACAAACCGGTGCGGACCGCCCCGGTGCGGGTCAGCACCCCCGCCAGCGTCCCGTCGGGGTGGGTGACCACGGCGACGCCGAGGGGCGTGTGCTCGAGCAGGTCGAAGATCTTGCGCGGGTCGACGCCGACCGGGGCGGTCAGGAAATCACTCACTGCGACGTCGCGCACCCTGGCGAATCGGTCCACGCCCGCACAGGACGCTTCGCTCACCAGACCGATCGGCCGGCCTTCGAAGAGGACGACCGCGGCACCGTGCGCACGCTTGTGAATGAGCGCCATCGCGTCGGACACCGAATCGTCGGGTCCCAGCACCACCGGGGTGTCGAGAACCAGGTCGCGGCTCTTGACGAACTCGACCGTCTGCTGCACCGCCGTGATCGGCAGATCCTGCGGCAGGATCACGATGCCGCCGCGACGCGCCACCGTCTCCGCCATCCGCCGTCCGGCCACGGCGGTCATGTTGGCGACGACGACCGGAATGGTGGTTCCCGAGCCGTCGGCGGTCGACAGGTCGACGTCGAAGCGCGACGCGACCTCCGAGCGGTTCGGCACGATGAAAACGTCGTTGTAGGTCAGGTCGTACCCGGGCCTGTGCCCGTCCAGAAATCTCATCTCGGTCGACTTGCCCCCTTTTCCCCGTCCTACACGGCTGGCCGTGCTGTGAAATGCGCCGTCAGGCTGGCACCTCGCTGCGGTCGCCGCTCCACAGGGTGTGGAACCGCTTGTCCGGGTCGTCGTCGGTGCGGCCGTAGGTGTGTGCGCCGAAGAAGTCGCGCAGCCCCTGGGTGAGGGCGGCCGGCAGCCGCTCGGTGCGCAGCGCGTCGTAGTAGGACAGCGCCGAGGAGAAGCCCGGTATCGGGATGCCCAACTGCGTTGCGGTCACCACGACCCGTCGCCAGCCGTCGATCGCGGCCTCGATCGCGCTGCGAAAGTAGGGCGCCACGATCAGCGTCGGCAGGTCCGGGTCTTCGTCGAACGCCTCTTTGATGCGGTTGAGGAACTTCGCCCGGATGATGCAGCCGCCGCGCCAGATGGTGGCCAGGTCACCGGGCGTGATGCCCCAGTCGTATTCGGCGCTGCCGGCCTGAATCTGATTGAACCCCTGGGCATAGGCGATGATCTTTGACGCGTACAGGGCCTGCCGGACATCTTCGACGAATTGCGTTGCGTCGGTTGGCTTTTCGCCGAGCTCACCAGAGGCCAGCCCGGTGGTGGCCTGGCGTTGAACCACCGAACCCGACAGCGCGCGGGCGAACACCGCCTCGGCGATGCCGGTGACCGGCACGCCGAGGTCCAACGCCGACTTCACGGTCCAGCGGCCCGTGCCCTTCTGTTCGGCCTCGTCGAGGATGACATCGACGAGGGGCTTTCCGGTCTTGGCGTCGGTCTGGCGCAGGACCTGCGCCGTGATCTCCACGAGAAAGCTGTCCAGGTCGCCGGAGTTCCACTCGTCGAACACGTCGGCGATCTCATCCGCAGACTTGCCGAGGCCGTCGCGCAGCAGCTGGTACGCCTCGCCGATCAGCTGCATGTCGGAGTACTCGATGCCGTTGTGCACCATCTTGACGAAGTGGCCGGCCCCGTCGGGGCCGATGTGGGTGCAGCACGGCACCCCGTCGACGTGCGCTGAGATCTCCTCCAAGAGCGGACCGAGCGACGTGTACGACTCGGGGGGACCACCCGGCATGATCGACGGGCCGTTGAGCGCTCCCTCCTCGCCGCCCGAGATACCGGCCCCGACGAAATGCAGGCCGCGCTCGCGCATCGCCTTCTCCCGGCGAATGGTGTCGGTGTAGAGGGCGTTGCCGCCGTCGATGATGATGTCGCCTTCCTCCATGGCGTCGGCGAGCTCGTCGATGACCGCGTCGGTCGGATCGCCGGCCTTGACCATGATCAGCACCCGCCGCGGCTTCTCCAGCGCATCGAGGAACTGGGCAATGTTCTCGGTTCGCACGAAGTTGCCCTCATTGCCGTGCTCGGAAAGCAGCGCGTCGGTCTTGGCGATCGACCGATTGTGCAGCGCCACCGTGTAGCCGTGACGGGCGAAGTTCCGCGCGATGTTCGAACCCATCACCGCCAGGCCGGTGACGCCGATCTGCGCGCTGGCAGTCTTCGAGTCCGACGAGCTTTGATCTTCCATTCCAGGGGGCCTCTCGGTTGGCGAACGTTGCCTGAAGCGTTGCGACCACACTGTGGCACAGCGAAGAAATGGTCCTCCAAGCGGTTTCGGTTCGCGCTGGCTAGAGGTTGAACAGCCGCTGCAGCTCCGTCAGCCACGGTACGGCGAGGGCGATGGTCGGCACCACGAACACGGCGGCCGCCGCCAGATAAGCGGCCGCCGACAGCATCGGGCTGTTGCCACGGCCGGACAATCGACGGACTCGAATCACGGTGCTGGGGCCGCCCGCGGCAAGCGCACCCGACGGCGCCCGGCCGGCCGCGCAGGTGACCAACGCGCGGGCCAGGGCAGCGCGCCCGGTCGCGCGCACGGCGGCGTCATCGGCCAGCAGTTCGACGAGCAGTTGCACCGCGCGCAGCGCGTTGGCGCTGCGGACCAGCCGCGGGAACGCGGCGTGCACCGCGGTGAAGGCCTCGAGCACCAGGTCGTGACGGGCTCGCAGGTGAGCTCGCTCGTGGGTCAGGATGGCCGCGACCTCGGCGTCGGCGAGGGAGTGCAACGCTCCCTCGCTAACCACGACTCGGCTGCGCACACCGGGCAGGCAGTAGGCAAGCGGCTGCGCAACGTCCAGCACCCGCAGGTCGCGCGTGCGGGCGCACGGTTGATTCGGGGCGGCATCGTGTCCGACGGCGACCAGATCGACCACCATGCGGTGATGCGCGCGACGTCGCCGATTGGCGATGGCGACCCGCGCCACCGCAATCATCAATCGGGCGCCGACCAATACGGTCAGCGCGAAGACGCCGATGTAGGCGGTCCACAGCGGCCAGCCGAGCCTGTCGGCGGCCCCGAGAATGCTTGCCGTCGGACGCCCGTCTGGGCCGGGCATCAGCAACCTCGTGGCGATCGCGATTCCCGCGCTGAACGTGGAAAGGACTGCGGCCAGCGCAATGGCCTGCCACAACACCATCGCGGCGCGGGGTGCGCGTAACGGCCACGTCGCTCGCGACAGCAGGGCCGGTGCAGGACCGACCAACAGCACCGCGAGGATGGTGAAGGCCGGCGCGGACACGCTGCTAGTCTCCCTCACTCCTCCGCAGTAGCGCCAGCGGATGGCGTATCGCGTTGGTGAGCTTCCAATTCGGCGAGTGCGCGCCGCAGTGCGTCCGCCTCGTCCGCACCGACCCGCTCGACGAAGTGGACCAGGGCGGCCTGCCGGCTGCCGGAATCCTCGGCCTGGGCCAGCGCGTCGACCATCAGTCCCGCGACGAGCTCGTCGCGGCCATGGACGGGCGCGTACCTGTGGGCACGGTCGTCGCGAATCTGGGAGACCAGGTTCTTCTTGGCGAGCCGCTGTAGCACCGTCATGATCGTCGTGTAGGCGAGATCGCGTCGCGCCGACAGCGCTTCATGGACCTGGCGGACGGTTTGCGGCTCCGGCGTGGACCACAAATGATCCATCACGGCGCGTTCCAGGTCCCCTAACCGGGTCAGCTTGGCCATACTTCTTTCATCTCCATGGGTGTTGACACCAAGGGTACTCCGGCTTACTACCGTCTGTCGTACCCATGCTGGCCTTAAGCTGGCCAACGCCTTTGTGTTCTACGCGGGCCAGTCACCGATTCTACCGAGGGCCGACTTGCCATGTTAGGGCAGCCTTGCCTATCGTAATGGGGTCGAGACACAACGACCGCGAGGGAGTCCTGAGGGCTGCAGTGACCCCCCGGTCTACTCGATCGGCGGGCCCCGTGCCGTGGTTGCATGGGGCCCGCCTGTTTTCGCTGGGCGGCACCCCGCCTCGGCGATCCGGGTTTTCTGATGGTGTAGACAGATGGACGTGCCATCGCCCCAGGACGCGATCGTCCCGCCGAACTTCACCGCGCCCTTCGACGCCGAGCTGGGGCTGCAATACACCGAGCTCGGTCCGGACGGGGTGCGGGCGCACCTGGAGGTCACGCCCAAGCTGCTGCAGCCGATGGGCCTGGTCCACGGCGGCGTCTACTGCTCGATCATCGAGAGCATGGCCAGCGTGGCCGCGTACAGCTGGCTCAATGCGAGCGGTGGGGGCGGAAACGTCGTGGGCGTCAACAACAACACCGACTTTTTGCGCTCAATCAGCTCGGGCATGGTGTACGGCAGAGCCGAACCGATCCACCGTGGCCGCCGCCAGCAGCTGTGGTTGGTCACCGTCACCGACGGTGACGACCGAGTTGTCGCCCGCGGCCAGGTGCGGCTGCAGAACCTCGAGTCCGCCGGTTAGTCCGCCGGTTAGCTCGCCACCTTGCTGGTCGCGGCGGAGCCGCGGGCCTCGGCGGCCAGTTCGGCCAGCTGCTCGAGCCGCGTTCGCGCGAATGCCTGCTGGTCGGTGATCGTCAGCTGACCGCGGCGGGTGCTCAGGAACGTCACGGTCCACGACAGCAGTGTGGTGATCTTGGTCTTGAACCCGATCAGGTACACCAGGTGCAGCACCAGCCATATCAGCCAGGCGATGAAGCCGCTGAACTCGAGCGGGCCGATCTTGGCCACCGCGGAAAACCGCGACACCGTGGCCATCGAGCCCTTGTCGAAGTACTGGAACGGCTCGCGGTCGGCCGGATCGGCCCCGTCGAGTTCGGCCTTCACGGTGTTCGCGACGTATTTGGCGCCCTGGATCGCGCCCTGCGCC
>NZ_JAFBAT010000265.1 GCF_019247615.1 Mycobacterium sp. | reverse complement strand
AGCGACGTCAGGGTTTCGATCAGCACCGCGGTCTGCACGGTCATGTGCAGCGAACCCGACACGCGCGCACCCTTGAGCGGTTGCACCTCGGCGTATTCGCGGCGCAGCGACATCAGACCGGGCATCTCGTGCTCGGCCAGCCGAATCTCCTTGCGGCCGAATTCGGCCAGCGACAGGTCGGCGATCTTGAAGTCGATGCCGTTGCGGACGTCGGCGGTCAGCGCCTTTTCGGTCGTCGTCATGCGTGGTTCTTCCTTCTTCAGCCTTCTTGGGGGTCAACGGATCCAAGCGGTACTTAGCTTAGGTATGTTCTTGCGCCACTGTAGCCGCCGAGCGCTCAGGGGACGTTGACGACCCCGTAACGCTCGGCGAACGGCGCCATCAACCGCGCCAGGTCCGCCGCGACGTCGTTGTCGGCCTCGGGTGGCATCGACACGTAGCTCAAGCACAGCCTGACGATGGCACGCGCCAAAACGCCGGCGTCCTCATCCCCTACGGCCACCCAGCTTTGGGTGAAGGCGGCGGTCAGCCGGGCCGACGCGCGGGTGATGATCGGCCCGCTGTCCGTAGTGATGATCTGCAGCAGATCCGGTTTGGCGACCCCCGAGAGCAGGGAGATCACCAGGGGATCGGCCGCCGACTCCGCGAAGAACAAACGAAAACCCTGCAGAAACGCGGCATTGATATTGCCGACATTGGCGTCGATGGCTGAATGGACGGTGTCGACCAGGCGATCGGCCAGGCGCAGGGCGTAACCCTGCGCCAGCCCCTGTCGCGAGCCGAACTCGTTGTAGATGCTCTGCCGGCTGATGCCCGCCGCGCGGGCGACGTCCGACAACGTGATCGCGGACCAGTCCCGGGCGAGCAGCAGATCGCGCATCGCGTCGAGCACCGAGTCACGCAGCAGAGCACGCGACGCCTCCGCATAGGGCATCCGCTTCACAGGCGCGACATTATCTGCTTTCGCCGCGGTGGTGGTCCGCATCACGGACGAGCTACCTCGACCATCTCGAAGTCCGATTTCGCCGCGCCGCAGTCCGGGCAGCTCCAGTCTTCCGGGATGTCGTCCCAGCGGGTGCCGGGCGCGATGCCGTCGTCGGGCCAGCCCAGCGCCTCGTCGTACTCGAAGCCGCACTGTATGCAGCGGAACAGCATGTAGTCACTCATCGCGTTTCTCCTAGGTTCTCGAAGTCGACCTTCTCGCGCACCGCGCAGTCCGGGCAGCACCGTAGGTGTAGTTGCAGCCGGGGCAGCGGTAGGCGTCATGCGTCGACCCCGTATTTCGCGAGCAGCTTCTCGCGTAGGCGGGGCTGCAGATTGACCCTGGTGATGTCGCCGTCGTAGTGGGCCAGCACCCGATGGTCCATCACCTTCCGCCACAGCGGCGGAAAGTAGGTGAGCGAGATCATCGACGCGTATCCGCTCGGCAGGTTGGGCGCGCCTGCCATGCTGCGCAGCGTCTGGTACCGGCGGGTGGGGCTGGCGTGGTGATCGCTGTGCCGCTGCAGGTGGTACAGGAACAGGTTGGTGACCACGTGGTCGGAGTTCCAGCTGTGCACCGGGGCGCAGCGCTCGTAACGGCCGCCCGAGTTCTTCTGTCGCAACAGCCCGTAGTGCTCGAGGTAGTTGACCGCCTCGAGCAGGCTGAACCCGAAGACGGCCTGGATGATGACGAACGGGATCAGACCCGGGCCGAAGATCGCGATCAGCGCACCCCACAGCAGCACGGACATCAGCCACGCGTTGAGCACGTCGTTGGACAGATACGTCGTGGGGTTCCAGGGACTCCTGCCCAGCCGACGCAACCGCTGCGCCTCGAGCCGCAGAGCGGAGCTCAGGCTGCCGAAAACGCTGCGCGGCAAGAACTCCCAGAAGGTCTCCCCGAAGCGGGCGGACGCGGGGTCTTCGGGGGTGGCCACCCGGACGTGGTGACCGCGGTTGTGCTCGATGAAGAAGTGGCCGTAGCACGACTGCGCGAGGGTGATCTTGGACAGCCACCGCTCCAGCGAATCCTTCTTGTGTCCCATCTCGTGGGCGGTATTGATCCCGACGCCGCCGAGGACGCCGACCGACAACGCCACGCCGAGCTTGCCGAGCCAGCTCAACGGGCCCTCGTGACCCAGCCAGCTCAGGTTCGAGGCGGTGAACAGGTACGCGCCCAGGAGCACGCTGAGGTATTGGAACGGGATGTAGACATAGGTGCAGTAGCGGTAGTACTTGTCGTTTTCCAGCTGCTCCATCACCTCGTCGGGCGGGTTCTGTCCGTCGGGCCCGAAGCGCAGGTCGAGAATCGGCAACACGATGTAGAGCAGGATCGGCCCGATCCACAGCGGGATCTCCGCAGCGGTGCGCCAACCGAGCACGTTGAGCGCCCACACGATCGGCAGCATGGCGATCAACGCCGTCGGGGCGATCAGACCCATCAGCCACAGGCGGCGCTTCTTGTCACGCCAGACCGGCGCGTCGAGTGTGGTCATCTGCCAAACCTCCCAGTGATGGAGTTTCGCCGAGCCGGTAAATCCGCAGACAAAGTTCGAGTAAGGGCCCGCGGAATTACAGGCTCGGCGAACCGAGTCACATTTCGCGATTGACAATATAGCAGTCTGCGTCTTGTGTCTAGACACAGAACGCTATTTTGTAAACCGATCAGCCCACCGACGAAAGCTCCCCGGCCTGCCGCCGTCCCTGCACCGAATGCCGGAACCCATAGCCGACGTAGATGGCGGTTCCGACCACCAGCCAGACCCCGAACCGGACCCAGGTCAGCGCGCTGAGGTTCAACATCAGCCACGCGCACGCGGCGATGGAGGCGATCGGCAGCAGGGGCACCCAGGGGGCCCGGAACCCGCGCTCCAGATCCGGCCGCGTCCGGCGCAACACCATGACGCCGGCCGAGACCAATGCGAACGCGAAGAGCGTTCCGACGTTGACCATCTCCTCGAGCTTGCCGATCGGGAACACCGACGCCGTCAAGGCCACCACGATGGCGACCAGCACGGTGATCCGAACGGGCGTTCCCCGCGCACCCGTCTTGGCCAGCGCCCGCGGCAGCAAGCCGTCACGCGCCATCGCGAACAGGACGCGGCACTGCCCGAGCACGAGCACCATCACCACCGTGGTCAGCCCCGCGAGCGCGCCGACGGCAATGATTTTGCTGGCCCAGGTGATCCCGTTTGCCGAGAAGGCCGTGGCCAGGTTCGCCGGCTTGTGGCCGGGGACGGTCTTGAGCTGGGTGTAGGAGACCATGCCGGACAGCACGACCGCGACCGCGACGTAGAGCACCGTCACTATCGCCAGCGACACGAGAATCCCCCGCGGCACGTCGCGCTGGGGTCTTTTGGTCTCCTCGGCCATGGTGGCCACGATGTCGAAACCGATGAACGCGAAGAACACGATCGATGCTCCGGCCAGGACGCCGTACCACCCGTAATGACTGCTGTGCGCGCCGGTCAGCAGCGACAGCACCGACTGGTTGACGCCCGACGCGTCTTGACCGGCTTCCGGCTTGGGAATGAACGGCGAGTAATTGGAGCCCTTGATGTAGAAGACGCCGACCGCAACCACGAACACCACTACCGACACCTTGATGCCGGTGATCACCGCGGAAAACCGCGACGACAACTTGGTCCCCAGGCCGACCAGCGTAGCCACCACCGCCACGATGAGCAGCGCGCCCCAGTCGAGGTTGATCGAGCCCAATTGCACTGTGCCACCGGCGAATCCGAATACGTTGCCCAGGTAGCTCGACCAGCCCTTCGAGACGACGGCGGCGCCGATCGCCAATTCCAGCACCAGGTTCCAGCCGATGATCCAGGCCAAAAACTCCCCGAAGGTGGCGTAGGAGAACGTGTAGGCGCTGCCCGCGACCGGCAGCGTCGAGGCGAATTCGGCGTAACACAACGCCGCCAGCGCGCAGGTGACCGCCGCGATCACGAACGAAATCCAGATCGCCGGCCCGGTGATGTCACCGGTGGTGGTGGCGGTGACCGTGAAGATGCCGGCGCCGATGACCACCGCGACGCCGAACACCACCAGATCCCACCAGGCCAACTCCTTGCGCAGCCGCGTGTCGGGCTCGTCGGTGTCGGCGATCGATTGCTCTACGGACTTCGTGCGCAAACGATTGGGCATCTGCCCACCCCCTGCCGGCGTGCTGGGTCCCGATGGTCCGTCACAGTACTGGGTAGTCTGCGGACATGCCGCACATCGGAACCAGCTCACGGGACCACGCGATCGTCATCGGGGGCAGCATCGGCGGGTTGTGTGCCGCACGGGTGCTCTCCGATTGCTACGCCCGGGTGACCGTGTACGAGCGCGACGAGTTGCCGAGCACGCCAGCCAACCGCGCGACGGTCCCCCAGGACCGGCATCTGCACATGCTGATGGCCCGCGGGGCGATGGAGTTCGAGAACCTGTTCCCCGGCGTGCTCGACGACATGGTCGCGGCGGGCGTGCCCATGCTGGAAAACCGCCCGGACTGCATACACCTCGGCGCCGCCGGCCATGTCCTGGGCACCGGCCACACCCTGCGCGACGAGTTCACCGCGTACGTCCCCAGCCGACCTCATCTGGAATGGCAGCTTCGCAAGCGGACGCAAGAAATCGACAACGTCGAGATCGTGCGGCGCTCCGTGGCCGAACCCCGGTTCGAGCGCGCACGCCAGCGGGTCACCGGCGTGTTGCTGGACGCCGCCGACGGCGCAGGCGAAGACCGGGAATTCGTCGCCGCCGACATGGTGGTCGACGCTGCCGGCCGGGGCACCCGGCTGCCGGTGTGGTTGGACCAATGGGGATATCAACGCCCCGCCGAAGCGACCATCGACATCGGCATCAACTACGCCACCCACCGATTCCGGATCCCGGAGGGCCTGATCGCGGAGAAGGTGGTGGTCGCCGGCGCCTCTCACGACCAGTCGCTGGGG
>NZ_JAFBAT010000158.1 GCF_019247615.1 Mycobacterium sp. | reverse complement strand
CTTGTGGCGCTTGAGGGCGCCCACCAGCAGGTGGCCGTTGTGGGTCGGGTTGCGCAGCAGATCGTCACTCATGCGGCAAGACTAGAACGTGTTGCAATTCGCGTCGGCCGCGCCCTCCGACCACTAGCATCCCTGCCTATGGCCGATGCGGATCTCGTCGTCACCGGAACCCTGCTGACCGTCGACGACGCGCGGCCCACGGCCGAGGCGCTCGCCGTGGCCGGCGGCCGCATCGTCGCCGTCGGCAGCCGCGCCGACGTCGTCGACCTGATCGGCCCGGGCACCCAAGCCGTCGACGTCGCAGACGGCTGCGTCATGCCGGGATTCGTTGAGGCGCATGGCCATCCGTTGATGGAGGCGATGGCTCTATCGGACCGGATCGTCGACATCCGGCCGGTCACGGTGCGCGACGCCGACGACGTCGTCGCGGCGGTCGCTAGCGAGGTCGCAAAGCGGGGAACCGACGGCGCCTACCTGTATGGCTGGGATCCGTTGCTGCAGCACGGCCTTCGGCAGCCGACGCTGCGCTGGCTCGACGAGATGGCGCCGGACAGCCCGCTGGTGATCTTCCACAACTCCGGGCACAAGGCCTTTTTCAATTCGGACGCCGCCCGGCGCGCGGGGCTCGGGCGCGACACCCCGGACCCGAAGGGCGCCAAGTACGGCCGCGACGCGCGCGGTGAGCTCGACGGCACCGCCGAGGAGACCGGCGCGGTTTTTCCGCTGCTGGCCGGCGTCATCCGCCCGGAGGATTACCCGGCGATGCTGCGCGCCGAGTGCGTCCGGCTCAACCGGGCCGGGCTGACCACCTGCTCGGAGATGGCCTTCGACCCGGCGTTTCGGCCGTTGGTCGAGCAGCTGCGCGGCGAGCTCACGGTGCGGCTGCGCACCTACGAGATCTCCAATTCGCGGATGTCGACCGACGCCACGCCGGGCCAAGGGGACGACATGCTGCGCCAGGTCGGCATCAAGATCTGGGTCGACGGCTCGCCGTGGCTGGGCAACATCGACCTGTCCTTTCCGTACCTCGACACCGAGGCCACCCGCGCCAACGGCGTGCCCCCGGGTTCCTGCGGGCACGCCAACTACACGAAGGAGCAGCTGACCGAAATCGTCCGCGCGTACTTCCCGCGGGGCTGGCAGATGGCCTGCCACGTGCAGGGCGACGCGGGCGTCGACACCATCCTCGACGTCTACGAGGAAGCGCTGCGGCGCGACCCGCGCGACGACCACCGGCTGCGGCTCGAGCACGTTGGCGCCATCCGTCCCGAACAACTCCAGCGCGCCGCCGAGCTCGGTGTCACCTGCAGCATCTTCGTCGACCACATCCACTACTGGGGCGACGTCATCGTCGACGGACTGTTCGGGCCGGAGCGCGGATCCCGTTGGATGCCGGCGGGTTCCGCGGTGGCGACCGGCATGCGCATCTCGTTGCACAACGACCCACCGGTGACTCCCGAGGAGCCGCTGCGCAACATCAGCGTCGCGGCAACGCGCACCGCGCCCAGCGGCCGGGTGCTGGCGCCCGAGGAGCGGTTGACGGTCGAGCAGGCGATCCGCGCCCAGACGATCGACGCCGCCTGGCAGCTGTTCGCCGATGACGTGATCGGCTCGCTGGAGGTCGGCAAGTACGCCGACATGGTAGTGCTATCGGCCGACCCGCGCGCCGTGCCGCCACAGCGGATCGCCGATCTCGAGGTGTCTGCGACGTTCCTGGCGGGCCGCCGGGTCCACCAGCGGTGAAACCGGCCCTGTCCGACCTGTTGGACCGCCTGCACGTGGTGGCGCTGCCGATGCGCGTGCGGTTCCGCGGCATCACCACCCGCGAAGTCGCGCTGATCGAGGGCCCGTCCGGCTGGGGGGAGTTCGGGGCGTTCGTGGAGTACGAGGCCCCCGAGGCGGCCGCGTGGTTGGCGTCGGGCATCGAGGGCGCATACGGGACGCCGCCCCCGGTGCGACGCGATCGCGTCCCGATCAACGCCACGGTGCCGGCCGTGCCGGCAGCCCAGGTGGGCGAGGTGCTGGCCCGGTTTCCCGGCGCCCGCACGGCCAAGGTGAAGGTCGCCGAACCCGGGCAGACGCTGGTCGACGACCTCGACCGCGTCAACGCGGTCCGCGAACTGATCGCAACGGTGCGGGTGGACGCCAACGGCGGCTGGAGCGTCGAGGAGGCGGTCCGGGCCGCCGCCGCCCTGACGGCCGACGGCCCGCTCGAATACCTCGAACAGCCGTGCGCCACCGTCGCCGAATTGGCTGCCCTGCGCGCGCGGCCGGACATGCCTGATGTGCCGATCGCGGCCGACGAAAGCATCCGGAAGGCCGACGACCCGCTGGCGGTGGTCCGCGCCCGGGCCGCCGACATCGCGGTGCTGAAAGTCGCCCCGCTGGGCGGGATCTCGGCACTGCTGGACATCGCCGACCGCATCGACATCCCGGTCGTGATCTCCAGCGCGCTCGATTCGGCGGTGGGAATCGGCGCCGGGGTGACGGCCGCGGCGGCCCTGCCGCGGCTTTGCCATGCGTGCGGGCTGGGCACGGGCGGGCTGTTCATCGAGGACGTGGCGGACGCCGCGGATCCAGCGGAGACGAACGACGGCTTCCTCCCGGTCGGGCCGGTGACGCCCGACCCGGCGCGGCTGAGGGCGCTCGGCGCGCCCCCCGAGCGGCGGCAATGGTGGATCGACCGAGTCAAGGCCTGTTATCCGCTGCTTGTACCGTCGTCCGGGTGATCAACCTGGCTTACGACGATCAGGGCTCCGGGGATGCCGTTGTCTTCATCGCCGGCCGCGGGGGCGCCGGGCGCACCTGGCATCCGCATCAGGTCCCCGCGTTCTTGGCGGCCGGATACCGGGTCATCACCTTCGACAACCGCGGGGTGGGCGCCACCGAGAACGCCGAGGGATTCACCACGAAAACGATGGTCGCCGACACCGCCAACCTGATCGAGTCGCTGGGCGCGGCCCCGGCGCGAATCGTCGGGGTCTCCATGGGCTCGTTCATCGCTGCCGAACTCATGGTGTCGCGGCCGGAGCTGGTAACCAGCGCGGTGCTGATGGCCACTCGTGGCCGGCTGGATTATGCCCGTCAATTCTTTTACGAGGCCGAATCCGAGCTCTACGCCTCCGGGATCCAGCTCCCGCCCGCATACGACGCGAGAGCCCGTTTGCTGGAGAGCTTCTCGCGCAAGACGATCAACGACGACGAGGCCGTCGCCGACTGGATCGCGATGTTCTCCACCTGGCCGATCAAGCAGACGCCGGGGCTGCGCTGCCAGCTCGACGTCTCGCCACAGACCAATCGGCTACCCGCATACCGCAGCATCGCCGCCCCGGTCCTGGTCATCGGTTTTTCCGACGACATCGTGACGCCGCCCTACCTGGGACGAGAGGTCGCCGACGCGATTCCCAACGGCCGCTTCCTGCAGATCCCCGACGCCGGTCATCTGGGGTTCTTCGAACGGCCGCAGGCCGTCAACGCGGCTATGCTGCAATTCTTCGACGCCCAACGTCGACTTGTTGGGTAGATAACGCCGAACCAGCCCCACAACTCCACGCTCGGCGCCCGGTTAGCGGCTTGTGACACCCTGTAGGAGTGAATCCCTCGACGACACAGGCCCGCGTGGTCGTCGACGAGCTGATCCGCGGCGGCGTCCGCGACGTGGTGTTGTGCCCCGGGTCGCGGAACGCGCCGCTGGCCTTCGCGCTGCAGGACGCCGACCTGTCCGGCCGGATCCGGTTGCACGTTCGCATCGACGAGCGCACCGCCGGCTACTTGGCGATCGGGCTGTCGATCGGTGCCGACGCGCCGGTGTGCGTCGCGATGACCTCCGGCACCGCGGTGGCCAACCTCGGGCCGGCGGTGGTGGAGGCCAATTACGCCCGGGTGCCGCTGATCGTGCTGTCGGCCAACCGGCCCTACGAGCTGCTGGGCACCGGCGCCAACCAGACCATGGAGCAGCTGGGCTACTTCGGCACCCAGGTGCGCGCCACCATCAGCCTGGGACTGGCCGAGGATGCGCCCGAGCGGATGCCTTCGTTCAACGCCACCTGGCGCTCGGCGACTTGCCGAGTGTTGGTGGCGGCCAAGGGATCTCGCACGGCCAACGCCGGACCCGTGCACTTCGACATCCCGCTGCGCGAGCCCCTGGTGCCGGATAGGGAACCCCACGCCACCGCGACACCGGCGGGTCGGCCCGACGGAAGGCCGTGGACGTATACGCCGCCGGTGACGTTCGACCAGCCGCTGGATATCGACCTGTCGCCCGACACGGTCGTCATTGCCGGGCACGGGGCCGGCGCGCAACCCAACCTGGCGGAGCTGCCCACCGTAGCCGAGCCGACGGCCCCGGCGCCGGCCAACCCGCTGCACCCACTTGCGTTGCCGCTGCTGCGCCCCAAGCAGGTGATCATGCTCGGCCGCCCGACGCTGCACCGGCCGGTGTCGGCGCTGCTGGCCGACCCTCACGTGCCGGTGTACGCGCTCACGACGGGGCCGCGCTGGCCGGACGTCTCGGGCAACTCGCAGGCCACCGGCACGCGGGCGGTCACCACCGGGACGCCGAGCCCCGCGTGGCTGCGCCGCTGCGCGCAGATGAACCGGCACGCGATCGAGGCGGTGCGCGGTCAACTCAAGGCGCACCCGCTCACCACCGGCCTGCATGTCGCGGCGGCCGTCGCCGACGCGCTGCGGCCGGGAGACCAGCTGGTGCTCGGGGCGTCGAACCCGGTGCGCGACGCGGCGCTGGTCGGCTTGGACACCCACGGCATCAAGGTCCGCTCGAACCGCGGAGTAGCGGGCATCGACGGCACCGTGTCCACCGCTATCGGGGCGGCGTTAGCACATGAGGGGCCACACGAGGGACGCACCGTCGCGCTGATCGGCGACCTCACCTTCGTCCACGACAGCTCCGGTCTGCTCATCGGGCCCACCGAACCCACGCCGCAGCGGCTGACCATCGTGGTGTCGAACGACAACGGCGGCGGCATCTTCGAGCTGCTCGAGCAGGGCGACCCGCGGTTCTCCGACGTCTCCTCGCGAATCTTCGGGACACCGCACGACGTCGACGTCGGGGCGCTGTGCCGGGCCTATCACGTCGAGAGCCGCCAGATCGAGGTCGACGAGCTGAACACGGCCCTCGACGAATCAGGACCGGGCATGCGGGTGCTGGAGGTCAAGGCGGATCGGTCTTCGCTGCGAGGGCTGCACGCTGCCATCAAGGCGGCTCTGTGATACGTCGAACGCCGTGATGTCACCAAAGGTATTGCTGCGGTTCCTGATTCATGGGCGCAGCGACGAACCGCCCAAGACCCGGTTCAGGAGCTTGTTGCGCTGGGCGCGAATCACGGTCCTGGTCATGACCGGTTTGGTCACGCTGCAGTCGGTGCTGCTGGTGGCGGGCGCCTGGCGCGACGACCTTGCGATTCAACGCAACATGGGCGTGGCGCAGGCGGAGGTGCTCAGCGCCGGACCACGGCGCTCGACCATCGAATTCGTCACACCCGAACGCGTCACCTACCGTCCCGAGCTTGGGGTGTGGTATCCGTCCGAATTGGCCACGGGCATGCGGATCTACGTCGAATACAACAAGAACGACCCGAATTTGGTTCGCGTGCAGCACCGCAACGCGGGGTTGGCGATCATTCCGGCGGGCTCGATCGCCGTGGTGGGCTGGCTGGTCGCGACGCTCGCCCTGATAGGACTTGCGCTGCTGGACAAGTGGCTGGATCGCCGTGCAGAGGCGTCCGACCAGCAGATTTCGCACGACGTATGCCCGTAGGCAACCTTTCCGACAGCCGATGCTGACATCGTGATCTCGTGCGCGTTGCTATCGTCGCCGAATCCTTCCTCCCCAATGTCAACGGTGTCAGCAATTCAGTGCTGCGCGTCCTGGAGCATCTGCGTCGTACCGGTCACGAAGCCCTCGTCATCGCACCCGACAATCCGCCGGGGCAACCCCGCGCAGACCGTGTTCACGACGGCATCCGGATACATCGGGTGCCGTCGCGCATGTTCCCGAAGGTGACCACGCTTCCGCTCGGTGTGCCGATGCCCCGAATGGTGAGCGTGCTGCGGGGATTCGATCCCGATGTGGTGCATCTGGCGTCGCCGGCATTGCTCGGCTACGGCGGCGTGAAAGCGGCTCGCTGGCTAGGGGTGCCGACGGTTGCGGTGTACCAAACCGACGTCCCCGGTTTCGCGGCGAGCTACGGCATTCCGATGACCACGCGAGCCGCATGGGCGTGGTTCCGCCACCTGCACAACCTCGCCGATCGCACGCTGGCGCCTTCGAGTGTGACCATGGAGTCCCTTGTCGCCCAACGGTTCCCCCGAGTGCACCACTGGGCTCGGGGTGTAGATGTGCTGCGCTTCGCGCCGTCGGCGCGCAGCGAGGGACTCAGGCGGCGATGGTCGCCGGGCGGCAAGCCGATTGTCGGCTTTGTGGGCCGGCTTGCGCCGGAGAAACACGTCGATCGCCTGATTTCGCTGGCCGCCAACGACGCCGTGCAGCTCGTCATCATCGGCGACGGTATCGATCAGCGCAAACTGGAATCGGCAATGCCCACAGCGGTTTTCACCGGTGCACTGTATGGCGAGGAGCTCGCGGCGGCGTACGCCAGCATGGACGTGTTCGTCCATACCGGTGAGCATGAAACGTTTTGCCAAGTGGTGCAGGAAGCGCTCGCGTCGGGGCTGCCGGTGATCGCCCCCGACGCGGGTGGGCCTCGCGACCTGATCACCCCATGGCGCACCGGACTGCTGTTGCCCGTCAACGAGTTCGAGGGCCGCCTGCCGTCTGCGGTCGCGCACTTGCTGGCCGAACGTCACCGCTACGCGCCGGCCGCCCGCCGCAGCGTGCTGGGACGCAGCTGGCCAGTCATCTGCGACCAACTGCTCGGTCACTACGAGGCGGTGCTGTCGGCTAGATCACCCGCCGAGTCACCCGCCGACCGTTGGGGATATACCCGAAAATCGCTCAAAATCCGCGCCTGACCCTGGGAGAACGAAGTCACGGCCGACCTGCACATCGTGGAAAACCAGATGACCTTCTGGAACCAGCTCTACGACGTGGTGCTGGAGGCGCACGCCGACAAGAACGCTGACGGGCTCACGCTCATGCCCCACATCGGTGAGGCGGAACAGAATTGCGCGACCGCTAGCCCTGGGCGAGCTCGGCCACGGGTTGCCATTCCTCCCAGTTGCGCAACCGGTCCTCGTAGTCGGCCCTGGCCGTCTGCAGCGGCGTGGAGCCGAAAAATACACGCAGCGGCGGCTTTTCGGCATTGACGACCTTGAGCAGCGCCGCCGCCGACGCCTCCGGGTTGCCCGGGCTGGCCCACCGCTTACGCCGCTCCGCCTCGATCGCGGCATGCGCCTCTTCGTATGCGGGCAGGCGCGCGGCGTGTTTGGCAGAGGGGCCGGCCCAGTCGGTGTCGAAGCCGCCCGGTTCGATCAGTGTGACGTGCACGCCGAACGGCGCGACCTCCTGGGCAAGCGCTTGGGAAAAGCCCTCCAGCGCCCACTTCGAGGCGTGGTAGGCCCCGATCCCGGCGAACGCCGTGATCCCGCCGATCGAGGAGACCTGGATGATGTGGCCGCTGCGCTGCTCGCGCAGGAATGGCAAGGCGGCCTGGGTGACCCACAGTGCGCCGAACACGTTGGTCTCGATCTGGTCGCGGGCGTCTTGCTCGGAGAGTTCCTCGATGAACCCGAACTGTCCGTACCCTGCGTTGTTCACCACGATGTCGAGGCGCCCGAAGTGGTCATGCGCCTGCTTGACCGCTGCGAAGTCCGCCTCGCGATCGGTGACGTCCAACCGGATCGGCAGCAGCGCGTCGCCGTATTGCTTCGCCAGATCGTCCAGCGTCGCCGTGTCGCGCGCCGTCGCGGCGACCTTGTCACCGCGCTCCAGCGCGGCGATAGTCCATTCCCGTCCGAAGCCTCGAGATGTACCGGTGATAAACCATACTTTTTCGCTCACGCAGTGCTACAACGCATTCGTCTGCGACCCATTCCCGGCAGGCTGAATCAGATTGCCACCCCGCTGCGCGGGGTGCATCGTCGCCGGGCTGTAGCGTTTTGGTCGTGAGTCGCGCGGCCTTGGACAAGGATCCCCGGGACGTCGCCTCGATGTTCGATGGCGTCGCCCGCCGGTATGACGTGACCAATACGGTGCTGTCGCTGGGTCAGGACCGGTACTGGCGGCGAGCCACCCGATCCGCGCTCGGAGTGGGGCCGGGGCAAAGGGTGTTGGACCTGGCGGCCGGAACCGCGGTATCGACCGTCGAACTGAGCAAGTCGGGGGCATGGTGTGTGGCCGCCGACTTCTCGGTCGGGATGCTGGCGGCGGGCGCCGGGCGCAACGTGCCGAAGGTCGCCGGCGACGCCACCAGGCTGCCGTTCGCCGACGGCGTGTTCGACGCCGTCACCATCAGTTTCGGGTTGCGCAATGTGGCCGACCAGCAGGTGGCCCTGCGTGAAATGCTGCGTGTCACCAGGGCCGGCGGCCGGCTGGTGGTCTGCGAATTCTCGACCCCCACCAATGCGCTTTTCGCGACGGTCTACAAGGAGTACCTGATGCGTGCGCTGCCGCGGGTGGCGCGGGCGGTGGCCAGCAACCCGGAGGCGTATGTCTATCTGGCGGAGTCGATCAGGGCGTGGCCGGAGCAGGCCGCGCTGGCGCACCAGATATCAGCGGCCGGGTGGTCGGCGGTTCGCTGGCGGAATCTGACCGGCGGAATCGTGGCCTTGCACGCCGGATACAAGCCGCTTCGGTGACGACGGCCAAAGCCCGCGGCGCGCTCCAGACTCAGATCATAAGGCGGGCAAGGGATTTGATGGCCCGCTCCTTAGCGCCCGGCCCGTTGAATGAAGCCGACCTGGTCGGGGCAGTAGTGGTCGATCGCGGCTCCCAGGAACTGGAACGCCTGGCCTTCGGTCGTGCCGAGCGGCAGGTTGTGTTGGATGAAATTGGCCGACTTGTATGGGTCGCCGTCGACGCCCCTGCCGATTCGTTCGCAGCTGATCTTGGCCAGCCACGCGAGTTGGTCCTGCGGACCGTAAACACCGAAGTGGTTGACGGTTTGCTTGAACGTGTAGTCGTAGTCATCGGCCTGTGCCGGCGCAGCCAATGCGATGGCAGCGCCGGCCAACGCCCCAACGGTAGCCAGCCTCGAGCCCTTCATTAGCCGGACTATACGCCCTATCCCAGGTGCGCAGACAGCAGCCAACCGCCGACCGATTGCAGGCCGTTCGGCTCGTCGCGCACACCGACGAATGGCCACTCGAAGGAGCCCTGAGGCAAGTTGGCGTAGAGGCGCGCCGGCCTGATCTCGTCAACGACCCAGTATCTCGACACCGCCGCGCGCAGCTCATCGGCGGTCACCGCGTTGATCGGGCCCTCTCGGACGGCCGCCTTGTCGAAAACGAGGGCGAAATAGGAGGCGCCGGGCGCGGCGGCCCGGCTGATCGACTGCTGGTAGCCCTCGCGGGCCTCGACCGGGATCGAGTGGAACAGGGTGCTGTCGACGATGGTGCCGAACCGGCCGGCGGATCCCGGGGGGAACCCGCTGAAATCGGAGATGTCCGCCACCTCGAAGGTGACGTTGGTCAGACCGCGCTTCTGGGCCTCGCGCCGGGCGAGATCGATGGCGGTGGGCGACAGATCAAGCCCCACCGTGGTGTGTCCCCGCTCGGCCAGTGCAAACGAGATCGCCGCTTCTCCACAGCCCACGTCGAGGACGTCGCCGTGGAATTTTCCCTGCTCGATAAGGGCGGCCAACTCGGGTTGCGGCGCACCGATGCTCCACGGCGGCCGGGCGCCCTCGCCGAGCATCGCCGATTCACCGCGGTAGGCGTTTTCGAACTCGAAATCAATTGGTTGAGTCATGTGTCGTGTATATCAACCATCCTGATATATGTCAATGAAGTTGACGCTGTCCGTCGCGGTGCGCCGAACGTGGGCCCTATGTACGAGAACCGACTGGTATTCGTCCGTAGAGCCCACGCTCGCGGCTTGGGCTCGATACGACGGACCGGAAAGTCCGCTCAGCTAAACGGTGTTCGGCGGTCGATCAGCCGGGACAACCGGCCGCCGCCGCGCCAGGCGCGCGCCACCCAGTCGGCATCCTCATCGGTGACGAGGTTGGCCATCACCCGCACTGCGATGGTCATCAGCGTTGTCGAGCGCATCGCGACGGGCCCCGTGGTGGGCAGGAACCGCTGGAAGGTCAGCAACAGCGCCAGCCTGCGCGCGACCGAAAAACCCCGCCCGTAGTGGTTGCGCAGCACCGACGGCCACACCTGCGACAAGTCGGGGCAGTCCAGCAGCTCGGCGGCCAGGCGCCCCGTCTCGAGCCCATAGTCGATGCCTTCGCCGTTCAGCGGGTTGACGCAGGCCGCGGCGTCGCCAATCAGCATCCAGTTGGGCCCGGCCACCCCGGAAACGGCGCCCCCCATCGGCAGCAGCGCGGAGGACACCGCCCGCGGCTCGCCGGTGAAGCTCCACTCGTCCCGGCGCAGGTCGGTGTAGTACGAGATCAGCGGCCGCAAAGACAGGTCCGCAGGCCGCTTCGATGTCGACAGCGCACCCACGCCGATGTTCACCTGGCCATCGCCCAGCGGGAAGATCCAGCCGTAACCCGGCAGCACTTTGTCCTTGGAGCCGTCGGGTCCACGCAGTTCCAGGTGCGACGTCAACCAGGGGTCGTCGCCGCGGGGAGTGGTCAAGTATCCGCGGGCGGCGACGCCGTACACCGTCTCCTGATGCCAGCGCCGACCCAGCTTGCGGCCGAGCGACGAGCGCGCCCCGTCGGCGACGATGAGCCGGCGGCAGGCCACCTCGGTCCCGTCGGCCAACGTGAGAGAGGTCACCCGTCTCGACGAGTCATGATGCACGGCAACGGCTTTCGTTCCAAGCAACATCCGAGCCCCGGAGTCCTCGGCGCATTTGCGGATGCGGTCGTCCAACTCGAGCCGGGCGACCGCGCTGCTGGTCGACGGGAACGACGGGCCGGGCCAGGCCACCTCCACCTCGCCGCCGAAGCCGCTCATCCTCAGCCCCCGGTGCCGGATTCGGCTATCGAGCCAGTCGCCCAGCCCGAGTCGTTCAAGTTCGGCCACCGCACGCGGCGTCAATCCGTCACCGCACGCCTTGTCCCGGGGAAAGCTGGCGGAATCGATGACCAGGACGTCGCTGCCCGCTCGGGCCGCCCAGGCTGCCGCCGCGGAACCGGCGGGTCCGGCGCCCACGACCACCACTTGGGCCTTCAGGGCTTGGCTGTGCACGCTCCCAGTATGTTGGTCAGGTGAGTACTCCGGCGACGGTGGTGGCGGGCATCGACTTCGCAGACGCCGGGTTCGCGGCGATCGTGCGGGACGGTGTCGCGCGGATCGAGCAGCTGATGGACACGGAGCTGCACAACGCCGACGCGGTGATGACCGACTCACTGACGTACCTGTTCAAGGCCGGCGGCAAACGGTTTCGGCCGCTGTTCACCGTGTTGTCGGCGCAGATCGGACCCGATCGCGACGCCGCAGAGGTGACAATTGCCGGCGCGGTCATCGAACTCGTGCACCTGGCCACGCTCTACCACGATGACGTGATGGACGAGGCCGAGGTCCGTCGCGGCACGCCCACCGCGAATGTGCGCTGGGGCAACAGCGTCGCCATCCTGGCCGGTGATTACCTGTTCGCGACGGCATCGCGACTGGTGTCGCGGCTGGGGCCGGAGGCGGTCCGGCTCATCGCCGAGACGTTTGCCCAACTGGTGACCGGCCAGATGCGCGAGACCCGGGGCGCCACCGAAGGCGCGGAGCCGGTCGAGCACTACCTGAAGGTGGTGTACGAGAAGACGGCCTGCCTGATCTCCGCGGCGGGCCGATTCGGCGCCATGTTCTCGGGCGCCGACGCGGATCAGGTCGAGCGCCTGAGCCGCCTCGGTGGCATCGTCGGGACCGCGTTTCAGATCTCCGACGACATCATCGATATCGACAGCGACTCCCGGGAGTCCGGCAAGTTGCCGGGGACCGACATCCGCGAAGGGGTGCGCACCCTGCCGATGGTCTACGCGCTGCGGGAGTCAGGGCCCGACGCGGCGCGACTGCGGGAGCTGCTGGCCGGACCCGTCGAAGACGACGAGGCGGTGGCCGAGGCCTTGAAGCTGTTGCGCGCCTCCCCCGGCATGCGCAAGGCCAAACACTTTCTGGCGGAGTACGCGGCGCAGGCGCGCCAGGAGCTGGCGCTTTTGCCCGATGTCCCCGGTCGGCGGGCGCTCGAGACGTTGGTCGAATACACGGTCAGCCGGCACGGCTAGCGGGTCGCGGAACCTTGGCCGCGGTTTCAGGCGTTCAATGAGCAGCAGAGTTGAATGAGCTTGAATCAGCGTGAGTTGATGCTCCGAGGAGGACACCGATGACCTGGCATCCCCATGCCAACAGGCTGAAGAGCTTCGCCCTGTTGGTCGGTATGTCCGCGTTGATCGTGTTTATCGGTGCTTTGTTCGGCAGGACGGCGCTGCTTCTTGCCGTGCTCTTCGCCGTCGGCATGAACGTCTACGTCTACTTCAACAGCGACAAGCTGGCGCTGCGCGCGATGCATGCGCAGCCGGTTTCCGAGGTGCAGGCGCCGGTGATCTACCGGATCGTGCGGGAGCTGGCTACCGCCGCGCACCAGCCGATGCCCAGGCTGTTCATCAGTGACACCGACGCGCCCAACGCGTTCGCCACGGGCCGCAACCCCCGCAACGCCGCGGTGTGCTGCACCACCGGCATCCTCACCATTCTCAATGAACGTGAGCTGCGCGCCGTGCTGGGCCACGAGCTTTCACACGTCTACAACCGCGACATTTTGATCTCGTGCATCGCCGGGGCGATGGCATCGGTGATCACCGCGCTCGCCAACATGGCGATGTGGGCCGGAATGTTCGGCGGCAACCGGGACGGCGGCAATCCCTTTGCGCTGCTGCTGGTTTCGTTGCTCGGTCCGATTGCGGCGACGGTGATCAAGCTGGCGGTGTCACGGTCGCGCGAGTATCAGGCGGACGAATCGGGCGCCGTGTTGACCGGCGACCCGCTGGGCTTGGCGTCGGCCCTGCGCAAGATCTCTGGCGGGGTACAGGCGGCCCCGCTGCCGCCGGAACCGCAGCTGGCCAGCCAGGCCCACCTGATGATCGCCAACCCGTTCCGCGCGGG
>NZ_JAFBAT010000096.1 GCF_019247615.1 Mycobacterium sp. | reverse complement strand
AACCAGCCGTATGCCGCGGGCCCGCCGTATGCAAGTGGTGGAACATACACGGGCGGTTCGCCGTACGCCGTCGGATTCCCGTCACCGCCGCGGCGGCGGAGGACGCGATACCCGTGGTTCCTCGTTCTCATCGTGCTAGGGATGCTCGTGCCCGCAATCGTCAGCCTCGTCGCGCACTTCGCGAGGTCAAATCCCGTAAGAAATTTCGGCAACGGTTCCGGAGCTACGGTGTCCATCAGCAATCCGACCGCGGTGCCCCAAGGGGGCGAACTCCGAGTGGGCAGCGATTCGTCGATGAGGACGATCGCGTGCAACGACGGCAAACTGACGCTGTATGGCGACAACACCACGTATGTCGTCACCGGCCACTGCGCCGTACTCACCGCCGGCGGCTACAACAACAAGGTCACGGTCGACAGCGCCGACACCCTCGAGGCGACCGGCTATGACAACACCGTCAAGGTCAATGCCTGCAGCAACGGTAAGTTGACGCTGTCCGCCTACGGAATGAATTTTGACGTCACCGGCCATTGCGCGAGCCTCGCGATCTCCAGCTACGACAACCACGTCAACGTCGACAGCGTCGACACCATCAACGTCTCCGGATACGACAACGTCGTCATCTACCAGTCGGGCGCACCGAGGGTCACCAATTCCGGCCGGTCCAACACCATCCAAAAGGGCTGAAGGCCTCACCGCCGCGGCGACGCGGACACCCCGCCGGAATTGGTCGCCGCCTTCGGTGAGCTGCGCCAAGCGATGTCGATGGCCGCCGGCGAGTCGGACGTCGACACCCTTACCGAGGTGTTCTGGGCTTGCGCTGCACGGACTGGTCGCCTGCGCCCGGACCACGACCGCGAGCGGGTCGCTGCGCTGATCGGTCGCTTCTGCGGGGTGGACTAGCGGCTTGGGCATAACAGAGCAAATGCTCTGTTATGCTGGCCGGGTGCCGCGCAGTCGCGTATATGACCAGGACCAGATCCTCGACGCTGTCGAACAGCTGGCGGTGCGGTCAGGGCCTGCGGCGGTCACTATCCGCGCGGTGAGCGCGGCGATCGGCGTGTCCAACGGCGCGGTTTATCACACGTTCGGTTCCCGCGCCGGCCTGGCGGGTCGCGCCTGGCTGCGCGCCGGGCACCGATTCCTTTGCACGCAAGGCGAATTGATCGATGCTGCGATGCGCGCGCCGGGCGGGGGAGGTGTGGCCGCGGTGGTAGCGGCGTCCGAGGCGCCTGCGGTCTTCGCCGACCAATATCCGCATTCCTCCCGGCTGCTGCTGACCGTGCGCCGCGAGGAGCTGTTGGGCCACGACACACCGAGCGACATCGCTGCACAACTGCACGACCTGGACCGGCTGCTCGTGAATGCCATGGTTCGGCTGGCCCGAGCGCTGTGGAACCGCACGGACGCCGCGGCGGTGGACGCGATCACCATCTGCATCGTCGACTTGCCGACAGCAATCCTTTTGCAGCGCAATCGAATCCACGACCCAACGGCGCGAGACCATTTACAGGCCGCGGTCCGCGCCGTCCTGGCCATCGGTGCACCCCCGCCGCGACGCAATTCAGAGAGGAAGAACAGATGACACCCACCTTCCAATGGGACGACAAGATCGCCGTCCTCGACCTCGGTGAGGACGAAAACCGCTTCTCCCCCGAGTTTCTCGACACCCTCAACGCTCAACTCGACGAGATCGGGGCCGCCGGCGCCCACGGCTTGGTCACCACCGCGCGCGGGAAGTTCTACACGAACGGCCTTGATCTCGACTGGCTCGCCGCCCACTCCGACCAGACGCAGTCCTACATCGCCCGGGTGCAGGCCCTGTTGGCTCGCGTCCTGACCCTGCCCATGCCGACGGCCGCGGCGATCACCGGGCACGCGTTCGGCGCGGGTGCCATGCTCGCCATGGCGCACGACGTGCGGGTGATGCGCGCCGACCGGGGCTACTTCTGCTTTCCCGAGGTCGACATCCGCATTCCGTTCACCGACGGCATGGCGGCGTTGATTCAGGCGAAGCTGACCCCGAGTGCTGCGGTGGCCTCGATGACGACGGGTCGGCGTTTCGGTGGGACCGAGGCGGCGGAAATCGGCATCGTCGACGCCACCGCGGGTGAGGGCGCGGTGACCGCCGCGGCCACCGAGCTGTTGCGTCCCGTGGGCGGCAAGGACGCGGGAACGCTGGGCGCGATCAAGCAAACGATGTTCCGCGCCGCGGTGCAGGCTTTGACCAACGCGTGAACCTATTGCCGCTCGGAGAATCGCTCCCACGCCGATTGGCGTGTAATGCCAAGGGCCGCACCGATCGTAGACCAGGCCATCCCCCGGCGACGAAGCTCCCGCACCCAGGAACCCAATTCGGTCTCGACGTGATCGGCCACGGCCGCCATGCGGGGGATATGGTCGAGCATCTGCTTGTCGCTCCAGGCTTCCCAAATCGGCATCCGGAGCTCGGCCGGCTTGTCCCGATACCCTTTGATGATCGCCTGGGCTTTGTCGACGCAATGGTTGCAGATCTGCACGCCCGGCCCCGCGACAAGTTTGTCCACCGCGGTGTGGGACTTGCCGCAGAACGAACACCAGATCTGTGTGGTCTGGTTAGCCGTTGGATTCACGTGGCACTCCTCGCGTCAGGCGGTCCCTGACACGTTACGGCGTCAGGGCGGCCCTGACAAGCCGCAGCAGGGTAAGCGCAAATACCCGGTTTCAGAGCGCCCACGCCCGGCTATCCTCGGATGACCAATATCCGCGTCCGTTTCGCGTCAGGGCCGATGCGGTCGGTGAAATCTCGGGAGCGAGACAAAGCAATGAGTGCGATCCAACCGGCCGCACCCGACATGCCTACGACAAACCTTCCTCGTTACTGGCCTGAGCCGAATGTCCCCACCGGAGAACGGACTCCCGTGGTCGCCGGAACCACGATCGCGGGCGGCCGGATCCGGCTCCTGATCTTCTACGGCGAATCACCGCATCTCCAGTTCTGGCAAGCCGCTGACACGCTGACACGACAACATCTGGCGGTCACGGTGGTGGACTCCGAAAACGCGTTGCCGAGTGCGACGGTCGACGCGATTCTGGCCGATACCGCAACTCTGCGTGGAATCAACTCTCCCGGCCTGGCGAGAGTGATCGATGTGGGCCGCGACCATTGCGGCGGCGTGGTTGTCAGCGAATGGACGCGCGGCGCCACCCTCAAGGAAGTGGCTGATACGCACCCGTCGCCGCTTGGGGTCGCCGACGCCGTGCTGTCCTTGGCCGAGACCGCCGATGCGGTGCACGGTGCCGGGTTGGCGTTGTCGATCGACCATCCCGAGCGAATCCGGATCAGTGTCGACGGGCGCGCCGTGCTGGCCTTCCCGGGGACGATGCCGAACACAACGCCGCGCGACGACCTGCGAGGAATCGGCGGGGTCATGTACGCGCTGCTCGTCAACCGGTGGCCGTTCAAAGGCGGGGCCGGCACCAAGGATTGGCAGGGTGTCGCACTCGACGCGCATGGGCGATTCCAAGAACCGGCCACCATGAACCCACGAGTGCCGTTCCTGGTTTCGTCCACCGCCGCAGGCCTGGTGCGTGACGGGGACGGGATCCGCAACGCCAAGACGGTTTCGACGTTGCTGCGCGAGGCCAGCGACGACGCCAAGGGCTACGCGGTGCCCTCAGCCACCCGCGAGCTGTTCGTGCCGGTGGCAGCGGGGGGCTACGCGGGCTTTCGTCATTTCGGGCCGGCCGAAAAGCTTGAATATGCTCGCCGCCAACTCGTCAAGACGTGCCTCGGGACAGCGGCGGTGGTTGCCCTGGTGGTGCTGATGTCCTTCGCGAACACCATCAGTCGAATAACGGACACCGTCGATACCGGGACCACGATGAAGGCGGACAAGCTGGGGCTTCGGACCACCTCGCCGACCCCGATTCCATCGCCGATGGCGGCTTCGCCGGCGCCCCTGGCAGCACCGCCGCCAGCCAATCAAACCCAAACGGTAAAGCCCGTCAAAGCCACGGTGTTTTCACCCGGCGGCCCGCCGGATAGCCCAAACACGGCCGGGTTGGCAATCGACGGCAACCCCGCCACTGCCTGGTCCACGGACACCTACGTTGACGCCCAACCCTTCCCGAAGTTCAAGGACGGTGTCGGGCTGTTGTTGCAGCTTCCCGAGCCGACGTCGCTCAGCGCCGTCGCCATCGA
>NZ_JAFBAT010000030.1 GCF_019247615.1 Mycobacterium sp. | reverse complement strand
GACGACGAAGCGCGGGTCGGCGAACAGCGAGGCCCGCAGGTCGACGGTATAGCGGCGAACATTCGGCTGGTTGGGGTAGACGTCCTGGGCCAGCCGCAGCGTGTAGTTATTGTTCGCGCCGCGGCGCATGAGAAAAACCGTCGGCGGCGGCCACGGCGACGTGTCCAACGCGTGAATGAACTCGTCGGCGGTCTTGAGCGTGGACCACTTCTCGATCTGTGCGGCTCGCAAATCGAACTGCGCCAGCGGGTTGGCGTAGTGCGAGGTCAGCCCCTGGAATCCCCAGTAGGGGTAGTAGGAAAGGAAACTGTAGTCGGCGGTCATCACCACGACCTGATCGCGCGGCTTGCCGGTCACCTTGCCGATGGTGGCGTCGATGACGGAGTAAAACTTCTCGGCGCTCGGTGGGCGGCGGTCGCCGCGCTGGCCGTGGCCGTCGGTGTCGGTATAGGCGATCGTGAGATCGGGCCGCAGCACGTCGGGAATGTCCTGGCTGAACGCTATCGCCGCGGCCAGCCCGAGCGCGCCGGCCACCGGCACGACGGCGCGGCCGCGCGGGGCCAGCGCCCGGGTCGCCTCGATGAAGCCGAACGCGCCGGCCGCGACCAGCAGCACGGTCAGCGTCGGCTGCAGCCGAAACGACAGCAGCGTGGTGCGCGCGAGCGTGGTCAGCATCGACAGCAGCGACCACAGGTAGACGGACAGGACGCCGATCCCCAGCGCGGCCGCCCGCACCGACGACGTCGCGTGGGCCACCAGCCACAGCGTGCCGAGCAGGCAGACCGCGCCCAGCAGGGAGAACTGCAGCATCGGGAAGGTGAGCGCGGCGCCGTCGGCGGGCAGGTAGTGCAGGGCGCTGCCGCTGTTGCTGACCGGGCTGCGGGCGGCGCGCAACAGGAACGGCAGCCAGGTGGTGCTCGCAATGGCCGCCGCGATGGCGGCGATGACGCCCAGCCGGCGCAGCGGATCGAGGGCGGCCGTGAACCCGTCGCGCCGCCACCGCCCCCCTGCCAGTAGCAGCGCCATCACGGACATCGTGAACGCGGTGAAGCCGAACAGCAGCGTGTACCAGGTGGCCGTGAAGCCCACGAACAGCCCGGCGCCGATCACCGCGGCCCAACCGCCGCGCTCGCCGGCGCGCAGTCCCGACCAGGTCAGCACCAGCACCGGCGGCAACAGCACGGTGATCATCGCGGAGTAGGGCTCGGGGGAGCCGTAGGCCAGCGTCGCGGCGGCCGTCGCCGCGGTGACGATCAGCGCGTACTCGAAGCGGATCATCCGCCACCACAGCACCAGCGCGACGGCCACCGCAATGGTGATCGAGGTGATGGCCCACGGCTTGAAGACCTCCCAGGCCGGCGTCCCGGTCAGCGCCGCGACGCGGCCGCCGATCCAGAACCAACCGGGCGGGTAGAACGTCGGCAGCCCGAGGTAGGTCATGTCGTGCAGGGCCGGGCTGTCGGCGAGCCGGGTCACGTACTCGGTGCGGAACTGCTGGTCGACGGAGATGCCGAACAGATAAAGCTTGGTGGCCCCGAGAGGCATGCCCAGCGTCACGACGGTGAAAGCCGAGACGAAAACCAGCCCGCCCAGCTGAGCCAGGCGGCGGTATCGGCGCCACAGCCAGCCCACCGCGACCAGCCCGGCCAGGCAGCCGACCTGCCCGACGGTGGTCAGCGCGTGCAGCTGATTGGACGACGGGAAGGCGGGCCATTGCACGCCGGCGATCGCGATCAGCGCCGGCACCGCAACCAACACCGCGACCGCCGCCGCGCCCATCATCTGGCCCAGGGTGGCCAGGGCGGTGCGCATGCTCAGATGGGCAGCTTGCGGAAGATGCTCCGCGGAATGTGTCGCAACACCATCATCACATACCGGAATGCTGCTGGCGCCCAAACTAATTCCTTACCTTTTGCCGCCGACGTCACCGCGAGCTCGGCGACGTACTCCTTGTCGACGGTGAGCGGCGCCTCCTTGATGTGCGCGCTCATCCGGGTGCGCACCTGGCCCGGCCGGATCACCAGGACGCGAACGCCGTACTCGCGCAACGCCTCACCCAAACCCAGGTAGAACCCGTCCAGGCCGGCCTTCGTGGAGCCGTAGACGAAGTTGGACCGCCGGACCCGCTCGCCGGCCACCGTGCTCATCGCGATGATCTGACCGAAGCCCTGCGCGCGCATCTTTTCGGCCAACAGCACGCCCACCGAAACCGCTGCGGTGTAGTTGATTTCGGCAGCCATGACGGCCTTGCGCTGGTTCTGCCACAGCTCTTCGGCGTCACCGAGGATGCCGAACGCGACGATCGCCACGTCGACGTCGCCGCCGGCGAACGCCTGGTCGATCGTCTTCGGGTGGCTGTCCGTGTCGAGGGCTTGAAAGTCGATGAGCTCCACCGACCGCGCGCCGGCGGCCTTCATCTGGGACACCGCGTCGTCGCGGCCCGGGTCATCCGGCATGGCCGCCAACAGGATCCGCGCGTGCGCGTTCTGCAGATAGCGCTCGCAGATGGCCAGGCCGATCTCGGACGTGCCGCCGAGCAGCAGGATGGTCTGCGGGTTTCCCACGGCGTCCAGCACCATTTACAACAGCTCCAAACGTCGGGCCATGTCCGAAGCGAACACCCCCGAGGGATCCACCTTGCGGCGCACCGCGATCCACTCGTCGATGCGCGGGTACATGGCGTGGAAGGTTTCAGCGCTCGCGCGGGAATCCTTGGCGGTGTAGACCCGGCCGCCGAATTCCAGTACGCGCCGGTCGAGTTCGTTGAGAAACTCGTTGACCCCGGGCTTGTTCGGGAAGTCCATCGCGACGTTCCAGCCGGTCATCGGGAAGCTCAGCGGTGCGCGGTTGCCCGGGCCGAAAAGCTTGAACACGTTAAGGAACGAGTAATGGCCCTGGGCTTGAATCCAGCGGATGATGCCCTTGAACTCCTCCATCGCGTCCGGCGGCACCAGGAACTGATGTTGGGCGAAACCCCTTGGGCCATAGGCATACTGCCATCCGGTCGTCAAGTCCAGCATGTGATAGAACTGCGTCAGGTTGACGATCTTGTCCTGATAGTTCCCGCTCATCCGGTAGAAGGCCTCACCGACCATGCTTCCCGTCAGCTTGGTCACCACACCGAAAGGGAAGACGTTGGGCACCGCCGGCAACTGCGGGGCAGTGAACTGCAGCGGATTCTTGGCGAGCTTGGGTGGTAGCTGGTCCACCTTGGCCAGGCTGCCGCGGCTGATCGCCGCGCGGCCCAGCTTGGGCGGCGCGCTGATCGAGTCGAACCAGGCGCTGGAATAGGTGTAGTTGTCCTCGGTGCCGTCCAGGTGCACGGCGACCGTCTCGTCCAGGTCATGAGTGGCGATGCCGTCGGCGATGAAGTAGGCAGTCTCCGTCGGCGTCATCTCGATGGTGGCCCGCAGGATGATCCCCGTCAGGCCGTTGCCGCCGACCGTC
>NZ_JAFBAT010000224.1 GCF_019247615.1 Mycobacterium sp. | reverse complement strand
AAGGACATGCTCATCACGGCATCGGCGGCGGTATGGGAGACGTCGAGCAAACCGACGATTGCCTCGACCGCGGCCGCCCTGTTGTCGGACTCCACCATCACGTCGAGCACTTCATGCCGACGTTCAAGGGCCTTCAACAGGGCGTCGGTGATCTCTCGACGGGCGGCTTTGCGGTCTTGGTCGGTCATGGCACAAGCCTAGAACGCCGCCGGGGGTATCGCGCCAGATCTTCGGTCGCCCAGTTCCAGGAACCGTTGGTAGCGATCCTCGATGGGCGCCGCCCAGGCGGGCCGGGGCTCCACGATGCGCTCGGTCGTCGCCCAGCGGGCGGCGTCGGCGATCGTGGTTTCCAGACCGGCCGCCATGCGCCCCAGAAATGCGGCGCCCAGCGCAGCGCCCTCGGCGACGCCCGACACCTGCACGGGCCGTCCGGTCGCATCGGCGATGGCCTGCATCCACGGCGACAACCGGGTGCCGCCGCCCGCGGCCACGACCCGCGATGTCGGCGCTCCGCTCAGCTCGATGAGCTGACGCACGACGAAGCCGGACGCCTCGTAGGCGGCCCTGCGCAGCGAGGCGGCATCGTGGGTGAGATCCAGCGCATCGACGATGGCCCGACGATCCGGGTCGTGGAACGGTGTGCGCTCCCCGCGGATGTAAGGCGACCACACCGGCACCCGGTGGGGCTCGACGGTCGTCGGGTCGCCCGGTCCCACTACGCGGTCCACCCAGCCGAGAAACAATCCGCCCGCGTTGCTTGCGCCGCCGATCTGGCTCTTGCCTGGCGCGAAGCGCGGAATTGTCCACAGGCCGGGCACCTGCCGAGGTTCGGGGATGGTCGTCCACACGATGAGGGTGGTGCCACACAGCACCAGCACGTCGCCGTCCTGGTCGGCGCCGGAGACGAGCTGTTCGCACAGGGCGTCGACGGCACCGATGGCCAGCGCCGCGCCGGTCCCGTGCACCTGACCGACCGCCGCCCCGATGGTTTCCACCCGCGGCATCTGTTGAACGGTCGCGCCCCGCTCGGCGCATGCCGTCGCGTCCCAGCCGGTCCCGTCGAAGAGCGGATAGGCCGTCGCGGCCGTGGCGAAGTCGATCACGGGCTCGCCGGCCAGGGCGTGGTTGGCCACCGCCGGCGCCGGCCAGTACGCGGCGGCTTGCGGAGCCCGCGCGGCCGTCCAGCGCAGAAACTCGGCGGCCTCGCCCGCCGCCGGAAGCGGCGGCGCGGGTTGTGCTCGCGCGCCGGGGGCCCTGCCCCGGCTATCGCCGTACAACAGGCCCGGCGTCGTGGGCGTGCCGGCGGAATCGACGGCGGTCATCGACGGCACCATCGCCGCGACCGCCACCGCCCGGACGCGGTGCCCCGAGGCCGACTGGCGCACCTGATCGAAGGCCGCCAAGGGGCCTACCCGCCAGGCCGCCTCGGCGTCGTGCTCCAGCCGGTCGGGGGCCGGCACCCGCAGCTCGTGCGGAATGCGGACGCGCGCCGTCACGCGGCCGTCGGCGTCGGCAGCCACCGCTTTGACCGCCGTGCTGCCGATGTCGATGCCGATTGTGACGTCTTCGCGTGACACGCGCGTCACCGTACGCCAGCATGGAAATCCGTGACGCCAAAACCGCGCGCCCTGGTGACTGCCCCGTTGCGCGGAGCGGGGTTCGCCAAGCTCCGCGAGCTCGCCGACGTGATCTACGACCCTTGGATAAGGGAAGCCGAGGCGACCCCGCTGCGGATCTACAGCGCCGAACAGCTGGCCGAGCGGATCGTGGCCGAGGCCGCCGATGTCGTTGTGGTGGAAAGCGATTCGGTGCGCGGCCCGGTGTTCGACCAGCGGGAGCGCGCCCTGATCGCAGTCGCCTCGACCCGGGGCGACCCCAACAACGTCGACATCGAGGGGGCCACCGCGGCCGGCATCCCGGTGCTCAACACCCCGGGTCGCAACGCGGACGCGGTCGCAGAGCTGACGGTGGCGCTGTTGCTGGCAGCCACCCGGCACGTGCTGCCCGCCGATGCGGATGTGCGCGGCGGCAACATCTTTCGCGAGGGCAGCATTCCCTATCAGCGGTTGCGCGGCTGGGAGGTCGCCGGGCGCACCGCCGGGCTGGTGGGCCTCGGCGCCGTCGGCCGCGCCACGCAGTGGCGGCTGTCCGGCCTGGGGATGCGGGTGATCGCCCACGACCCGTATAACGATGACGCCCGGCACGGCCTGGACGAGTTGCTGGCCGAGGCCGACGTGGTGTCGCTGCACGCACCGGTCACCGACGACACAGTCGGCATGATCGGCGCCGAGCAGTTCGCGGCCATGCGCGATGGCGTCGTCTTCCTCAACACCGCCCGGGCCCAGCTGCACGACACCGACGCGCTGGTCGACGCCCTTCGCGCTGGGAAGGTGTCCGCCGCCGGGCTGGATCACTTCGTCGGCGAATGGCTGCCCACCGATCATCCGCTCGTCGGCATGCCCAACGTCGTGCTGACGCCGCACATCGGGGGCGCCACGTGGAACACTGAGGCTCGGCAGGCTCAGATGGTGGCCGACGACCTGGAAGCGCTGCTGGCGGGTAAGACTCCCGCGCATATCGTCAACCCGGAGGTGCTCGGCCCATGAAGTTCACGAGATTCACCGACAACCCCGAAACCGCGGTGCTGGAAGCGGCCAAGGACATGCTGCGCCGCGGCCTGGTGGAAGGAACCGCCGGCAACATCTCGGCGCGCCGCTCCGACGGCAACATCGTCATCACGCCCTCGTCGGTCGACTATCGCGACATGGAACTCGACGACCTCGTTTTGGTCGACCCGGAGGGTGGCGTGCTGCATGCCGCCGAGGGTCGGGCGCCGTCGTCGGAAATGAAGCTGCACCTGGCGTGCTACCAGGCGTTCGACGACATCGGCAGCGTCATTCACAGCCATCCGGTGTGGGCGACGATGTTCGCCATCGCGCACCAGCCGATTCCCGCCTGCATCGACGAGTTCGCGGTCTACTGCGGCGGCGACGTGCGATGCGCCGAGTATGCCGCGTCGGGCACCCCCGAGGTTGGCCTGAATGCAGTCAAGGCACTCGAGGGCCGCGGCGCTGCCCTGATCGCCAATCACGGCCTGGTGGCCGTCGCGCCTCGACCGGACAAGGCGATGCACATCACCGCCCTGGTCGAGCGGACCGCGCAAATAGTCTGGGGGGCAAGGGCTTTGGGCGGTCCCGTGCCCATCCCCGAGGGCGTCAACCGCAACTTCGCCATGGTGTACGGCTATTTGCGGGCCAACGCCTGATTGGCTGGACACCGAATCCCGCTGACCGCCGAGACACCGCATCATGCATGTGCAACCGATGGCCGACCCGCATCGGCCGGCCGTCCGCGCCACGTGCGCGGTGAGACGCCGTGCGTGCGGGTGAACAGGCGGCTGAAATAGCCAGGGTCGGGCACCCCGACGCGCCTGGCCACCTCGGCGATCGGGAGCTCGGTTTCGGCCAGCAGCCCGCGCGCCGCGGCCATGCGGCGTTCGGCGATCCATTCGCCGACGGTGCGCCCGGTGCGGCGGCGCACCACGGTGGTCAGGTGCCCCGGTGTCACCCCGACTTCGGCGGCGACGTCGCGCAGCGACAACGGCTCGGGGTGACGCCGGTCGATCACCTCGAACACCTCGGCCAGCAGTGGCTCGCCGGCGCGCCGCAGTTCGGCCACCACCGGACCCGCGAGCCGGGCGAGGTCGATCAACAACAGCGTGAGATGCGCCAGGGTTGCCTGCCGGTAGCCCTCCTGCCGCGCGACCAGTTCGCATTCGATTGACGTGATCGCGGCGTCCCACGCCGACCGCCGCGCCGCGGGCACCTCCAGGCGCAGGATTCCCCCGGCGTGCCCGTGCAGGAAAGGGAACAGCAGCGGGTGGGCCCGCCACGCCGGCCACGGCGATCGCCCGTCCTCGCCCAGGGTGGCGGGGTCGAAAAACACCGCCACGCCGGCGTCACGAGCCGTCAACCGACTCGGGTCGAGCACTCGACCCGCGGCCGCAACGTAGACCAGCCCCGCCGCGGGAAGGTACCAGAGCGCCGGAAAGTCGTGGATGTGGCGACCGCGGTCGACGAAATCCTCGGGACCGGAGCGCACCACCGACACCGGGGGCGTGTCGGGGTCGGTCCGGTACTCGTAGATCGGCACCCCGGCGCGCTGCCGAACCAACCGGGTCGGTCGAGTCATGCGACCAAAAATAGTCCAACTTTTACCGATGATCACCCAATTACCGTTTGATCCAGGGGATCACCATGGTGCACGTGACGAAACATCATCCACATGATTACCTGCCTGCCGCCGGCCACGACGCACTGCTGCCGACGTACGACCTGATGTCACGCCTGCTGGGAATGACAAAAGTGCACGACGCCCTGCTGACGCAGGCCGAACTCACCGGCTGCCGTCGTATCCTCGAAATCGGCTGCGGCACGGGCAATCTCACCATTCGCGCCAAGCGCTCCCATCCCCACCTGGAGGTGATCGGATGTGATCCCGACCCGCGGGCGCGCCAGCGGGCACGCCGGAAGACGGACGCGATCCGCTTCGACGAGGGCTATGCCGAACGCCTGCCCTACGACGACGGCGAATTCGACCGGGTGCTGTCGTGCATGATGCTGCACCACGTCGCCGACGAGGCCAAACCCGCCGCGGCGGCCGAGGTCTTCCGGGTGCTGCGTCCCGGCGGCAGGCTGCACCTGGTTGACATCGGCGGCGACACGACCGCAGCCGACGGCCTGGCGGCGCGGCTCATCCGGCGCAGCCACCATGTGGCGGGCAACCTCGGCGACGCGATCCCGCGCCTGCTGCGCGCGGCGGGATTCGACTGCACCCAGGTGGGCTCGCACCGACAAAGGATTATCGGGCGGCTCACCTACTTTCGGGCCGCTCGGCCCGACTGACGTTGGTCGAAGGCCACCTTCACGGCACCGCTCTCGCCCTGGTTGGCGATCGCGAGGAAGGCCTCGCGCCACTGATGCAGCGGGAAGGTGTGGGTCAGCATGGGGCGCAGATCCACCCGGCCTGCGGTGACCAGGTCGAGGTAATGGGCGATGGCATGCTTGCGCTCGCCGTCGACCTCCTCGATGCCGAACGCATTCGAGCCGACGAGGGCGATCTCCTTGAAATACAACGGACTCCATTCCCACCGTCCCGGAGCATGGACGCCGGCCTTCACCAGCGTCCCCCGCGAGCGCAGGACCCGCACCCCGACTTCGAACGTCTCTGGCTTGCCGACGGTGTCGTAGACGACGTCCACCGCACCGGGGTGCGCCATCGGCAGGCCCAGCAGTGGCTTCCGCAGCCGGCCGCCGCCCCACGCGACTAGCTCGTCGATGACGGCCGGCCGCGGTTCGTGCGCCACCACCAACGCCGCCCCGAACCGGCGCGCCAGCTCCTCCTGCGTACCGAAGCGCGCCACCATCGCGACGGCCACATCCGGGTAGAGCGCCCGCAGGATCGCGAGCGCGCACAACCCCAGCGAACCCGCCCCGTACACCAAAACCCGACCGGAGTGCGGCGGCGGGTGGCGGGTGATCGCATGCAGGGACACCGAAAACGGGTCGGCGAACACGGCCAGCTCGTCCGGCACCGAATCGGGCACGTCGAACAGCATGCTGTCGTGCGCCGGCATCAGTTCGGCGTATCCGCCCGTCACGTCGGCCGACACCCCGGAGTGGATGCCGGGCTTGATGTCGCCGTCGGCAAAGCTCGCGCACAGGCTGTAGTCGCCGCTTTCACAAGCCGGACACGGCGGGTCAATGCCGCGCGGCCCGCAGGACAGCCACGGGTTGAGCACGACGCGCTGACCGACCCGAAGGCCTCGGGCCTTTGGCCCGACCTCGACCACGTCGGCGACCACCTCGTGGCCCATCACTTGCGGAAAAGAGCAGAAGGCGGACATGGCATTGTCGGCGTCACCCTCGCCGAAATCCATCAGGATCTGCTTGGAGTCCGAGCCGCAGATGCCGGTCAGCCGCGGTCGGGTGATCACCCAATCGTCGTGCAGCAGACGCGGATCCGGCACCTCCCGCAGAGCGGTCGGGGTGCGGCAGAGGTTGCGCGTCAGCGCGTTGGCGCCATCGGGCACCGCAAACGGCTCCGGGGGCACCCCGTACACGAGCGCCCTCATCGCGGCGCCTTGCCCGGATCGAGGGCTGCGGAGCCGGCGATGAAGGCATCGAGGTCGGCGTTCTTGGCGTCGACGACGGGCCTCATGTCGGGAAGGTAGTGCTCGAAGGTGTCGCTGCCCAGGGCCTCGACGATGCCCTCGGCCACCTCGTCGGCGGGCACCTTGGGCCCCCGATAGAGCGGTTCCTCGCTGCCCGGGTGGTCCCAGATCTCGGTATCGACCGGGCCCGGCTCGATCAGCTTCACCGCGACCCCGGTGCCGTGCAGGTCGACGGCCATCGCCTCGCTCCATCCGCACAGTGCAAACTTGCTTGCGCAGTAAGCGCTTTCGTGGATGATCCCGAGCCGGCCGCCGACGCTGGACACGTTGACGATCAGCCCCGATCCGCGCGCGAGCATCCGCGGAAGCAGGGCCAGCGTCAGCCGCATCGGGGCGAAGAAGTTGACCCGCATGACGTCCTCGACCTCGTCCGGCCCCAACATCGTTACGGGCCGCCGCTTCGGCATGGCGGCGTTGTTGATCAGCACGTCGATGCCGCCCAGCGCGTCCCACGCCCCCGAGGCCAGCTCGCCGAGCGCGGCGGTGTCGGCCAGGTCGGCCACCCACATCGCCGACCCTGGCGAGGTCCGCCGGCATTCGGCCAGCACCTCCGCCAGGCGATCGCGCCGGCGCGCCGTGAGCCCCACCACCGCCCGCCGCCCGGCCAGCTGCCGCGCCAGGGCCGCGCCCAGCCCCGACGAGGCGCCGGTGATGAGCACGCGCTTGTCCGCGATCCGCAACGACGTCGCCATCCGTCAAGGTTGCCGCGAAACCCGGGAAGCGTACAGTGGTACCGGCTTGTTATATCGGCTAAATATTAGCCTAACTACTTCCGAAGAGGGGCGAAAATGGCTTCTACCAGGTACGAGGGAGACACCTGGGACCTGGCATCCAGCGTCGGCGTGACGGCAACGATGGTCGCGGCCGCCCGCGCAGTGGCCAGCCGCGCCGAGCGTCCGCTGATCAACGATCCGTTCGCCGAGCCGCTGGTCCGCGCGGTTGGCGTGGATCTGCTCACGCGGCTCGCGACCGGCGAGGTGGATCCCAGCGACCTGAACGACGTGCATGACGGCGCGCCCTCGGACGGGGGATCCGCCGGGGCGATGTCGCGCATGGCCGACAACATGGCGGTGCGCACCAAATTCTTCGACGAGTTCTTCCTGGGCGCGGCGACTAAGGGCATCAGGCAGGTCGTGATCCTGGCCTCCGGGTTGGACGCCCGCGCATACCGCCTCGAGTGGCCCGCCGGGACCGTGGTCTACGAGGTGGACCAGCCGCAGGTTATCGATTTCAAATCCCGCGCACTGTCCGAGCTGGGTGCGGCACCGACCGCCGAGCGGCGCGTGGTGGCCGTCGATTTGCGCGACGACTGGCCCGCCGCGTTGCGTGCCGCCGGATTCGACCCGGCGCAGCCGACCGCGTGGAGCGCCGAAGGTCTGCTTGGCTACCTCCCACCCGAGGCGCAGGACCGTCTGCTGGACACCATCACCGAACTCAGCGCCCCCGGAAGCCGGATCGCCACCGAAAGCGCCCCCAAGCGCCAGCCCGGCGACGAGGACAAGTTGAAGGAGCGCATGCAAACCATCTCCGAGCGTTGGCGTGCGCACGGCTTCGACCTCGATATGGCGGGATTGGTCTACTTCGGCGACCGCAACGAAGCGGCCGGCTACCTGCGCGAGCGTGGATGGGCCCTCGAGGGCATCACCATCCGAGAATTGTTCGCCGCCAACGGTTTTGCGCCGCTCGAGGACGACGACATGCGGATGGGCGATGTGCTCTACGTCAGTGGTGTGCTCGCCAAGGGCCGCACCGACGGTGACAGCTGGGGCCCGGCGCAGAGCGTGGGAGCGACGGCCACCATGGTGGCGGCGTCCCGCGCCATCGCCTCGAAGGGACCGGATGCGCTACTCGACGACCCGCTGGCAGACCCGCTGGTGCGCGCCGTTGGTCTGGATCCCTTCGTTCGCCTCATCGACGGAGAGGTCGATTTCGGGGATGATCCGCTGTTCAACAGGAAAGCCCGAGCCGAGCAGATCGCGGTCCGGACAAGGTTTTTCGAC
>NZ_JAFBAT010000103.1 GCF_019247615.1 Mycobacterium sp. | reverse complement strand
GCTACACCCCGGAGATGGTGGAACGGGTGTGCGGAGTGCCGGCCGACGTTTTCCTGGACGTCGCGCGGGCTTGGGCGCAGAACTCCGGGCGGGAGCGAACGGCCGCGCTGGTGTACAGCGTCGGCTGGACCCAGCACTCGGTCGGCGCGCAGTTCATCCGCGCCGGGTCGATCATCCAGCTGCTGCTGGGCAACATCGGCCGGCCCGGCGGCGGTGTGTTCGCGCTGCGCGGGCATGCCAGCATCCAGGGGTCCACCGACGTGCCGACGCTGTTCAACCTGCTGCCCGGCTACCTCGCGATGCCGCGGGCCGGCCAGGCGACGCTGTCCGACTACCTGGACCGGGTCAGAAGCCAGAACCAGAAGGGCTTCTGGCACAACGCCGATGCCTACATGGTCTCGCTGCTCAAGGAGTATTGGGGCGAGCACGCCACCGCCGACAACGACTACTGCTTCGACTATCTGCCGCGGATCAGCGGTGACCACGGCACATACCGAACCGTGATGGACATGATCGACGGCAAGGTGTTCGGCTACTTCCTGCTGGGACAGAACCCGGCGGTCGGGTCCGCCCACGGACGGCTGCAGCGGCTGGGCATGGCCAACCTCGACTGGCTCGTGGTGCGCGACCTGGTGATGATCGAAAGCGCCACGTTCTGGAAGGACGCGCCCGAGATCGAGACCGGCGAGATCGCCACCGAGAGTTGCCGCACCGAGGTGTTCTTCTTCCCCGCCGCCTCGAACGTCGAGAACGCCGGCACCTTCACCCAAACCCAGCGGATGCTGCAGTGGCGGGAAAAGGCGGTCGAGCCGCCCGGCGACGCCCGCTCGGAACTCTGGTTCTTCTACCACCTGGGCCGCCGGCTGCGGGAGAAGCTGGCCGGCTCCACCGACGAGCGCGACCGCCCGCTGCTCGAGCTGGCATGGGACTACGCGACGGAGGATGACGAGGGTGACGAGCCGTCGGGCGAGGACGTGCTGCGCCGCATCAACGGCATCGATCTCACCACCGGCCGTGCCCTCAACGGCTACACCGAGCTGAAGGCCGACGGCAGCACCTCCTGCGGATGCTGGATCTACAGCGGCGTGTACGCCGACGAGGTGAACCAGGCGGCGCGGCGCAAACCACAGGACGAGCAGGGGCCCTACGAATCGGAGTGGGGCTGGACGTGGCCGATGAACCGCCGGGTGCTCTACAACCGCGCGTCCGCCGACCCGCAGGGCCGGCCGTGGAGCGAACGCAAGAAGCTGGTCTGGTGGGACCCCGATAAGGGCGAGTGGACGGGCCACGACATTCCCGACTTCGAGAAGAACAAGCCCCCGGACTACCGGCCACCGGAAGGCGCGGTGGGCGTCGAGGCGCTGCGCGGCGACGACCCGTTCGTCATGCAGGCGGACGGCAAGGGTTGGCTGTTCGCGCCCAACGGCCTGGCCGACGGCCCGTTGCCCACGCACTACGAGCCGCACGAGTCGCCCGTGCGCAACGCGCTCTACACACAGCAGGGCAATCCCACGCGACTCGTGTACGGCCGCAAGGACAATCCGTCCAACCCGTCGCCCCCGGAGGCGCACGGGGAGGTCTTCCCGTTCGTGTTCACCGCCGCGCGGTTGACCGAGCATCACACCGCCGGCGGAATGAGCCGGCAACTGCCGTACCTCGCGGAGCTGCAGCCCGCGCTGTTCGTGGAGGTCTCGCCCGAACTGGCGGCCCAGCGCGGGTTGACCCACATGGACTGGGCGCACGTGATCACCAGCCGCACCGCGGTGGACGCGCGGGTGTTCGTGACCGGCCGGATGAAGCCGCTTCGCATCGAAGACCGTGTGGTGCAACAGGTCTGGATGCCCTACCACTGGGGGCAGGCCGGGCTGGTCGACGGCGACGTGGTCAACGACCTGCTCGGCGTGGTGCTGGACCCGAACGTCTTCATCCAGGAGAGCAAGGTCGCCACGTGCGACGTCCGGGCCGGCCGCCGGCCGCGCGGGCCGGCGCTGCTCGAGTACGTGGCCGATTATCGCCGCCGGGCCGGCATCACACCCGAGACAGGGACTGAGCTGGACACCACGAACCCCGAGCCGGAGGAAAGCCCTTGAGAGACAACAGCTTTTACGGCCCACTAGAGGATCCCGCCGGCAACGCCGGGTATTCCGACCACCCGCCGCGAATGGGATTCTTCACCGACACCTCGGTATGCATCGGCTGCAAGGCCTGCGAGGTGGCGTGCAAGGAATGGAACGAGGTCCCCGACGACGGCTTCAACCTGTTGGGAATGTCGTTCGACAACACGGGGATGCTGGGCGCCAGCACCTGGCGGCACGTGGCCTTCATCGAACAGGCCGCGCCCGAAACCGCTGCCGTCGAGCCGGCCGTCGACCTCGGGATGCCGAAGTTCCAGCGCCCCGGCGACGGCAGCGGCGCGGAGGGCCGCACCGACTTCCGTTGGCTGATGAGCTCCGACGTCTGCAAGCACTGCACCCACGCGGGCTGCCTGGATGTCTGCCCGACGGGTGCCCTGTTCCGCACCGAGTTCGGCACCGTCGTTGTGCAACAAGACATCTGCAACGGCTGCGGCTACTGCGTGTCCGGCTGTCCGTACGGGGTGATCGACCGCCGCGAGGGCGACGGCCGGGCGTGGAAGTGCACGCTATGTTACGACCGGCTACGCGAGGGGCTGGAACCGGCGTGCGCCAAGGCGTGCCCCACCAAGTCCATCCAGTTCGGGCCGCTCGACGAGTTGCGCGATCGCGCCGCCCGCCGCGTCGAGGAGCTGCACGAGCGCGGTGTTCCGGAGGCGCGGCTCTACGGCCATGACCCCAACGACGGCGTCGGCGGTGACGGCGCGTTCTTCCTGCTCTTGGACGAGCCCGAGGTGTACGGCTTGCCCCCGGACCCGGTCGTGCCGACGCGGGATGCGCCCGCGATGTGGCGCTACGCCGGGCTGGCGGCCTCGGCCCTGGTGGCCGCCGCGGTGTCGGCGTTCGCGGGGCGGGGCCGGCGATGAGTCCGCGCGGCGCGGCGACCCGCGAGCAGCTTGCTGTTCCCGAGGCCGAATTCCGCTCGTATTACGGGCGCCCGGTGCTCAAGCCGCCGGTGTGGGAGTGGAAGGTCGCGGCGTACCTCTTCACGGGCGGCCTGTCGGCGGGTTCGGCGTTGCTGGCCGCCGGGGCGGACCTCACCGGCCGGCGCGCTCTGCGCCGGTCGGGCCGGATCGGCGCGCTGGCCGGCATCCTGGCGAGCATGTACTTCCTCGTTGCCGACCTGGGGCGGCCCGAGCGGTTCCACCACATGCTTCGGGTGGCGAAGCCGAGTTCTCCGATGAGCGTCGGAACATGGATCCTGGTGGCGTACGGGCCGGGAGCGGGATTGGCCGGGGTCGCCGAACTCATGCCGGGCCCGCTGCGACGCTCCCGGGCGGGCCGGCTGCTTTCCCGGTTGGCGCGACCGGCGGGCTTGTCCGCGGCGGCCGTCGCGCCGGGGGTCGCCTCCTACACCGCGGTGCTGCTGTCGCAGACGGCCGTGCCGGCCTGGCATGAGGCGCACCCGTACCTGCCGTTCGTGTTCACCGGTTCGGCCGCGGCCAGCGGCGGCGGCTGGGGCATGCTGCTGTCGCCCGTCGATGAGGCCGGCCCGGCGCGGCGGCTGGCCGTCGTGGGCGCCGCCGTGGAGGTCGCGGCGTCGCGACTGCTCGAGCGGCGGCTGGGGCTGGTCGCCGAGGCCTACACGACGGGAAAGGCGCACCGGCAGCGCAAATGGGCGGAATACCTGACCGTCGGCGGGGCGCTGGGCACCGTGGTGTCGGGCCGGAGCCGGATTGCGGCGGCGCTGTGCGGTCTGGCGCTACTGGTCGGCAGCGCGCTGCAGCGGTTCGGCGTCTTCGAGGCCGGGGTGGAGTCGACGCGCGACCCGAAGTATGTCGTCGTTCCGCAGCGTCAACGGCTCGACGCCGGGGACCCCGCACGCGGTTCGGCCTAGTCGCCGGAAGTTGTTGCCGCAGTCGTGCTTTCCGACTGTGCGGCCGAGACGAGCTCGAGTTGCGCGAGGGTGGCCGCCACCGTGACGAATGGCTGCGCGGCCTCGACGGCGTCGTCCTGGCCGGGCGTCTCGGCCCGCAATGCCCGTGCGACTTCCCCGGCCATCGGCGGAGTCGCCGCGTCGCTGTTGCCCGCGGCCCGTTCGGTGACGAACTCCAGGTGGGCCTCCAGCACGGCCCGAGCGGATGGGTAGGCCCCGCTCGGCGGCAGCGTCCTGATGTCGGCGATGATCTCGGCCGCGAGGCGCAACCACGTCGCGCGGTTGGCCGCCTTGACCACCGGGGTCCGCAGATCGGCCCCGCTCCCGGTCTCCGAAAGGTAATGGCGCACAGCGTCATCGACCCTTCGGCTGCCGACGACGGCGTCATTGCTGAGTGCCGCGAGGTCGGCGTCCGCGCGTTCCGAACCACCCCGGGTGACGCGAAGCACGGCCACCTGCAGATAGCGCAGGTTGACGTCGACCGCGGCCCGGATCAGGTTGGACACCGCAACCGTTGCGCCCCTGGGCCACAGCAGCAGCGATACGCCCATGCCGACTGCCGCGCCCATCGCGATGTCTTCGATGCGCAGCAGGCCGACGCGCCAGCCGGCGGGCGCCGTGAGGTTGAGCATCACCAACAAACTCAACGCGCCCGCGGCCTGCGCGGCCGTGAATGAGACGAACCGCGGCAGGTAGGTCGACCCGAACACCGTGATCGGCACCAGCAGCCACAGCACCACTGGTGCCACGCCGACAGCACCGACGAGCAGGCCGCCGAGAATGATGCCCAGCACGGTACCCGCCACCGCCTGAACGACTTTCGTTTTGGTGGACAGTGCGCTGCTGCTGAGCACCAGCATCGTTCCCACCACCACCCAAAAGCCGTGCTCCACCAGATGCAGGTGAGTGATGGCGACCGCCATGGCCAGCCCGACTCCCATGCGCAGGCCGTTGTGCGCCGCAACGGAGCGGGCGGCCAAGAACGCGGTGGCAATCCTTGTGCCGGCAGCGGTTTCCGAGGTCAGCCGATCGGAAAATCCCGTGGGCGGCAAGCCCAGACCGAGGGCCCGCGCCCATACCGGCCTGGCATCGGCCGCGGCCGCCGCCGTGATCACCCTGCCCGTCAATCCAATGGCAGTCGTGATGGCTCGGCAGGCCAGCAGCTGGCGGCCTGTCGCGGCGGCCGACGCCTCGTCCGGGGCGCCGAGAATCGCCACCACGTCCTCGCGGTAATTGCGACGTGCCAACGAGCGCAGTCGGGGCAACGCCTCGTCGAGGGCGGCGCGATTGGCGGTGCGATCGGCCAGTTGGGAAGCGTCGAGCAACCGGGCGCAGCACCGCAGGATGTCGACGGCAGGCGGTCTGATCGCGCCCAGCGTCACCGCTGCGTGGTCATCGACCAGTTCGGCGACCAATTCGAGGACGTCGACCACGCGTACCAGCGCCCGGCTGCCGGCGCTGAGGCCGACCGGGCGGAAGTTGGCGGCCAGGAAGTTGGCACGCAGCGCGTCCATAGCCGCGTTCACTTCTTCGGCCGAGCCGAGTCCTTCGATCCGGTCGGCCAGCGCCGCACACGCTTGTGCGACGTGCCGGCGCAGGGCGCCGTAGTGGCGTGGGGGAAGGAGGAACAACGCCGCCGGCACGCACATCGCTGCGCCGATCAGCCAACCCAGCAGGCGCTCGCCGATCGGCCCGACCGGTGTGCAGACCGGCCAGACGTAGCACAACAGGGTCGCGCGCTGACCGGCGGACACCGTCGTGCTGAGCATGCTGGCCAGGGTCACGCCCACGGCGAGGAGAAACGTCAACGTCACCGCCAGCCAGGCATGGGGAGCCACCAGGGTGCCCAGGGCGATCAAGACAATCCCGTTGACGGTCAAACCGAGGTAGGCCACCGCGCGCTGCTGCCGGTTGCCCGGAAAATCGGCGACAACGAGCAGCCAGAAGGCGCCGAGCAACGCGTACAGGGGTGTCGCCTTGCCGCCCACCAAGGCGTAGGCGACTCCCGCGGTGGCCGGCACCATGATCGCCGCGCGGATGGCGCGGCGCAGCCCGTCACGCTCCGGATCCTCGCCGCGCAGCCGCTCCCACGTTTGCCGGATCGACCGGACCCGGGTCAGCATGACTGATGATAGAGCCGTCCGGGCCCGTTCAGGGCACGACGATTGGAACTACAGTCGCTCCTTGACCGCCGCGGACAGCCGCGCCCCGTCGGCCTTGCCCGCCGCAATCGCGGTGGCCGCTTTCATCACCAGGCCCATCTGCTTCATGCCCGGCCGCTCGCCGAGTTCCTCGGCAACCTGCGCGATCGCGGTGTCCGCGACGTCGGCCACCTCGGCCTCGGTGAGCGGGGTGGGCAGGTATTCGTCGATAATCCGCGCCTCGCCATGCTCTTCGGCCGCGAGCTCGGGGCGGCCGTTCTGGGTGTAGATCTCGGCCGCTTCACCGCGCTTCCGCGATTCGCGGGACAGCACCTTGATGATTTCGTCGTCGGTGAGTTCGCGGGCCTGCTTACCGGAGACCTCCTCGGCCTGGATAGCGGCCAGCAGCATGCGCAGGGTCGCGGTTCGCAACTTATCCTGGGTCTTCATCGCCTGGGTGAGGTCCGCCCTAAGCCGGGATTTGAGTTCCGCCATGACTGAGACGCTACGCGCACGGTCCCCTGACGACACCGCCCGATATCGGCCGCCCCTGACAGACTGCGAGAGACTTTGAGAAATGCCCGGACCGCCGACAGGATGGAGCCCATGACGAACGACCGGCCCGGCTGCAGAGCTGGTTTGGAAGGCCGGTGCCCACGGTGAGCGCCCCCTGGCCCGATTATCCGGGGGGTCCAACCGGTTATCCGGGGGATCCACCGCCCGCCTACGGGCCGCCGCCCGCCTACGGGGCGGTGCCGGGATATGGCGCGCCCCCCGGCTACGGCCCGCCGCCCCCTGGCTACGGCCCGCCCCCCGGCTACGGCCCGCCACCCGGCTACGGCCCGCCACCCGGCTTCGGGCAGCCGCAATTGACTCCCGGCGCGGTCAAACCCGGCATCATCCCGCTGCGGCCCCTGACCCTCAGCGAGATCTTCAACGGCGCCGTCGGCTACATCCGGACCAACCCCAAGGCAACGTTGGGGCTGACCGCGATGGTGGTGATGGTCATGCAGATCATCTCGCTGATCGCGACGGTCGGCCCGCTGGCCGCCCAAGGCAGGACCGGGTCGGCAAATCTCAGCGTGGGTGCCGCCGGCGCGTGGCTGGCATCGATGTCTGCGGGCCTGTTCGTCACCTGGCTCGGCGGCATGCTGCTGTCCGGCATGCTGACGGTCATCGTCGGGCGGGCGGTGTTCGGGTCGACGATCACCATCGGCGAGACATGGGCCAAGATCCGCGGGCGCCTGATCCCGCTGCTCGGTCTGGCGCTGCTGGAGGCCGCCGTCCTCGCGGTCATCTTCGGTCTGGTGGCAGTGATCATCGCGTTGCTGGTGGCGGTGGGCAGTCCGGCCGCCGCGGTGCTCTTAGGAATCCCGCTGATGCTCGCCGTGATCGTATTGCTGGTTTACCTGTACACAGTGGTGTCGTTCGCGCCGGTGCTGATAGTCCTGGAGAGGCTGCCGGTGATTGACGCGGTCACCAGATCTTTCGCGTTGGTCCGCAACAGCTTTTGGCGTGTCCTGGGGATCCGCACGCTCACGGCAGTGGTCGCGGCCGTCGTCGCCAATGCCGTCGCGGCGCCGTTCGGCATCGTCGGCCAGGTGATCATGGCCGCGACCCCCTCCACCCCAACCCTGCTGCTGAGCACCGCAATCGCCTCCCTCGGATCGGCGATCGGCCAAATCATCACCGCGCCGTTCAACGCCGGCGTCATCGTGCTGCTCTACACGGACCGCCGGATGCGCGCCGAGGCGTTCGACTTGGTGCTGCAGAGCGGCGCCGCCGGCGCACCCTATTCCGCTGATTCCACCGACAACCTCTGGCTTACCCGGACTTCCTAGGGCTCCCCGATGACCCCTGATGGCCCCCTGATGGCGAAATGAGGACCGGCTGACAGTGCCTTCCATCGACATCGACCGTGATGCCGCACACCAGGCCGCACAGATCGAGCTCGATAAGCCGATCTACTCGAGGGGCTCGGGGGCACAGCAATTCGTCGACTGGGTCAACGAACTGCTGTACCGGCTGCTGCAGAACGCCGCCTCCATACCAGGCGGATGGTTGACCACATCGGTGCTCCTGATACTGGTGGCCATCGCGGTGGTGCTCGCCGTCCACATTGCACGCCGCACGATGCGCACCAACCGCGGCGGGGACCACCTGTTGTTCGAAGCCGCCCAGCTCACCGCCGATCAGCATCGAGCCACGGCCGAACAATTTGCGGCACAAGGCGATTGGGCGGCCGCGATTCGCCATCGGTTGCGCGCCGTCGCCCGCCAGCTCGAGGAGACCGGCGTGCTCGAGCCGGCTCCCGGCCGCACCGCCAACGAGCTGGCCCGGGATGCCGGCGCGGCGTTGCCCCAGCTAACTCGGGAATTATCCGACGCTGCAACAGCTTTCAATGACGTGACCTATGGTGAAAGGCCAGGGACCCAAGCCACATACCGGATGATTGCCGACCTCGACGATCACCTGAGGTCGCGACCGCCGGCCACCCCGCGGGCGACCGGCCAGCCGGCTGCGGCCGAATCGTGGGCGCCGGTGCGGTAATGGCCAGCAACGTGACGAGGCAGTGGCGATCATGGCGCTGGGTCGCCCTGACGCTGATCGCGCTTGCCGTCATAGCCGGCGTGGTCGCCTACCTGACCGCACCGCGCCCGGGCGCACGGATGGATCCGAAGTCAACCGGCCCCGACGGCGCCCACGCGCTGGTTGCGCTGCTGCGGTACGGCGGCGTCGAGGTTGTCGTGGCCGACAGCATCGCCGACGTGGAACGGGCGGCGCGTCCGGACACGCTGATCCTGGTGGCGCAGAGCCAGTACCTCACGGACAGCGCGCTTTTGGACAGGCTCGCGAAAGCCCCGGGCGATCTGCTGTTGGTCGAACCGACCGCGCGGACCCGTGAAGCACTCATGCCGGGCGTGCGCATGTCGACCGCCGACGTAAAGTTCGACAGTGACCCCAATTGTGCTCTGCGAGAAGCTAATCGAGCCGGGACGGTTCGCTTCGGGCTCAGCGACAGCTACCAGGCCAAAGACGGCCGGACAATGACGAGCTGTTACAGCGGGGCGCTCATCAGGTACCGCGACGGCGGGCGGACCATCACCGCCGTCGGCAGCACCGACTTCATGACCAACGGCGGCCTGTTGCAGGCGGGCAACGCCGCGTTGGCCATGAACCTCGCGGGCGACCGGCCCCGCCTGATCTGGTACGCGCCACACCGCGTCGAGGGAGAAACATCCTCTCCCGCAACACTTTCCGACCTGATTCCGGACAACGCGAGCTGGGTTGCCTGGCAACTGTGCCTGGTCGTGTTGCTGGTCGCGCTCTGGAAGGTCCGCCGGCCCGGACCACTGGTGGCCGAGCAGTTGCCCGTCGTGGTGCGCGCGTCGGAGACCGTCGAGGGCCGCGGGCGGCTCTATCGGTCCCGGCGAGCGCGCGATCGCGCCGCCGAGGCGTTGCGCAGCGCAACCGTGCAGCGGCTGATGCCCCGGCTGGGCCTGGGCGCGGGCGCACCGGCGCCGGCGGTGGTCGAGAGCGTGGCCCGGCGAAGCGGGGCCGACGCGAGATTTGTGTCCTACCAACTGTTCGGGCCGCCCCCCGCGACGGACAACGACCTGCTACAACTTGCCCGAGAGCTCGACGAAATCGAAAGGCAGGTCACCCACTCGTGACACAACCACCTCCCGCCGAGACCATGCACGCCGAATCGGCGCGAGATGCGCTGCTCGCGTTGCGCGGCGAGCTCGCCAAGGCCGTCGTCGGACAGGAGGGGGTCGTCAGCGGCCTGGTGATCGCGCTGCTGTGCCGCGGCCATGTGCTGCTGGAAGGTGTACCCGGAGTGGC
>NZ_JAFBAT010000086.1 GCF_019247615.1 Mycobacterium sp. | reverse complement strand
AGGGATTCTTCGAGGGCATGGTCGAGCTGCTCAGCGACGACCTGAAGCGCAGAGGATTCGAGGGGGTCGCGTTGCCGGCGGGCAGCTACGAGCTGCACAAGGTCAACGGCGTTCGGCTGGACATCAACAAGAGTCTCGACGAACTGGGCGTACAAGACGGCGACACGCTGGTCTTGGTCCCCAGGGTCGACGGGGAATCCTTTGAGCCGCAATACGAGTCGCTGTCGACGGCATTGGCAGCGATGGGCAGGTGGCTTGGCCGCGACGGCGACCCGATGTTTGCACCGGTGACGGCGGCGACGGCGGCGCGGACGGCACTCGCGATCCTTGCCATGGCGGTCGGCGTGGTGTTGGGGCTGACGCTTCGGGCGCGCAGCTTCAGCGACAGCCTGATCCCGGCGGTCACCGCCGGCGCGGTCGGTGTCCTGCTCGCGATCGCGACGGTGGTGGTGTTCTTGGGATGGCCGCAGCGGCGCGACATGTTCAGCGGATTCGCTTGGGCCACTGTGCTTTTGGTGGCGCTGGCGGGCTCCTGCGCGCCGCCCGGAAGGCTGGGAGCCCCGCACGGGCTGATCGGGCTCGTGCTGATAGTGCTCGGTGCCATCGCGATCAGCATGGCGACGCGGAAACGTTGGCAGACCGCGGTGGCGACCGCGGTGGTGACAACGTGCGGAATCGCCGCGGCGGTGGCGGCCGCACGGATGTTTCGGCCGGTGTCGGCGCAAGTGTTGGCGGTCTGCGTCTTGGTCGGGCTGCTCGTGCTGGTCCGGATGACGCCGACGATCGCGCTGTGGGTCGCGCACGTGCGGCCCCCGCACTTCGGATCGATTACCGGGCGTGACTTGTTTGCACGCCGCGAGGGGATGCCGGTGGACACGGTGTCCCCGGTCGGTGCCGACGACACCGAGGACGAGGACGACGAACTCACCGACATCACCGCCCGCGGGGCCGCGATCGCCGCGTCGGCGCGGTTGGTCAACGCGGTGCAGCTGGGCGTCTGCGTCGGCGTCTCGATCGTCCTCCCGGTCGCGGTGTGGGGGGTACTGGCGCCGGGCCGTCGCTGGGCCTGGTTGGCTTTGCTGGTGGCCGGCCTCACCGTCGGCATCTTCATCACCCAAGGCCGCGGATTCGCCGCCAAATACCAGGCCATCGCGCTGGTGTGCGGTGCTTGTGCGGCGGTGTGCGGCGGCGTTGCCAAGTATGCGCTGGCCGGGCCCCGGGATTTGGAGGCCGGCCTATTGTGGCCGGTGGTGCTGGTGGTGGCCTTCGCCGCATCGGGTTTAGCCGCAGCGCTTTTGGTGCCTGCAACACGGTTCCGGCCGCTGGTCCGCTTGACTGTGGAATGGCTCGAGGTATTGGCGATGATCGTGTTGCTGCCGGCGGCTGCGGCTCTGGGGGGGCTGTTCACGTGGCTTCGCCACTGACAGCCGGCTGCACGCGGAGCGCCGCTGTCATCGGGATCCTGACCCTGATCGCTGTCACGGGTAACGCCCCCGCGGCGCAGGCGATTTCACCGCCGAAGGTAGATCCGGCGGCGGTGCCTCAAGACGGGCCGCCGAAACCGGATCAACCGATGCGGCGTGCCAATAGCTGTTCAGCGCCGATCACCGTGAAGACCCCGGACGTGTCGCAGATGGCCCCCGGGTTCAACCTGCTCAACGTCAGCCATGCCTGGCAATACAGCACCGGCAACGGGGTGCCCGTCGCGGTCATCGACACCGGGATGACCCCCAATCCGCGGTTGCCCGCCGTGCCGGGCGGTGACTACATCATGGGTGAGGACGGCCTGTCAGATTGCGACGCGCACGGCACGGTGGTGGGTGCGATCATCGGCGCTGCGCCCCAAGGGCTTTCGCCGATGCCACGGCCGATGCCACCCACGCCGGCGTTTCCTCCACCTGCCGGCCCGCCACCGACCGCCGCGGCGCCTCTCCCGCCCGTCGAGCTCCCGCCGCCCGTGGCTCCCCCGCCGCCGCCTCCGCCGGTGACGATCACGCAGGTCGTTCCGCCACCGCCGCCCCCGGCTCCCCCGCCCGAGCCGGGCGAGATGGCCCCCGCCAACGGGCCGCCCGACCCGCAAACGGAAGACGAGCCGGCGGTGCCGCCGCCCCCTCCGGGCGCGCCCGACGGGGTCGTCGGTGTGGCGCCGCACGCCACCATCATCTCGATCCGGCAGTCGTCGCGAGCCTTCGAGCCAGTCAACCCGACGCCCGGCGACCCCAACTCCGACGAAAAGGTCAAGGCGGGCACGCTGAATACCTTGGCGCGGGCGGTGGTTCACGCGGCGAACATCGGGGCGAAGGTGATCAACATATCCGTGACGTCCTGTCTGCCGGCGGTATCGAATACCGACCAGCGAGCGCTCGGAGCGGCGTTGTGGTACGCGGCAACCGTCAAGGACGCAGTGGTCGTCGCCGCGGCCGGCAACGACGGCGAAGGCGGCTGCGACAACAACCCGCTCTACGACCCGTTGGACCCCTCGGATCCGCGGGACTGGCATCAGGTCAAAGTCATCTCCTCGCCGTCCTGGTTCTCCGACTACGTCCTATCTGTGGGTGGCGTGGATGCCACCGGGGCGCCTATCGACAAGAGCATGTCAGGCCCGTGGGTCGGCGTGGCAGGGCCCGCGACGCACATCATGGGCCTGTCGCCGCAGGGCGGCGGCCCGGTCAACGCCTATCCCCCTTCACGACCGGGCGAGAAGAACATGCCGTTTTGGGGCACCAGCTTCTCGGCGGCCTACGTCAGCGGTGTCGCGGCGCTGGTGCGCGCGAAATACCCCGAGCTGAGCGCGCATCAGGTGATCAACCGCATCGTGGAATCGGCGCACAATCCGTCGGCCGGCGTCGACAACAAGGTGGGCTACGGACTGGTGGATCCGGTCGCCGCGCTGACGTTCAACATTCCTCCCGGCGACAGAACGCCCCCGGGGGCGCAGAGCAGGGTGATCGCCCCGGCGTCGCCGCCGCCCCCGCCGGACAATCGGGCACGCAACATCGCCATCGGCTTCCTCGGCGCGGTGGTCGCCGGTGTGCTGGTCGTGGCGCTCGGGATGCGACTGCGGAGGGCACGATGAGGTCGAGGCTGACCGGATTCAGTCCGGACAGCAACCGGCGTGCCGTGGGCATACTGGCGGTCTTCTTGCTTGCGTTGGCGAGTTGGGCGCTGGCGGGTTACATCGGCGCCGCCGTGGCCGTGGTGGTGTGCGTCGCGCTGGTTTTTGTGCCATGGCGGGGACAGCCCGCGTGGTCGTGGGCGGTCCTGGCGCTGCGGGGCCGGCGACCGATCAGCTGGGGTGACCCGATCACCGTGGCAAGCAACCGGTCCGGCGGCGGCGTCCGCGTCCAAGACGGTGCCGCTGTCGTGGCGGTGCAGCTGCTCGGACGAGGGCACCGGGCCACCACGGTGACCGGCTCGGTGACCGTCGAGACCGAAAACGTCGTCGACGTCGCGGATCTCGTGCCGATGCTGCAGCACCCGCTTGGCCTGGAACTCGAATCGATCAGCGTCGTGTCGTTCGGGTCGCGGTGCGGCAACGTCGGTGATTACCCACGGGTGTATGACGCCGAGATCGGCACCCCGCCCTATGCCGGCCGGCGCGAGACCTGGCTGATCCTTCGGCTGCCGGTGATCGACAATTCGGACGCGTTGCGCTGGCGCACAACCGTTGGCGCGACTGCTATTTCCGCCGCCCAGCGGATCGCCGGCCTGTTGCGCTGCCACGGCTTGCGGGCGAAGGTGGCCACCGCGACCGACCTGGTCGAACTCGATCGTCGGCTCGGCTGGGACGCGGTGTCCGGCACGAAACAGAAGTGGAAGGCCATCCGGGGGGAGGCCGGGTGGATGACGACGTATGCCTATCCTGCTCAAGCGATCACCTCCCACGTGCTCGGGCAGGCGTGGACGTTGCGGGTCGACGAGGTCATCCAAAACGTGACGGTATTCGCGGACGGCACCTGCACCGCCACGCTCACCGTGCGCACCCCGACGCAGGCGCCGAGCCCGCCCAGTGTCGTGTTGCGTCGTCTGGACGGTGAGCAAGCGGCCGCGGCGGCCGCCAACATGTGCGGCCCGCGCCCACACCTGCGCGGACTGCGGCGCAGCGAGTTGCCGGCGCAGCTGGTCGTCGAGATAGGACCGTCGGGCGTGTTGGTGGGCAAGCTGAGCAACGGTGACCGCCTGATGATCCCGGTCACCGACGCGGGTGAGCTGTCGCGGGTCTTCGTGGCGGCCGACGACGCGATCGCCAAACGGATCGTCATTCGCGCCGCGGGCGCCGGCGAGCGGGTATGTGTCCACACCCGCGACGGCAAGCGCTGGGCCAGCGTACGCATGCCCGCGGTGAGCGTCGTCGGCACGTCCCGGCCCGCCCCGCGCACCACCGTCAGCGTCGTCGAGCACGACGCCGCGATCTCGCCCGCGCCCCGCCCCGCCACCGTAATCACCATCGCACCGGCCGGCACCAAACTTCCCGACGGGCACGGGCATGCGTTCGAGGTGGCGATCGAGCAGGTCAGCGCCACCAGGGTGAAAGTCACTGCGGCAGGCAGACATTGGCTGGTGGATGTCGACTTGTTCCGCGCGGAGAACCGCTACGTGGACCAGGATTTGGTCGCGATGTCATTCGAGACAGCGTAGACCATGAGCGATTTGCTCACGGCGCGTAGGCATTTCGACCGCGCCATGGCGATCTGGGACCGGCAGGGGCCGGCGGCGGCGTTGCCCGAATTCATCGCCGCCACCGAAACGGATCCCACGATGGCGGATGCCTGGCTGGCTCGCATCGCGTGCGGCGGCAACGACCTGGCATCGCTGAAACGGCTCAACGATCACCGCGAATGGCTGCACCGCGAGACCACACGCATCGGCCGGACACTGGCGGCCGAGATGCAGCTGGGTCCCTACATCGGTATCACCGTGACCGACGCATCCCAGGTGGGGCTTGGACTGGCGTCCGCACTGACGCTTGCCGGCGAGTACGCCGAGGCCGACAAGCTGCTGGCAAACCGCGAGTTGTTGGACTCTTGGGGCAACTATCAGTGGCACCAATTGGCGCGGGCGTTCCTGATGTACGCCACGCAGCGCTGGCCGGACGTGTTGTTGACGGCCGCCGAGGAGCTGCCGCCGCAGGCGATCATCATGTCCGCGGTGACAGCCTCCATTTGCGCGCTGGCCGCTCACGCCGCCGCACATCTCGGGCAAGGCCGAGTGGCGCTGGACTGGCTGGACCGGGTGGACGTGATCGGGCAGCACACGTCGTCGGGCCGGTTCGGCGCCGAGGTTTTGACCGCCGCCATCGGCCCGGCCGACATTCCGCTGTTGGTCGCCGATTTGGCGTACCTGCGTGGCATGGTTCACCGGCAGCTCAACGACGAGGACCGGGCGCAGGTCTGGCTGTCCAAGGCGACCATCAACGGGGTGTTGACCGATGCCGCCAAAGCCGCACTGGCAGACCCGAATCTGCGCTTGGTCGTGACCGACGAGCAAAGCATTGCCAGCCGCACCGACAAGTGGGACGCGTCGACGGCGAAAAGCCGCGACCAGCTCGACGACGACGACGCGGCGGAACGGCGCGCCGAACTGCTGGCCGAGGGCCGCGAGCTGCTGGCCAGGCAGGTGGGCCTGGCCGCGGTCAAGCAGGCGGTCTCCGCGCTGGAAGACCAGCTCGAGGTGCGCATGATGCGCCTCGAGCACGGCCTGCCGGTGGAAGGCCAAACCAACCATATGCTCCTGGTAGGACCGCCCGGCACCGGCAAGACGACCACGGCCGAAGCGCTGGGCAAGATCTATGCCGGCATGGGGATCGTGCGGCACCCCGAGATCCGTGAGGTCCGGCGGTCGGATTTCTGCGGGCACTATATCGGCGAATCGGGCCCCAAGACCAATGAGCTGATCGAAAAGTCGCTTGGCCGAATCATTTTCATGGACGAGTTCTACTCGCTGATCGAACGCCATCAGGACGGCACCCCGGACATGATCGGCATGGAGGCCGTCAACCAACTGCTCGTCGCGCTGGAAACACACCGCTTCGACTTCTGCTTCATCGGGGCGGGCTACGAGGACCAGGTCGACGAATTCCTCACGGTCAACCCGGGTTTGGCCGGCCGGTTCAATCGGAAGCTGCGGTTCGAGTCGTACTCGCCGGCCGAGATCGTCGAAATCGGTCACCGTTACGCGACACCGCGCGCCAGCCTGCTCGACGACGCCGCCCGGCAGGCGTTTCTGGACGCGGCCACCACCATCCGCAACTACACCACGCCCGGTGGACGGCACGGCATCGATGCCATGCAGAACGGCCGATTCGCCCGCAACGTTATCGAGCGCGCGGAGGGTTTCCGTGACACCCGAGTGGTCGCGCAAAAACGGGCGGGCCAACCTGTGACGGTGGAGGATCTACAGATCATCACCGCCGACGACCTCAAGGCCGCGGTGCGCAGCGTGTGCGCGGACAACCGCGACATGGCCGCTATCGTCTGGTAACGGTGTGTTCAGTTACGGGCCACTGTCCGTTTCGTGAACATCGAGAGTCGTGCGCCGTCCGCCCGAAAAGCTAGCGCCCCCAAGGCCGGAAAAGCTTAAAATTCCGGCAGCGCAGCGCAGGTAGATGAACCTAGACGAATGGAGTGTGCGGCGGTGCACCGTATCTGCGTGATCACGGTGATGATCCTCACGCTGCTCGCCGCACCCCCCGCGTCCGCCGTAGCGCCTCCATCGATAGACCCGGGCGCCGTGCCGCCCGACGTGACGGGGCCCGACCAGCCCCTCGAACAGCGCCGCGTGTGCAAGGGACCGTTGACGTTGCCGGGCACCAATTTCCACGACCCACCCTGGGCCAACACGTATCTCGGCGTCGGCGAGGCCCACAAATTCGCGACCGGTGCCGGTATCACGGTGGCGGTTATCGACACCGGCGTGGACCCCTCGCCGCGCGTCCCGGCGGAGCCCGGCGGCGATTTCGTCGTCAAGGACGGCAACGGGCTTTCCGACTGCGATGCCCACGGGACGCTCACGGCATCCATCATCGCCGGCCGGCCGGCCCTCACCGACGGGTTCGTTGGCGTCGCGCCCGACGCGCGGCTGCTCTCGGTGCGCCAGACGTCGGAAGCCTTCGAGGCCAAGGACAACCCACCCGACCAGAACGATCCCAACGCGACGCCGGCCGCCGGCTCCATCCGCAGCCTGGCGCGCGCCGTCGTACACGCGGCCAATCTCGGCGCGGGCGTCATCAACATCAGCGAAGCGGCCTGCTTCAAGGTGCGAAAGCCGGTCGACGAGTCCACCCTCGGCGCGGCCCTCAACTACGCGGTCAACGTCAAAGGTGCCGTGATCGTCGCCGCGGCCGGGAACGTCGGGGGCGATTGCGCGCAGAACCCGCCCCCCGACCCGGCCATGGCCGCCGACCCGCGCGGCTGGCAGCAGGTGCAGACGATCGTCACGCCGGCGTGGTACGCGCCGCTGGTGCTGGCCGTCGGGGGTGTCGGCGAGAACGGGGCGCCGAGCCCGTTCTCGATGCACGGACCGTGGGTGGGTGCCGCGGCACCGGCGGAGAACATCGTCGCGCTCGGCCCCGAGGGGGAGCCGGTGGACGCGTTGCCCGGCAAGGACGGTCCGGTGCCCATCGCCGGCACCTCGTTCGCCGCGGCGTATGTCTCCGGTCTGGCGGCGCTGCTGCGACAGCGGTTCCCCGACCTGACGCCGGCGCAGATCCTCAACCGGATCACCGCCACCGCCCGCCACCCCGGCGGCGGCGTGGACGACGCGGTCGGCGCGGGGACGGTCAACGCGGTCGCGGCCCTGACATGGGACGTCCCCGCCGGCCCCGCGACGGCGCGAGTCCCTTACGCGGTCAGGCCATTACAACCGCCGCCGCCTGCGCCGAGGCCCGACCACAGGCCCATCAACGCCGTCACGCTCGGGGTCGTCGCGCTGGTGGCCGCGCTGGGATTGGGTGCACTGACCGGGCGAGCCCTGAGAAGACGATGAAGAACCCGCTTAGCTCATTCCGGTTGCGCTTCACCGCCGGGCACGCGCTATGGGCGGCAGCGCTGGCGCCGCTGTGCATCCTGTTGTTCCGCGGGACCCGATTTGAATGGGCGGGACCGACCGTGGTTGCGGTGGCCCTGGTCGTGGCCCTAGTGAGCTTCCGCGGGCGGCGGCTGACGGGTTGGATCGCGGCGGTATGCGCCTGGCTGGTGCGCCACCGCAGGCCCCCAGAACCGCCGTCCGAACCCGACGTCGGCGCCACGGTGCAGCCGGGGGATCACGTAGCCGTGCGCTGGCAGGGCAAGCTCCTCGTGGCACTGATCGAGCTCATCCCCCGGCCGTTCACGCCGACGGTCATCGTCGATGGGCGAGCCCACACCGACGACACGGTCGACACTCGGTTGCTCGAGCGGCTGCTATCGGTGCACTGCCCCGACTTGGAAGCCGACATCGTGTCGGCCGGCTACCGCGTTGCCAAGACCGCGCCGGCGGAGGTGCTGAGCCTGTATCAGCAGGTGATTGGGCGTGACCCCGCCCCCGCCTGTCGGCGGACCTGGATTGTGATGCGGGCTGACCCGCGACGCGCTCGGAAGTCGGCTCTGCGCCGCGACGGCGGCGTCACAGGATTGGCCCTTTACCTGGTCGCTTCGACCACGCGGGTCGCCGACGGACTTGCCGGCAACGGTGTCGACGCGGTGTGCTGCCGCAGCTTTGACGATTTCGACCACGCCACCGAAATCAGCTTCAAACGGGAGAGGTGGTCCGCGATCCGCGGCGCCGAAAACTTCACTACCGCTTACACTGCGCCCGGCGGCCCGGACGTGTGGTGGTCGGAGCCTGCCGACCACACCATCACCAGGGTCCGGGTCGTTCCCGGGATGGCGCCGCAGTCCACGGTGCTGCTGACCACAAAAGACAAGCCGAAAAGGCCACCCGGCTTCTCCCGGGTTTCCGGCGCTCAGCGAGCAGCCCTGGAAGGCCAGACCCTCGTCCCGGATCGTCACTGTCAGTTGCCGATCGGGTCAGCGGGTGTACTGGTCGGGGAAACCACGAGCCACTACCCCGTCTACCTGCCGTTCGACGACGTCGACGCGAGCATCAACCTGGGCGATGCCCGGACCTTCGTCCAGTTCGTCATCCGAGCCACGGCTGCAGGCGGCATTGTCACGCTTGCGCCGCCTTTCAGGGAGTTCGCCTCCTTGATCGGCGCGAACGTCGGTCCGGACACGCATGTCGCGTGGCCGAACACGACGACCTTCATAGGCCGGCACCCCGGCGTCGAACGGGTAACCCTGCGGCACAACGCTATCGGCACACCGCGGCATCGCCAGTTGCCGATCCGGCCGATCTCGCAGCCGGAGGAGAGCCGCTACCTGAACTCGCTACCGCGCAGGAGCCCGTCGCGACGTGTGCCAGATGAACAATCGTCTAACAGTCGCCGGGTAGCCGACATGCCGCTTTAGACTGAGGACCTGCCGCAGGCGGGGGCTGCGTCGGCAACCGCCCTGGCAGCGTGGCTGCCCCGACAGTTAAGGAGCATCTCGTGGAAACAGGGACGCATCCGCAGGTTGCCGAGGTTTTGGGTGAATTCAAGAACCTGACCGATGTGCTTGAGGGCGCGATGAAGCAGCAGGCCACCGGATCCTATGCGGCCCAAGACCAGACCGAGACCGTCGAAGTGGTGATCGATGGCGACCGGGTCATCACCCAGCTGCACATCGAGGACGGCCTGTTGCGCCTCGGTGCCGAAACAGTCGAGGAGCGCATCAACGAAGCGCTCATGATGGCCAACGCGAAGGCGACCGCCGCCCTCGACGCCATTACCGGCCAGACGATGGAATCGCTCGTCAAGATTATCGGTACGCTCCAGAAGACGATTGCCGAAGACTAGGCGACACGGCCGGCACGCCGAGCCACCGCTAAGCGATCTGCTGCGGGCGAGCACGCCCGCCGTCTGTTTCGTCCTCAAGATTGGGGACGCCGTCTTGACGCTGCCAACGCTTCGAGCCTTGGGCGAGATGTTCAGCGCCCCACTCACGCTCATCTGCTCCGAGGCTGCCTTCGACCTGTGCTTCTGGGAGGTAAGCCCTCGACTTGTCGACATCACGGGGTTACCCCTCACCGGGACCCCGCCCGTGCTGGGACGGCCGGGCCGGGCGCTCGACTTCGATGCCCTGGCGTCCGAGATAGGTGCGGTCGACGTGTTCATCGACACCCTGCCGTGGAGCGCGCTGGCAGAGGTTCTCATGCGTCCCCTGTTGCAACGCGTGGCTCCCACCGCGAGCATCGGATTTCCCCCCGACATCTACGACATCGTGGTCCCCACAGAGGATTGCCATTCGGCCGACCTGACGTTCAAGTTGGCCCGGCTGTTCGATCCGTCGCTGCGGATCGAAAGTTTCGCGCACCCCGTGCCGCTGCGGCCGCCCGTCCAGCAGCAAGCGCGATCGATTCGCGCCGGTGTGCCGGCGGGAGTGAGGGTGCTGGTCGTGCACGCCGACACCGAGAGTGCCGAGAAGCGTTGGCCCGTGACCAGATTCATCGCCCTGCTCGACGAGTTCCTTTCCCGCCACGACGATTTCGTGGTGTGGGTGGTCGGCATGGGGCATGAGGAACTCAACGTCGGAAGTCAGCGCGATCGCGTCTTTCCGCATCTGGGATTGCCCCTCGACCTCACGGTGGGGCTGGTGGCCCAGGCGGATCTTTTCGTGGGCATCGACTCATCCATGCTGCACGCCGCCGATCTCGCGCGGGTGCCCGGCGTCGGCCTTTTCGGCCCGACGCGGTCAGCCACGTGGGGATTCAGGTTTGGACCGCACCGGCACGTCGACAGGAACACGATGGCGGACATCACCGTGGAAGACGTGCTCGGTGCGATGGAGGACCTGGTGTCGATGGGGGTGGTCACCGCTTGAGCGAAATCAGGGTTCTGCAGGGCGGGCACTCGTCGATCCTCGACCCTCAACGGCTAAGCAACCTGCTGCAGGCACGCAACCCCGCGGTGTACTTCTCGACGCTCATCGGGGACTCCATCCTGACCCTGCCGACGGTGCGCGCCTTGGCCGAAATGTTCGCCGCCCCGCTCACGTTGATCTGTCCCAAGTTCGCTTTCGACCTCTGCTTCCGAGAGGTCAGTCCGCGGTATGTCGACATCACGGGAATTACCCCGACCGGACCGCCGATAGGGAAAACCCCGACGCGGACTCTCGACTGCGAAGCCCTCGCGTCCGAGATCGGTTCTGTCGATGTGTTCATCAACGCCGTGCCATGGGACGTGCCGTCGAACAGTTTCATCCGGTCCCTGTGGCAACGGCTCGCTCCCACAACGAGCATCGGCTTCCCGACCGACGACTACGACATCGTCATCCCGCGCGATCAGCCCCACGCGGCCGACCTGACCTTCAAATTGGCGCGCTTGTTCGATCCCTCGCTGCGGATCGAAAATTACGCCCAGCCGATGCCGTTCCCGCCGGCGGTGCAACAGAAGGCTCGTTCAATTCGTGCCACCGTGCCCGCCGGGATCAAGGTGCTCGCCGTGCACGCCGACACGGCCTGGACGGAAAAGCGCTGGCCGGCAACCAGGTTCATCGACGTGTTGGACCGTTTCCTGGCGCTTCATCGTGACTTTGTGGCATGGGTGGTCGGGATGGGGCATGAGGAGCTCAACGTCGGGCGCGAGCGCGACCGTGTATCCCCCCATCTCGGGCTGCCGCTAGACCTCGCGATGGCGTTGGTTGCCAACGCGGACCTTTTCCTCGGGGTGGACTCCTCCATGCTGCACGCCGCCGATCTGTCGGGGGTGCCCGGCGTGGGCCTGTTCGGTCCGACGGGGTCCGGGCAATGGGGGTTCAGATTCGCGCCGGGCCGGCATGTCGACAGGCCCACGATGGCGGACATCACCGTGGAAGAAGTCCTCGACGCAATGGAAGATCTTGCCGCAGAGCGTATTGATCGGGGCGATCCTGGCACGCGCCGGGATTCGGTCAGCGCAGCGCTGCTCGGCGCAGTGCGCGACTTCTACGACACCGCCCGGTTGTGGCACTCCGAAATACCCGCCGACGCGCCTGCCGGCGACAGCATCGCAGCAAGAGCCCTGCGTCTGCATGCGCTGAACTTCGCGTTGTGGCATCACGAAGACGCAGTGCGCCGCCCCGGCGCCGACGACCGTGAAGTGGCAACCAGAAAACGGCGAATAGACGACCTCAACGCCCGGCGGAACGCGACCATCGAGGACATCGACGTCGCCTTGGTTGACAGGGTCGAGCTGAACGCAAGCGCACCGCTGCACACCGAAACCCCCGGCACGATCGTCGATAGGCTTTCCGTTCTGACGCTGCGCGTTCTGCACACCTGTCGATCGGAGCAATCGGGTGCGCGTGTTGCGTTACTCCAACAGCAGTACGACGACCTGGTCGGCGGGCTCGAGGAGTTGCTCGCGCGATTGCATGCGGGCGAGATCAGGTTCAAGCTGTACAGGCAGTTCAAGTCCGCAGCACAACGAGGTTACTGCGATCTGTTCGAGAGCCGGGATACGTGAAGCCGGCACGGGAGCGATCCCCTGGGCCATCGTGATGAGTGGACCGAAGGTAACGGCTGAGCCACGCCAGTTGAACGGGCGGTGTCGACGGGCTGAATTCGGGCGGTCGCCGGGCTCGCGGAGTCTGAACCGGCCGAAGATCTCGCGAAAAACCCCGGGAGCCAAGATGATCAGGGCATTACGATTGCACACGTGGCGGTTGACGCCCCCCACTGCACCGCCCGCACGACCATTCACGACGAAAGGGGTGGTCGGTGAATCTTCGCTGTTGGCCGTGTCCCTTCCGGCGTTGCGGCACAACGTGATTGTGGCACAAGGTGATTGGTCGTTCATGTGGCCGAGCCCACCCGGAACGATGGCTTCTGCACGAGGAGACTGAGCCGATATGACGCAGACGCTGAACGTCGAATACCAAGAACTCATCGCGAGAGCCGCTGAGATCGAGGCCCCGTTGCCGCCTCTGCCGGTGGGGAACCCGCAAGCGCCGTGCAACCTCACATTCGTGCGTGACGCCGCCGTACAGATCGCGATCAACGCCGACCGGTTGCGGCTGTACATTCGGGCGTGCGAGCGGGAATGGAAAACGCTGGCGAAGTCCCTCCGGAATGCGGCCAAGGCTTATGAGGAAGTCGACGAGGGCGCGGCCGACGACATCGACGCCGTATCCATGGACGGCGGCACGTCCGGATCCGGGGCGAAGACGTTGTCCGCGGACGGGGACGGCGCGACGTCCGTTCTCTGCGACCCGGACGAGGATTACAGGTTCGCGCCGCCGCCACCACCGCCGCCA
>NZ_JAFBAT010000317.1 GCF_019247615.1 Mycobacterium sp. | reverse complement strand
CGCCCATGTCCATCCCGACGCCGACACCATTGGCGCGGGGCTGGCGCTGGCGCTGGTGCTCGACAAGTGCGGCAAGGATGTCGAGGTCAGTTTCGCCGCGCCGGCGAGCCTGCCGGAGTCGCTGGCGTCGCTGCCCGGCTGTCATCTGCTGGTCGACCCGGATGCGATGCGTCGCGATGTCGATCTCGTTGTGACCGTTGACGTTCCGAGCGTCAAGCGGCTGGGATCGCTGAGCGACCTGGCCGGTCCCGACCGACGGGTGCTCGTCATCGACCACCACGCCTCCAACGACATGTTCGGCACCGCGAACTTTGTCGACGTGTCGGCGGACTCCACCACGATGATGATCGCCGAGCTGCTCGACACGTGGGGCAAGCCGATCGAGCCGGACGTCGCGCACTGTATCTACGCCGGCCTCACGACCGACACCGGGTCGTTTCGTTGGGCCAGCGCGCGCCCTGCGGCTCGCCGCCCGGTTGGTGGACGCCGGCGTCGACAACGCCGCGGTCAGCCGAACGCTGATGGACAGCCATCCGTTCGGGTGGCTGCCGCTGCTGTCGCGGGTGCTGGGGTCGGCGCAACTGCTGCCGGATGCGGCGGGCGGCCGCGGGCTGGTGTACGCGGTCGTCGAGAATCGGGACTGGATCGGTTCTCGCCCGGAGGAAGTCGAGAGCATCGTCGATATCGTGCGCACCACACAGCAGGCTGAGGTGTCGGCGGTCTTCAAGGAGGTCGCTCCGCGGGAGTGGTCGGTGTCGATGCGGGCCAAGGCCGACGTCGACTTGGCGGCGGTCGCTTCGGCGTTCGGCGGCGGTGGCCACCGGCTGGCCGCGGGATATTCGACCGCCGGCTGCATCGACGACGCCGTGGCGTCGCTGCGCGCCGCCTTGGGCGAGAACGGCCGGGACTAGAACGCCCAGGACTAGAACGCCCAGCTTCCCGAGCGTTGCAGAACGAACCCGTGGTCGCCGCTGGTGGTGTCCAGGCAGGCAACGAGATTGTCGGCCCCGACGGCGCACGTGACGTTCAGATACGACAATTTCTGGCCCGCAGCTAGTGGTTTGCCGCCGGACGACAGGGTGGGCGGATTGCCGTCACAGCCGGCGTAGGACATGCGGCTCAACTCGTAGCCGGGTCCTTTGAAGTTCACGGAACCGACGACGCAGTCGCCCGGTTTCGGGTGCCCCCCGCCGGGGAACGTCAGGTCGTCCAATCCGGGGACGTCGCCGGTGCACTTGATGTCCTGCGACGGTTGCGGCGGGGGGGCGGCCCCGCCGTAGAAATCGCACACCAGCGTGGGCGTGGCGGAAAAACTGATCCGCGTGGAGGCGTCCTGCCGGGTAGGCGCGGTGTAGCCGTCCGCGGAAACTGGGGTGAACCCGTCGAGGTTGGGAAATCCGGGTGGCGGCAGCGCGGCCGATTGCGGCGCGGGCGCCGCGAGCGCGGACGCCGCGGCCAAGCCCAGGCCGCCGAGGGCCCGCACGGTGAGGACCCCCAACCCGAGGCGGCCGGCGCGCATCGTCGATTCCTCCTGCGTCTGTGTTGCCGTTGGTCGGATCCTAGTGGTTATCGAACCTGGGCCCGCCCGCGTTGCAGGACTGCCTCGCGGTTGGCGGCTATGTCGTCGCCGCTGGTGCGGAACTGTCTGGCGGCCATGGCCTCGAGCCACAGCCCCGCGCTTGTCTGCGAATCATCGATCCGGTGGTAGGACGCCAGCAGTGCCCGCACCGCGTTCTGGTTGTTTCCGACGATCGACGCCGCCACCTGACGGGCCGTCGGCAGCAGCTGATCGTGCGGCACCACCTCGGTCACCAGCCCGGCACGCAGCGCGTCCGCGGCGGACAGGTAGTCCCCGGTGAGGCTCAGGCGCCGGGCGAGGCCGACGCCCACCTTCTGCGGCAACCGCACGCTCAGACCCCAGGTGGGCAGCAGCCCGACGCGGGCGTGCGTGTCGGCGAAGCGGGCCTGCTCCGAAGCGATCAGGACGTCGCAGTACAGGGCCAGCTCCAGGCCGCCGGTGACCGCGGCGCCGTTGACCGCGCCGATCACCGGCTTGGTCATCGGGGGCCACCGCGGCGAAATATCCGGAAGGGCCGACTGGCCGCCGAGCTCCTTGAGGTCCAGTCCCGCGCAGAACACGGGATCGGCACCCGTGACGATCACGACGTCGACGTCGTCATCGGCTTCGGCGCCCGCCAGGGCTGAGAAGAACCGATCGCGCAACGCCGAGGACAGCGCGTTGCGCGATTGCGGCCGGTTCAGGGTCAGTGTGCGCACCCGCTCGTCGGTATCGATCAGCAGGATGTCATCGGTCATCACATCACCGTAGTCAGCCCACATCGACGGCCTCGCCGAGCCTGCCGCCCTTATGGTGGAGTTCATGTGCCGGAACATCACCGAACTGCGTGGCCTGCAGCCGGCGGCCTCGCCCGAGGAGATCGCCGCGGCCGCGCGCCAGTACGTGCGCAAGGTCAGCGGCATCACCCACCCGACCAAGCTGACTGGGGCCGCAGCCGAAGCGTTCGAGGCGGCGGTCGACGAGGTCGCGTCGGCGACGACGCGACTGCTGCAGTCCTTGCCGCCACGTCGCCAGCCACCGAAGACCGTCCCGCCGCTGCGCCGGCCCGAGGTGGTGGCGCGGCTCGCGAGAGCGACGTGACGCTGACCGCGACCATGCCCGCGCTCAAGGAGTGGAGCGCGGTGGTGCACGCGCTGCTCGACGGTCGGCAGCGGGTGCTGCTGCGCAAGGGCGGCATCGGGGAAAAGCGGTTCGACCTGGCGGCCAGCGAATTCCTGCTGTTCCCGACGGTCGCCCACAGCCACGCGCACCGCGTCCGCCCCGAGCATCGGGACCTGCTGGACGTCGCCGCCGCCGACAGCACCGACGAGCAGCTGGTGATCAGAGCGGCCGCGAAAGTCGTTGCGGCGCAAGAGGTCAACCGACCGGATGGGCTGGGGGCGATCGAGGACCTGCACATCTGGACCGCCGAATCGGTGCGCGCTGACCGGCTCGACTTTCGGCCGAGGCACAAGCTGGCGGTGCTGGTGGTCTCGGTGCGGCCGCTGGCAGAACCGGTGCGAATCAGGCGATCTGAGGAGTACGGAGGTTGCCGCAGCTGGGTAGACCTGCCGCTGCAGGTGTCGTTGGCGCCGCCCGTTTTCGACCCCGATCACGACCAGGCCGCGCTAGCTGAAGTCGCCGCCCGGGTCCGGAACGCGGTCGGCTGACGGGTCGCCGGGGCCGACGGGAAGCAGCAGCCGTGAGTGCCCGTAGTGCACGGCGTGGGTGGCCGGCTTGGACTGGCGGCCCGTCAGCATCGGTTCCTCGGTGCCGAGGTTGCGCGCGTAGCGCGGGAACCAGCTGCCGGCGAGCAGGAGGCGGATGCGCGAGCCCACGCGGAAGCGGTGGGCGATTGCATCGAGTTCGACTCTGACCGTCCCGCTTACGGTTGCGGGCGCTGCCCGCAACCGCAGATAGCCGTCACTGACATTCCGGGATCGGCTCCTTCCCCCAACCGCACGCACCTCGCTGATGCGAACGAACAGGTCGACATGGGGAATGTCCGACGTGTGCGTCAGCTCCACCACGGGATTTCCGTAGACGTGCAGGTCACGGGTGAGGGTCACGCTGGTGAAGGCGAGCACGTCATCCCGCGACGCCAGCCTGCCGTCGTCGCGGTAACCCCCGTTCGGGGAAAGCAGGGGACCGCCGATGGTGGGCGTCGGATCAGCGGGGTGGTAGCGAAATGTCGCCGGCGCCAATCCCGTCAGGTCCGTGGGCGGGGTCTCGCCCAGGTGGCATCCGGGGCGAAGATACAGCGCTCGTTCCCTGGTAACTGGCGGCCAGTCGCTCAGGTTGCGCCAGGCGCGGGCCTTGTCCAACCCGGTGACGTAGACGCGGACCCTGTTCGGCCGGCGCGGTGCGGGCGCGCCGCCCAAGTGGGCGTGAAGCCAATCCAGCGTTTCCCGCGCACCCGTGGCCAGCCCCTTGGTCAGCATCTCGGTGTGCGTCCACGGGCCCACCGTCAGCGCGACGTCCACGTCGCGGCCGCGCAGGTGGCGGTACTGCTCCAACGTCTGTTTCAGGAAGATGTCCTGCCAGCCCCCGATGAGCAGCACGGGCACCCGCACGCGCTCCAGCGCCTCGCTGAACCGCAGCGAAGCCCAGAACGGGTCGTCCGGTTCGCAGTGTTCGACCCACGATTCGAACCATGGCGCGCCGGCGCCGAGCAGCGTCCTGGCCGCCGCCCCCATCGGCACCGCGGCGGCCGCCTGCGCGACCTTGCGTCGACCCTGCAGCTGGCGCAGGGCGGCCAGGACGCGCACCGGATCCTCCTGGTGGGCGACCAGGTCACTCCAGCTCAGGAAGTCGTTGACGGCGAACGACCCGGTGCCCCAGACCGACGCGTTGAAATCGTGAGGGCCGACGGTGATGACGGCAGCCGCCAGCTCCGGCGGCGGGTCGGCCAGGAGTGCCCACTGGGTGAATCCCAGGTACGACAGCCCGACGGTGGCGAACCGACCGGTAAACCAGGGCTGCTCGCGCAGCCAGGCGACCGTGTCGGCCCCGTCGGCAGCCTCATTGATCATCGGC
>NZ_JAFBAT010000127.1 GCF_019247615.1 Mycobacterium sp. | reverse complement strand
CAGGTACGGGTGGCGGTGGCCGCGATCGGGGTGAATTTCCGAGACGTGTTGGTGGCGTTGGGCATGTACCCCGGCGGTGGCCGGTTGGGGGCCGAAGGCGCTGGGATGGTTGTCGAGGTGGGTCCGGGTGTGACCGGTTTGTCGGTTGGCGATGCGGTGATGGGGTTGTTGGGGGTGGTCGGTTCTGAAGCGGTGGTGGACCAGCGGCTTGTGGTGCGGGTGCCTTCCGGGTGGTCGCTGGTCGAGGCTGCGGGCGTGCCGGTGGTGTTTTTGACGGCGTTCTATGGCCTTTCGGTGCTCGGGGGGTTGAGTAAGGGCCAGCGGGTGTTGGTGCACGCCGCCACGGGCGGTGTGGGGATGGCCGCAACGCAACTTGCGCGCCATTGGGGCGCTGAGGTTTTCGCTACCGCGAGTCGCGGCAAGTGGGACACGTTGCGCGCAATGGGCTTTGCTGAAGACCATATCGGGGATTCCCGGACATTGGAGTTTGAGGAAAGGTTTATGGCCGCCACCGCGGGCGCGGGAGTGGATGTCGTGCTGAACTCGCTCGCCGGCGAGTTCATCGACGCGTCGTTGCGGTTGTTGGTGGGCGGTGGTCGATTCATAGAGATGGGGAAGACCGATCTTCGCCATCCCGGGGTCATTGCCGAGCGGCATCCAGGAGTCGAGTACCGGGCGTTCGATCTGATGGATGCCGGCGAGGGTCGTATCGCGGCGATGCTGGACGAGGTGCTGTGCCTGCTGCGGGAAGGCGCCTTACAGCCGCTGCCAGTCAAAGCTTTTGAGGTGCGCCACGCCGCGGAGGCGTACCGCTTCGTCAGCCACGCCCGCCATACCGGCAAGGTGGTGCTGAGATTGCCCGGTGGGCCCGCGGGGTTGTCGGGGGGCACTGTGTTGATCACCGGGGGCACCGGCATGGCCGGTTCTGCGCTGGCTCGCCACATGGTCGGCGGCTATGGGGTGGCCCATTTGGTGCTGGTCAGTCGCGCCGGCGCGGACGCCCCCGGGGTGCCAGAGTTGGTGGCCGAATTGCGGGAGGCCGGGGCGCAGGTGTCGGTGGTCGCCTGCGACGTGGCCGACCGTGACGCGGTGGCGGCGATGTTTGCGCGGCTGCCCGCGCAGTACCCGCTGCGGGGGATCATTCACGCCGCCGGGGCGCTCGACGACGGTTTGATCTCATCGCTGACTGCCGAGCGGGTGGATGCGGTGTTGCGGGCCAAAGTCGACGGGGCCTGGAATCTCCACGAGCTCACCCGGGACTTGGATCTGCCTGTTTTCGTGGTCTTTTCGTCGATGGCCGGCATCGTGGGGACCCCCGGACAGGCCAATTACGCTGCGGCAAATAGTTTCCTGGACGGTCTGATCGAATACCGTCGCGCACAGGGACTTTCGGGTCTGTCACTGGCCTGGGGACTGTGGGAACAAGCCTCGTCGATGACGGCACACCTGGGTGATCGGGACAAGGCCCGGATGAGCCGGATCGGCCTGGCCGCCCTGTCCACCGACCAGGCGCTGGAATCGTTCGACACCGCCATGCTGGCCGACCGCCCCGTCGTCGTGGCCGTCCGTGTGGACAAAAGCGCCCTATCGGACAACGCCGCCGGTCTGCCCCCAATCCTGCGGGGGTTGGCTGCCCGGCCTTCCCGTCGTGTCGTAACCGATGTCGATATTGCCGCGTCGACGGGGTTCACCACACGCCTGCATGGGCTGACCCCCGATGCGCGACGCCGCGAGTTGCTCGAATTGGTCTGCCGCAACGCCGCCACCGTTCTCGGTCTGCCGGGAAGCCCCGATGTCGACGCAGACCGTGCCTTTCATAGTCTCGGATTTGACTCGTTGACCGCGGTCGAGCTACGCAACCGGCTCAAATCGGCTACCGGCCTTACCCTTTCCCCCACGCTAATTTTCGACTACCCCACCCCGGCCGTCCTCGCGGGGCATCTCGACGCCCAGCTGGCCGCCACCATTGACGGACCTAGCCCGCTGAACCGCTTCAACGACATCGTCCGCGAACTGCAGGCCCTGCTCGACCAACCCGATTGGGAACCCGATGACAAAGCACGGCTGAGCGCACGCATCCACGGCCTGCTCAGCAGCCCCCGTACCGATCAGGACGACCGCGAACGCCTCGACGAGGATCTCGAGGCCGCCAGCGAAAGCCAACTCTTCGCGATCCTCGACGAAGAACTCGGCCGCTGATATTCCTCAGGACTGACCCAGGACTAACCCAGGACTAACCCAGGACTAACATTGCCGAGCACCACGAAACACGTCGATTACCTGAAACGTCTGACCGCGGACCTCAGGCGGGCGCGTCGGCGCGTGTCCGAGCTGGAAGCCAAGATGTCCGAGCCGGTGGCGCTGGTCGGCATGGCGTGCCGGTATCCGGGCCGCGTGGATTCACCGGAAACCCTGTGGCGGTTGGTGCTTGAGGGCCGCGACGCGGTATCGGAATTTCCGACAGATCGCGGCTGGGACATAGACGCGCTCTACGACCCCGACCCCGACGCACGGGGCAAGATGTACACGCGCCGGGGCAGTTTTTTGCAGGACGCCGCCGACTTCGACGCCGGATTCTTCGGCATCGGGCCCAGCGAGGCCCTGGCGATGGACCCTCAGCAACGTCTCATGCTCGAGGTGTCGTGGGAGGCGTTGGAGCGGGCCGGAATTGACCCATTCTCGTTGGGTGGCTCGGCGACGGGCGTGTTCGCCGGGATAATTCACGCCGGCTACGGCGGCGAGGTCAAAGGCGACCTCGAGGGCTATGGGCTTACCGGTTCGACGCTGAGCGTGGCGTCGGGCCGGCTGTCTTATGTCCTGGGGCTGGAAGGCCCCGCGGTGTCGGTGGACACGGCGTGTTCGTCGTCGCTGGTGGCCATGCATTTGGCTGCGCAGTCATTGCGTTCGGGGGAGTGTGATCTCGCGCTGGCCGGCGGTGTGACCGTCATGGCGACGCCCGCGGCATTCGTTGAGTTCAGCCGCCAACGGGCGCTGGCCCCCGACGGGCGGTGCAAAGTGTATGCCGGCGCCGCCGACGGTACCTCGTGGTCGGAAGGTGCGGGCGTGCTGGTGCTAGAGCGCTTGACCGACGCTCGGCGCCTGGGGCATCCGGTGCTGGCGTTGCTGCGGGGTTCGGCGGTGAATCAGGACGGCGCGTCCAACGGATTGACAGCGCCCAACGGGCCGTCGCAGCAGCGCGTCATTCGGGCGGCCCTGGCGAACGCGGGCTTGACCGCAGCCGACGTGGGTCTGGTCGAGGGGCACGGCACCGGGACCGTGTTGGGCGATCCGATTGAGGTTCAAGCGCTTTTGGCGACCTACGGGCAGGACCGCCCGGTGGATCGGCCGTTGTGGCTGGGATCGATCAAATCCAACATCGGCCATACGTCGGCGGCGGCCGGAGTGGCCGGAGTGATCAAGGTGGTGCAGGCGATCCGGCATGGGCTCATGCCGAAGACGCTGCATGTGGATGTACCCACCCCCCAGGTGGATTGGTCTGGCGGCGCGGTTTCGTTGTTGAGGGAACCGCGTTCGTGGCCGGCAGAGGACGGGCCGCGTCGCGCCGCGGTGTCGGCGTTCGGGATCAGCGGGACGAACGCGCACGTGATCTTGGAGGGACCGCCCGGCGAACCAGAGCCCGTTGCGGCTGACGACGATGACCGCCGACCCGTCGTGCCATGGGTGGTCTCCGGCCGTTCCGCGCAGGCGTTGGCCGATCAGGCCATGCGGTTACTGGCGCACATGAGTGCTGATGCGAGTCTTGGTGTGTTGGACGTCGCGTGGTCGTTGGCGACCACGCGATCCATATTTGAGCATCGCGCCGTGCTGGTGGGCGACGCTCGCGAGGGATTCATGGACGGGCTAGCCGCGTTGGCTTCGGGGGAGCCCGCGGACGTGGTGGCGGGTCGCACCCGGTCGGTTGGCAAGACCGTATTCATGTTTCCCGGCCAGGGGTCGCAGTCGTTGGGGATGGGCGCGGAGTTGTACGCCCGTTTCCCCGCTTTCGCCCGCGCCTTCGACGAGGCAGTCGAGGCGTTAGATGATCATGTCCGGTTGCCGCTCCGTGGGGTGATGTGGGGCGGCGACCCAGAGTTGTTGCGAAGCACCGAGTTTGCCCAGCCGGCCCTGTTCGCCCTCGAGATCGCGCTGGCGGCGCTCTGGCGGTCATGGGACGTGGTTCCCGACATGGTGATGGGACACTCGGTCGGCGAGATCGCCGCGGCCCACGTGGCAGGAGTGTTGTCGCTGGCCGATGCTGCGCGTGTGGTGGCAGCGCGCGGCCGGTTGATGGCGCAGCTGCCGGCCGGCGGGGTGATGGTGGCGGTGGCGGCCAACGAGGCCGACGTGACGCCGATGCTGACCGATGGCGTGAGCATTGCTGCGCTAAACGGTCCCGATTCGGTGGTGCTTTCGGGCGGGCGTGCCGCGGTGGACGCGATGGCGGATCGACTGGCGACGCGCGGCCGGCGAGTGCATCGCTTGGCGGTGTCGCACGCGTTTCACTCACCGCTGATGGAACCCATGATCGCCGATTTCGCCGAGCTCGTGGCCGAGGTATCACCGGCCGCGCCGCGGATTGGATTGATTTCCAACATGACTGGGCAGCCCGCGGGACCCGGGTACGGGTCGGCGGCATATTGGATCGACCATGTGCGCAAGCAGGTGCGTTTTGTCGACGGGGTGCGGTCGGCCGAGTCATTGGGTGCCGGGGTGTTCGTCGAGGTGGGTCCGGGAGCGGCTTTGACGGCCTCGCTGGCGCAGTCGGTGAGGGGCGAGCGGGCGGTGCCGGTGGTGACGATGCCCAAGAATCGTCCCGAAGTCGACTCGCTGCTGACGGCGGCCGGGCAGCTGTTCGGCACCGGCGTAGGGGTTGACTGGAGCGCGACGTTCGGCGGTTTGGGTGGCCGGCGGGTGGAGCTGCCAACGTATGCCTTTCAGCGGCAGCGTTTTTGGTTACCGGCTGGGTCGGTTGGGTCGGGAGATGTCGGCGGCGTGGGCTTAGTGGGGGCTGGGCATGGCTTGTTGGGTGCGGTGGTGGAGCGGCCCGATTCTGGTGGGGTGGTGCTGACGGGCCGATTGTCGGCGGTTGGGCAACCGTGGCTGGCCGATCATGCGGTGTCGGGGTCGATGTTGTTTCCGGGGGCGGGTTTTGTCGAGTTGGTGTTGCGGGCCGGTGATGAGGTCGGCTGTTCGGTGATCGAGGAGTTGACGTTGTCGGCGCCGTTGGTGTTGTCGGCGGCCGGTGGGGTGCGCGTACAGGTGGTCGTGCAACCCGTCGCCGCGTCGGGACATCGTGCCGTGTCGGTGTATTCAGCTGGGCCGCAGTCGGATTCGGTTTGGATGTTGCATGCCGAGGGGGAGTTGAGCTCGGCTTCGCTGGAGCCGTCGGCGGGCTTGTCGGTGTGGCCGCCGGCTGGGGCGGCGGGGGTGGATGTGGCCGGGGTGTATGAGGGGTTGGCCGGGCGGGGTTATGAGTATGGCCCGGCGTTTCGGGGTCTGCGGGCGATGTGGCGGCGCGGTGATGAGGTCTTCGCGGACGTGGTGTTGCCGGAGGCTGTCGGTGCCGGGGGTGGTGGGTTCGGGGTGCATCCGGTGTTGTTGGATGCGGCATTGCACGCGTTGGGGTTGGCGGACGAGCAGGCTCAGACGGTGTTGCCGTTTTGTTGGCAGGGGGTGTGTTTGCATGCGGCCGGGGCTTCTCGTGCGCGGGTGAGGTTGGCGCCGGCCGGTGTTGGGGCAGTGTCGGTGGAAATGGCCGACGCGGCGGGGCTGCCGGTGCTGACCGTGCGGAAGCTGATCCTTCGTACGGTGTCGACCGAGCAATGGTCGACTGCCGCGGTGAGTCACGGCGGCGGTGGGCTCTTTCAGGTGGTCTGGTCGCTATTAGCTGTGGGGGACAATGGCAGTCGCGATGGCGTCGTGGTGTTGGAACCCCGGGACGCCGGGTCGTACGCGGTCGGCTCGGTGTATGCGGCGACCCATGAAGTGCTGCAGGCTTTGCAATCCTGGCTGGCCACTGACAGTCCGGGCGTGCTGGCGGTGCGCACACGCGGGGCGGTCGCGCTTGCTGGTGAGGAAGTCGTTGATTTGGCGGGTGCGGCGGTGTGGGGGTTGGTGCGTTCGGCGCAGGCCGAGCATCCGGGTCGGGTGGTGTTGGTCGATTCTGATGGCTCAGTGGATGTCGAGGACGTAATTGGTTGCGGTGAGCCGCAACTGGTGGTGCGTGCAGGTGTGGCCTATCGGCCTCGGTTGATGCCGGTAGGTGCGAGTTCGGTGTTGGTGTTGCCGCCTGGGGGGTGGCGGCTGGATGCCGGTGGTAGTGGGACGTTGCAGGATGTGGTGGTGTGCCCGTGCCCGCGGATGGAGCTGGCCGCCGGGCAGGTGCGGGTGGCGGTGGCGGCGGTTGGGGTGAATTTCCGGGATGTGTTGGTGGCGTTGGGGATGTATCCGGGTCGGGGTGAGTTGGGGGCCGAGGGTGCCGGTGTCGTCGTTGAGGTGGGCGCGGGTGTGTGCGGGTTGGTGGTTGGTGATGCGGTGATGGGGTTGTTGGGGGTGGTCGGTTCTGAAGCGGTGGTGGATGAGCGGTTGGTGGTGCGGGTGCCTTTGGGGTGGTCGTTGGTTGAGGCTGCGGGTGTGCCGGTGGTGTTTTTGACGGCGTGGTATGGGCTTTCGGTGTTGGCGGGGGTGCGGGCGGGTCAGCGGGTGTTGGTGCATGCTGGGACTGGTGGGGTGGGGATGGCGGCGGTGCAATTGGCGCGGTGTTGGGGTGCGGAGGTTTTCGCGACGGCGAGTCTTGGCAAGTGGGACACGTTGCGTGGTATGGGTTTTGATGATGAGCAAATCGGTGATTCTCGGACGTTGGAGTTCGAGGAGCGGTTTTTGACCGCGACCGGTGGGGCCGGAATGGATGTGGTGCTCAACTCGCTGGCCGGTGAGTTTATCGATGCGTCGTTGCGGTTGCTGGTCGGTGGTGGTCGGTTTGTCGAGATGGGTAAGACCGATGTGCGCGATCCGTTGGTCGTCGCTCAGCGGTATCCGGGTGTGCAGTATCGGGCCTTCGATCTGATGGAAGCCGGCCCGGAGCAGATCGCGGCGATGCTGGGCGAGTTGATGGGTTTGTTTGCCGATGGCTCATTAACACCGTTGACTACCAAGGCGTTTGACGTACGACGTGCCGCTGATGCCTACCGGTTTGTCAGCCAGGCCCGTCACACCGGCAAGGTCGTGCTCACCTTGCCCGGCGGGACGGCGGGACTTGCCGGGGGCACGGCGTTGATCACCGGGGGGACCGGCATGGCGGGGTCGGCGCTGGCCCGTCACCTGGTCGACCGGTACCGGGTGGCACATGTGATGCTGGTGAGTCGCAGCGGTTCTCGGGCCGAGGGGGTCGCAGACCTGGTCGCCGAGTTGCGCGAGGCTGGGGCGGGGGTTTCCGTGGTGGCCTGTGACGTCGCCGACCGGGATGCCTTGTCGGAGTTGCTGACCCAGGTGCCGGCGCGTTATCCGCTGCGCGGCGTTTTTCATGCCGCGGGTGTTCTCGACGATAGTTTGATTTCATCGTTGACCGCCGACCGCGTGGATGCGGTATTGCGTGCCAAGGTCGACGGTGCCTGGAACTTGCATGAGCTGACGATGGATTTGGACTTGTCGGCGTTCGTGATGTTCTCGTCGATGGCGGGGATCGTGGGTGCGCCGGGCCAGGGAAGCTATGCGGCGGCTAACAGCTTCCTTGATGGGCTGGCCGCATACCGGCGTGGGCGGGGATTAGCTGGGTTGTCGCTGGCGTGGGGGCTGTGGAAACAACCCAGCGCCATGACCAGGCACCTCAGCGACAGCGACCGCGCGCGCATGAGCCGGATCGGGCTAACACCTTTGTCCAGCGACCAGGCGTTGGCGCTCTTCGATGACGCGATGTTGGCGGACCACTCGATGCTGGTGGCCGCCCGATTGGACGCGGCGACGCGTCCTGGGAACGGCGCGGTGCTGCTGCCTCCGATATTGCGCGAACTTGCCGCCCGTTCGTCCCGGCGCGTCATCTCTGACGCCGGGACAGCGGCGTCGGCGTCGGGTCTTCGCGCGCGCCTGCACGGACTCAGCACCGAACAGCGACGACGCGAGCTCACCGACTTAATTTGTGGCCACGCGGCTACAGTGTTAGGTCATACCGCCGCAGATATCGACTCCCAGAGCGTTTTTCAGGATCTCGGATTCGACTCCTTGACCGCAGTGGAGCTGCGTAACCGCCTCAAAAGCGCTACGGGACTGACCCTTTCACCGACCTTGATGTTTGATTTCGCCACTCCCATTGCCCTGGCCGAGCACCTCGACATCCAACTGGCCGACGTGACCGGTGATGAACCGCCGGATCGCATGGCCCGCGTCAACGATGTCGCACGCGAGCTACAAACACTGATCGAGCAACCGGGATGGCATCCGGACGACAGAACGCGTCTCCGCGCTCGATTGGCAAGCCTGTTGACTGCCCTGAGTACGCCTTGCGCAGATCCGGAGCCGGATCCCTATGACGACATCAACACCGCCACCGAGAGCCAACTCTTTGCGCTCCTCGACGAAGAACCAGGCCCTTGATTGCGCCTGTCGTGAGCTCAACAGTCTGGGAATCGGCCAGATTGGCGGCGATCGAACTCGACAGCGAGATCGACGTATCCGGGTGCTTGACGACTTCGGTCGCATCCTTCACCGGCGCCCGACGATCTCCTTGTCGCCGGTCGCGCCTTTAGACATGCTCTGCCGGGGGGCCCGACGTCGCCTATCGAGCGCGGGCCGAAGCTTGTGAGCGCACCTGGTGCAGCTCGACGGTGTTAGCCGAACGGTATTTGCCGGCGATCGAGATGAGTCGTGGTCGAAATGGGCCGAAGAGCCAGCGGCGATCACCGCCCCCGCTCCGATCGATGATGCCCACCCGAAAGCAGTGCGCCGGAGTGCAGCGGGGGCTGCGGAGCCCGTCCCACCGGCGCTGTGGATCTCGCCGGCGACAGCCACGGCTCTGAATCTGGTTGTTTCGCTGAGGTTCGGAAGCTGCCACCGCGTCGGGGAAAGCTGAGCTTCGCCGAATTCCCGCCGCAGATCACCGACCGCCAATGCTAGAGGCCGCCGGTGCCGCCGGTGCCGCCGGTGCCACCGTTACCGCCGACGCCGCCGCTGCTGCCGATGCTGCCGGCGCTGCCGGTGCCGCCCGTGCCACCGGTGCCGGTGTTGCCAGTGCCGCCGGTGCCGCCGTTGCCACCGGTGCCGCCGGTGCCGCCTGTGCCGAGAAGGATCGTGCTGCCGCCGGTGCCGCCGGTGCCGCCGTTCCCGCCGGTGCCGCCCGTTTCTGTCGTGCTTGTACCGCCCTGGCCGCCTCTGCCGCCTGTGCCGCCCGCGCCGGCGTCCGTTGCGGCGACGCCCGTGCCGCCCGTGCCGCCCTGGCCGCCGGTGCCGCCGGCGCCGGTGCCGGCGCCGGCATCCGTGCCGCCTTGGCCGCCGGTGCCGCCGGTGCCCCCTTGACCGCCGTGGCCCGTGGCGACGGAGGCGCCGCCGTCGCCGCCTTGGCCGCCCGTGCCACCGGCTCCCGCGGCGCCCGCTGTCCCGCCGGTCCCGCCCGTGCCGTGCGCTCCGCCAATGCCGCCTTGGCCTCCGGTACCGCCACTGCCGCCTTGACCACCGGTACCGAGGGGGAGGGAGGTGGCGCCGGTGCCGCCTTGGCCGCCCGTGCCGCCGATGCCGCCTTCACCGCCGCTGCCATTACTTCCGCCGTTGCCCGAGCCGCCGGCACCGCCGGCGCCGGCGGCTCCGCCGGTGCCGCCGTTGCCACCCGCGCCAGTGGCGCCCGCACCGCCGGTGCCACCATTGCCGCCGTTGCCACCTGTGCCGCCAGTGCCTCCCGTACCACCGGCACCGGAGGAGCCGCCCTGGCCTCCCTGGCCGCCCTGCCCGGCGGCAGTGCCGCTGCTATTCGCGAGACCAGTGGCGCCGGCACCGCCGGTGCCGCCGTTGCCGCCGGTACCGCCATTGCCATAGGCGCCGGCGGTACCGGTGTTCCCGCCGATGCCGGCACTGCCGCCGGCACCGGCGGTGCCGCCGTTGCCGCCGCTACTGCCGTCGCCGCCGGTGCCGGTCCCGGTGGCGGCGGTGCCTGAGCCTCCGATGCCGCCAGAGCCACCATTGCCGCCGACACCGCCGCTGCCGGCAGTGCCCGCGGTGGTCAGGCTGCCGCCACTGTTGCCGCCGGTCCCGCCCTTGCCGCCCTCGCCGCCGGCGTCGCCGGCGCCGGTGGTCAGGTTGGTGAGGCCGGTGGCGCCGTTGCCGCCGTTGCCGCCGGTGCCGCCGTGGCCCCAGACGCCGGCGGCAGGGGTTCCGCCGGTGCCGCCGGTGCCAGCCGCCCCGCCGGCCCCGGCGGTGCCGCCGTTACCGCCGCTGCCGCCGTTGCCGGTCAAGGCAGAAGCACCGGTGCCGCCGTTGCCGCCGTCACCGCCGGTCCCGCCGGATCCCGCGGTG
>NZ_JAFBAT010000093.1 GCF_019247615.1 Mycobacterium sp. | reverse complement strand
CCCGATGCGATCGTGCTCGGTGATCGCGTCTTCACCGAGCTCGGCCATCTCGCCGAGCACCGCCCAGCTGCGCCGGACGGCGGACCCGCCCTTCTCCCCGCGGTGCGCGATCCAGGCCAGCGCCTGCAGTCCCGCTCGCATCGAGTCAGGGTTGGCGTTGTAGGCGTCGTCGATCACCGTGACGCCGTCGGACCGGGTGGTCACCTGCATCCGGTGCCGGGATACCGGCCCCGCGGCGGCCAACGCCGCCGCGACCTGCTCGACGTTGGCGCCGCACTGCAGCGCGACCGCGCCGGCGCACAGCGCGTTGGTGACCTGGTGGTCGCCGTACACGCTCAACTGCACCGCTGCCGCGACGGCGCCTTGTGCGTTCATGGCGTGCAGGGTAAAGCGCGGCCTCGCCAACTCATCCAGCGACACTCCTTCGGCCCAGACGTCGCTCGGCCCGGATTCGGTTCGGCTGGCGCGGCTGACCCGGACCACCCGCGCCGCGGTGACGTCGGCCATCGCGGCCACCGCCGGGTCGTCGGCATTGAGAATGACCACCCCAGACGGCGGAACTGCTTGGGGCAGTTCGGATTTGGTCCGGGCGATGGCTTCCCGGGAGCCGAACTCGCCCAGGTGTGCGGTCCCGACGTTGAGGACCACCCCGATGGCCGGCGGCGCGATCTCGGCCAGCGCGGCGATGTTTCCGGGATGGCGCGCCGACATCTCGAGAACCAGGTAGTCGGTGCGCCTGGTCGCCCGCAAGACTGTCCAGGGATGACCCAGCTCGTTGTTGAACGAGCCGGGCGGGGCCACCACCTCGCCCAGCGGCTCGAGCACCGCGGCCACCAGGTCTTTGGTGGAGGTTTTTCCCGACGATCCGGTGATGCCGATGATGGTCAGCCCGCCCGCCACCAGCTCTCCTGCCACCGCCTTGGCCAGCTTGGCCAATGCGGCGAGCACCGCCGCGCCGGAGCCGTCGGCGTCGTGCTCGAGGACCAGGCCGCCCTCGGCTGCCTGCGCTCCGGGTTCACGGGGAACCACGACGGCCGGAACCCCGACGGGCCGGGCCGCCAGCACGGCGACCGCGCCGGCCGCTACGGCCGAGGCCGCGTGGTCGTGCCCGTCGGCCCGCGCTCCGGGCAGTGCCAGGAACAGTCCGCCGGGGCCGACGGCTCGCGAGTCGAATTCGACGGTCCCGGTGACGCGGAGTTCCGCGGCGGTCTGCGGCGAGACGTCCGCCAATGTGCCGCCGACGATTTCGGCGATCTCGGCGACGGTCAGATCGATCATTGCGGTGCCTTCAACGCCTCGAGGGCCCGGGCCAGCTCAACCCGGTCGTCGAACGGGCGGACCTCTCCCCCGCTGCGCTGCCCCGTCTCGTGGCCCTTGCCGGCAACCACCACGACGTCACCGGGACCGGCCCAGGACACCGCGTGCCCGATGGCCTCGCGCCGGTCGGCGATCTCGACCACCCGGGCGGCACCGCGGCCTTCGCGAGCACCGGAAAGGATTTCACGTCGGATAGCCGCGGGGTCCTCACCCCGCGGGTTGTCGTCGGTGACGACGACCAAATCGGCGAGCTGGGCAGCGATCTCGCCCATGGGCTTACGTTTGCCGGGGTCGCGCTCGCCGCCGGCGCCGAACACCACGGCCAGCCGGCGATCCGGCCGCAGCAGCGTGGTCAGCACGGCACGCAAAGCTTCCGGCTTGTGGGCATAGTCGACCAACGCAAGAAAGTCCTGGCCGCGGTCGATCTCCTCGAGCCGTCCCGGCACCCTCGTTTGCCGCAGCCCGGGCGCAGCCTGCTCCGGCGAGATGCCCACCTCATCGAGAATCGCCAGCGCGACAAGGCAATTCGCCACGTTGTAATGGCCCGGCAGCGGGATGCCGATCCGGTGGTGCACACCGGCGGGGTCCACGGCGGTGAATTCCTGTCCGCCCGCGCCCATCGGCGCGGCGTCGAAGGCCCGCCAGTTCGCGGGGTGGTCGGCCGCGCTCACCGTGACCGCGTCACCGGCTCTGGCCGCCATCGCGCGCCCGGCGTCGTCGTCGATGCACACCACGGCGCGGCGGGCGTGCAGCGGCGACTCCGGGTCGAAAAGCAGGGCCTTGGCCTCGAAATAGTCGGCCATGCTGGGGTGAAAGTCGAGGTGGTCGCGGGACAGGTTGGTGAAACCACCGACCGCGAAGTGGGTGCCATCCACCCTGCCCAGGGTCAGCGCGTGGCTGGACACCTCCATGACGACGGTGTCGACACCCCGTTCGGCCATCGCCGCGAGCATTGCCTGCAGCGCCGGCGCCTCGGGCGTGGTCAGCGCGCTGGGGATGTCTTCGCCGTCGATGCGGATGCCGATGGTGCCGATCAGCCCGGCGATGCGCCCGCCGGCGCGCAGACCGGACTCGACGAGATACGTCGTGGTCGTCTTGCCCGACGTTCCGGTGATGCCTACGACCGGTATCCGATCCGACGGGTTGCCGTACACCGTGGCGGCCAGGCCGCCGAGCACGTCACGGGGCGCGGGGTGCACGAGCGTCGGCACAGCATGGGTCCGCTCGGCCATCTCGGCGACCCCGGCGCCGTCGGTGAGCACCGCGACGGCACCGCGGTCGATCGCGTCGCCGGCGTACCGGGCGCCGTGGGTGGACGAGCCGGGCAGGGCCGCGAACAGGTCGCCGCGCTGAATGTCCTGCGCGCGCAGGGTGACGCCCGTGACGAGAACGTCGGGGACAGCTACGCCGTCGACCGTCACCGCATGTATCTGAGCCGCCAGCGCCGGCAGCGGCACGCCGTCGCCGGCGCTCGGGCGCAAACCTGTGGCCACCGACACCACCTGATATTCACACCTCCCTCCCACGCGTGATCCCCATGATCAGCCATGACACCCTACCGAGGAGTGGCGGCCAACGCGGCGGGCTCGTCCGCCAAGGGTGCTCAGTGTCAACCAACGCCGTGAACGCATGATCGACGGCCTATCCGCCGCTGCCCTGCGCTCGGGTCACCTGCGTTCAGGTGGCCTGCAAGGTCAGCGGTGGCCCGGGATCCGGTGACAGCGGCACGTTCTCCCGTTGCATCAGCCAGCCCGCGATGTTGTGAAACAGCGGCGCCGCCGAGTGCCCGGGCGTCCCGTCGGCGTTGCGCTGCGGGTTGTCCATCATGATCCCGACGACGTAGCGGGGGTTGTCCACGGTGGCCATCCCGGCGAAGGTGATCCAGTAGACGTCGTCGAAATAACACCCGCAGCCCGGGTTGATTTGCTGCGCGGTCCCCGTCTTGCCGGCCATCTGATAGCCGGACACGGCGGCGGCCGGGCCGGTCCCCTGCTGGTAACCCATCGGGTCGCGCTGCACGACGGCGCGCAACATCTGCCGCACGGTCTGCGCGGTCTGCGGCGACACCACACGGACGCCCTCGGGGCGCGGTTCTTCGGTCCGGGTGCCGTCGGGTGCGATGGTGGCCTTGATGATTCGCGGGGGTACCCGCAGCCCGTCGTTGGCGATGGTCTGATACATATCGGTCATTTGCAGCAGGGTCATTGAAAGGCCTTGGCCGATCGGCAGATTGGAGAAGGTGCTGCCGGACCACTGGTCGATGGGCGGCACCAGTCCGGCGCTTTCGCCGGGCAGGCCGACGTTGGTGCGCTGACCCAGCCCGAATTTGCGCACCATGTCGTAAAAGCGTTCCGGCCCGACGCGCTGCGCCAGCATCAGCGTGCCGACGTTGGACGACTTGCCGAATATGCCGGTGGTGGTGTAGGGCATCACGCCGTGCTCCCAGGCGTCATGGATGCTGACGCCGCCCATCTGGATCGAACCCGGCACGTGCAACACCTCGTCGGGGTTGCTGAGGCCGTACTCGATGACGGAGGACGCGGTGATCACCTTGTTCACCGAGCCCGGCTCGAACGGCGAGGAGACCACCAGGTTACCCAGCTGCTTGTCGCCCTGGCGCCCGATGTCCTGGGACGGGTCGAAGGTGTTGTCGTTCGCCATGGCCAACACCTCGCCGCTCTTGGCGTCCAGCACCACGGCCGAAACATTGTGCGCCCCAGACAGATTCTTGGCCTGCTGGACCTGCTGCTGCACATAGAACTGGATGTCGTCGTCGATCGTCAGCTGAACGGTGGACCCGTTCACCGCCCGGTGCCGGTTGCGGTAGCTGCCCGGGATGACGACACCGTCGGACCCGCGGTCGTAGGTGACGGAACCGTCGGTTCCGGACAGCACCGAGTCCAGCGAATCCTCAAGTCCCAGCAGCCCGTGGCCGTCCCAGTCGATGCCGCCGACGATATTGGCCGCCAACGAGCCGCCCGGATACTGGCGCAGGTCCTGCCGTTCGGAGCCGACCTCGGGGAACTTGTCGGAGATCGCGCCGGCCACAGCCGGGTCGACGGCACGCGCCAGATAGACGAAATTGTCGTTGCCCTGCAGCTTCTTCAGCACGGTCGCGGCGTCCGGCTTGTTGCTCAGCCGGGCCGCGACCTCCTTGGCGATGTCGCGTAGCCGCTCCTGCGGATCCGGGGCGGCCGAGTTCTTCTTCCTCGCCTCCTCCAATTGCTGGCGGATCCTCTTCGGCTGAAACGTCAACGCGCGCGACTCGGTCGTGAATGCGAGCCGCTCGTTGTTGCGGTCGACGATGCTGCCCCGCACCGCTTTCTCCACGTCGGTGACCTTGAGCTGTCCGGCGGCCTGGGCCCGCAGCTTCGGGGCGTTCGTTACCTGCAGCATGAACAACTGGACCGCCGCCACCAGCGTCAGCACCAAGATCACCGCGTTGCCGGCTCGGTGGCGGAAGACGAACGAGGCGCCCCGCGTGCTCGCCTTGACGATGTGGCGGGTACGCCGCTCCGTCGCCGAACGACCCGCCGAGGGCGGGTCGCCCCGTTCGGCCACGCCGACGCTCTTGGCCGGCTTGGCTTTACGGAACCTCCTCGGTACCCGCATGTCCGGAACGTGCGTGGTTTGCCGCGCCTTCCGAGGTCGCCTCGGTCGGCCAACCACCTTGGCTCCCTTCGTTTTACGCGGACTCCGCGTGGACCCCTCAGGCTGCGACCGACTCGTTCGCCGGGCCTCGCCGCGCCTCACCGCGGCGTACCCGGTGTCGCGACGGCCGGGGAACCGGGCTGCGATCCGTTGGCCGGCGGCGCCGTCCCCGGCCGGAGCGGAACCGGGACCTCGGCGGGGAGCGGAGCGGGCCGGGCGGGAGCGGAGACGGGCAGCCCGCCCAACGGAATCGGCACTTCGGCGGGCGTCGGGGCGGGCGCCTGCCCGGTCGCCGGCGCCCCCGGTACCGGCAGGCCGGGCGTCGGGACCGCCTGCAGCTGGCCCGTGACGGGTCCACGAGGCACGCCGGGAAGCTGCGGGCCGGTCTGCGGCAGGTGCTGGCCTCCGATCGTGGCCGAGCCGTCCGGTGCGCGCAGCAGCATCTCCGGCCCGGAGCTACCTGGCACACCCGGACCGCCGGGACCCTGCTGCACCCGGACCGGGACCTCCGGTGGCAGCGCCGGTGGTGTCGGAGGAGGCGGCGGACTCGGATCGGGAAGCCGCGTGTTGAGGGGCGGCGGCGGCACACCATCAGCCGGCTTGGGGCTGCCGACGACCACCCAGTTACCCGACGGGTCCTGGACCAGGTGTGCGGTGTCCCTCGTCGGGATCATGCCCTGTTTGCGGGCGGCCTCCGCGAGCGCCGGCGCGGATTCCGCTTCGCGCACATCGCGTTCCAGCGCCTCTTTCTGCTGCTGCAGCATCCGCGTCTTCTCGCGCGCGTGGCTCAATCGGTACGAGCGCTCGGCAGAATCGGTGGACAACCACAG
>NZ_JAFBAT010000061.1 GCF_019247615.1 Mycobacterium sp. | reverse complement strand
CCCGGGTACCTCGTTGCGGCGCGTCACTCTCTTCACTACGTGTGCGGCCCTCGATCGGTTCACCTGCGGTCGGTGGCCGGGCGCCCGGTTCCGCCCGGGTGACTGATCGCGGATTCGTCCGACGGGGCGTATAGTCGACGGTGAAGTCCGTTCTGGACAAGTCGCCGTTTAGCTAAAAGCGGTCACTCAGCGGCAAGGCTGCTGGCGGCGCTGCTTCGGCGACACCACCCCCAGTCGCAGTTCTTCAGTACTGCGTGCGGAGTAATCGACCTGTCCTGCGGATCTGGGTGCAGCGGAGGCGACTGTGCGCGTATTCGCGAGGCCTCGCTGCACACGACTCACAGGAAGTGAGCCAGCAATGCAATCTTCTTCGCGCACTTGTATTTTCACGCTTGTCAAGCTGAGGCGGTCCAGCCGATGACGGACCTGGCAACCCAACCACGGCCGACTCGGCAAGCCGCCACGCAGTCGGACGACTCCTACGACGACGTCGTCGAGATGTTCATCGCGCTGCGAAAGATGCCGGCTGAATCGCACGAGTACTGCCGGCAACGCGAACAGATTGTGGCCCGGTGCATGACCCTGGCAGACCATGTGGCCAGTCACTTCGCGCGCCGCGGTGAGGGTCTCGATGACTTGACCCAAGTGGCGCGTCTGGGCCTGATGAACGCCATCAACCGGTTCGACCCCGACAAAGGGCCCAGCTTCATCGGGTTCGCGGTTCCCACCATGATGGGCGAGGTCCGGCGCTACTTTCGCGACTACAGCTGGGGCATGCGTGTGCCGCGAAGGTTGCGAGAGCTTCACGTGCAGATCACCAGGACTACCGGCGAGCTGGCGCAGCAGCTGGGCCGCGCGCCCACGGCAGGTGAGCTTTCCGCGGTGCTGGGAGTCCCCCGCGGGGAGATCATCGAATGCCTCGTCGCGGGTGATGCCTATCGGCTCGAATCCCTGGACGCACCTCGCGGCGCCGACGATTCGGGCAAGCCCCGGTTGGTCTCTGACTCGGTCGGTGGCATTGATCCGCAAATCGAGCACATCACCAACCGCGAAGCGGTGCGCAACCTGGTGACCGCCTTGCCTCCGCGGGAACGTCAAGTCCTGCACATGAGATTCTTCGAGTCGATGACCCAGAGCCAGATCGCCGAGCGGATCGGCGTCTCGCAGATGCAGGTCTCGCGGATACTGGCCAACACCCTGCGCTGCCTGCGCGACCAAATGGAGTAGCCCTACCCAACCGGCCCTACCCAACCCAAGTGCCGCCGGGCGCTTCGGCGACGCGACGCAATGTACTGTGTCGCCAAGCGGAGCCCGGAAGGAGCGCGAGGCAATGAGGTTTTCTCGGACGGTCGTCGCGGGCGCGTTGGCGGCGCTGACGGCGTCGCTGGCCGCGTGTGGCAGCCATCCGTCGTCGACGTCGACGTCGACATCGGGATCGGGATCGGCCACCACGCCGACCAACGCACGCAACTCACCGACGGCTTCGTCGGCGGCGGCCCAGCCGTCCGACTACACCGGGCTGTTGATTCAGGCCACGGACATCAACGCGCCGGTTACCTTCACGGGCGCTCCGCCGACGAACAACCCGAACGGCCAGCCGGGCGCGGCCACAACGTTCAGCACCGAGGACGGCAGCCGCGTCATCAAGGACACGATTCAGGTTCTCGCCGATCCCGCCGCCGCGAATGACGCGCTGAGCGCGGCGAAAGGCGGGCAGCGCGGCGCGATCAAGAATCCGAAAACCGATCCGGTCAACGTCGGTACTGGCGGAACGACACTGTCCGGCAACTCAGCCGACAACTCCAAGGGCGTGTTGATCTTGATGTTCACGGAGGGCAAAGCATTCGTCACGCTCGAATTCGACGGCCCGACAAACCTTTTGCCGCCGCAGGACTTCGTCACCGACGTCGGCCAGAAACAGGACGCGGCGGTGAAGAAGGGCCTGGGCGGCTGATCGAGGACGGGTCGGTCGTCACCGATCGAGGAGTTCTATGGACGTGATCAACGGCCTGCCGGCTCATGCCCTATGGCTGCACATCGTGGTTGTGCTCGTGCCCCTGACCGCGCTGCTGGAAATGGTGTGCGGGCTGTGGCCCGCCGCTCGGCGCGGTCAGCTGTTGTGGCTGACACTCCTCATGGCCATCGCCACAATGATATTGACGCCCATTACCGTAGAGGCCGGCGAATGGCTCTACGGCCTGCGGACCAACCCCAGCGCCATCCTGCGCGAACACGCCGACCGGGGCAGCACAATGACCTACTTCGCCGCCGCTCTGCTGGCCGTGGCCATCGGGCTCGTTGTGCTGCGCCTGATCG
>NZ_JAFBAT010000299.1 GCF_019247615.1 Mycobacterium sp. | reverse complement strand
CAGCGCGAGGGCTACGACATGTTCATGGCCATGCTCGACGGCATGAAGGAGGAGTCGGTCGGCTTCTTGTTCAACGTGACCATCGAAAGAGTGCCGGCCCCGCAGGTCGCCCCGGTGGAAATGCCCGAAGGCCTGGCCGAATTGGGGACGGCCGGCGAGCCGGACGGTGCGGACGCCGCGTCCCCGGCTCGCGAGGAGGCCCCAAGCACCTTGCGCGCCAAGGGGATTGACAACGAGGCGCCGGCGCTGACGTATTCCGGGCCGTCCGAGGACGGTTCGGCGCAGGTGCAACGCAACGGCGGTGGCGCGGAGAAGACGCCGGCCGGCGTGCCCGCCGGAGCCAGCCGGCGCGAGCGGCGTGAGGCCGCGCGGCGGCAGGGCCGCGGCGCCAAGCCGCCGAAATCGGTGAAGAGGCGCTAGCCCACTCTGCGTGGCCGGTCGCCGAAAGTGCGGCTGGCCGCACTCTCGGTGGCTTAGTCAGAATTGACTAGCCCGGCACGACACAAAGTTGGCTCAAATGACTCATGCGCCATGACGCCTGCGGGGCGGACACTTGCGGTATGAAGCGTCATCTGATCGTCGGTTACGGCGCCGCGAGCTACCTGCTGTTCTTGCTGGCCTTCCTGTACCTCATCGGCTTCGTCGGCGACATCCTGGTGCCGCGGAGCGTCGATCACGCGATCGCAGCCCCGATCGGCCAGGCGGTCGCTGTGGACGTGGCGCTCGTGGCCCTGTTCGGCGCTCAGCACAGCGTCATGGCGCGGCAGGGGTTCAAGCGGTGGTGGACGCGGTTCGTGCCGCCGTCGATCGAGCGCACCACCTACGTGTTGTTCTCCAGCGTCGTCCTGGTGCTGCTGTACTGGCAATGGCGAACGATGCCCGCGGTGCTGTGGGATGTGCGGCTGACGGGCGCTCGGATGGTGGTGTGGGCCCTGTTCTGGCTGGGGTGGGCGATCGTATTGGCGTCGACCTTCATGATCAACCACTTCGACCTGTTCGGCCTTCGGCAGGTGTACCTGGCGTGGCGCGGAAAGCCTTATACGGAGCTGGGTTTCCGCGCCGCGATGTTTTACCGGCTGGTGCGCCACCCGCTCATGCTGGGATTCCTGATCGCCTTCTGGGCGGCGCCCACCATGACGGCCGGGCACCTGCTGTTCTCGATCGCCATGACGGGATACATCCTGATCGCCCTGCGCATCGAGGAGCGCAGCCTCGTCGCGGCGATGGGCGACCAGTACCGCGACTACCGCCGCGACGTCCCGATGCTGATCCCACGCCCCCGCCGGCGACCTACCGAAACGGTTGCCCACCAATAGCTTTCAAAGGCGCGGCCGGTGATCGAGTCAGCCGATGTGCAGCGCCACCACCTGCCAGCGGCTGCGGCCGCCGGCGGTTAGGCATTCGACGCGGCAGGCGATGGCATGAATTCGCCCGCCGCGGCTGTAGGACCCAAACACTTCCGCGGCGGTATCCGGATCGCCGTACCCGGAAGGTTGCAGCCGCATCCGGCGCAGCACCCCGGCGCCCTCGCGACCCGGTCGGACTGCCGACCGGCTTATCGAGAGCACCGAGTCCAGCAGCTCGGGCGCCAGCATGGATCGCAGCTGGGCGGCCGGACGGCGGCGGTCGATGACCTCCAGCACCCGGCGAAGCGCGGCGTCTGCGAAGGCGGCCGCCTGGCGCATCGGCGCCGACGTGACCGCGGCCTCCGTCGTCACCGCCTGCGGTGCCCCGCCCGGTAGTGCGGCGCACGGCCTGCGGGGAACATGGGCGCGGGCACGCCCCGTCGCGCGGGATGGCCGGCAACGGGCGACGTCCCGTCGGGGCGGCTCGTAGTCGACGACAGGCGTCACCGCGAAGATGTCCAACGCGCACTCTCCAGTCATTGAGGTGGTGGTGGGCGCCTGCTGGAGAGTGACAGGCAGTGGTCAGCAGTGGTCATCATGGCACATCTCGAGCCGACGCGTACCCACGCCGACCTTGCGGCCGACCGGGCTATTACGGTGGGCGGTACCCGCCCTGGTGGGCCCTACGGGGTCCAGTAAGCGAAACGGACGACGAGTTGATGAGGAGGCCCGCGCCGCGATGGTGACCCGGTTGTCCCCGGCAGACGCCTCTTCCTACCGGCTGGAGAACACGGCCACCCCGATGTACGTCGGTTCGCTGTCCATCCTGCGGCGTCCCCGGGCCGGATTGAGCTACGAGACGCTGCTGGCCACCATCGAACAGCGGCTGCCCCAGATACCGCGCTACCGGCAGAAGGTCCGGGAAGTCCGGATCGGCATGGCCCGGCCCGTGTGGATCGACGACGCCGACTTCGACATCACCTACCACGTGCGGCGATCGGCGCTGCCGACGCCCGGCAGTGACGAGCAGCTGCACGAGCTGATCGCCCGGCTGGCCGCCCGCCCGCTGGACAAATCGCGGCCGCTCTGGGAGATGTACCTGGTGGAAGGCCTGGCCAAGAACCGGGTCGCCTTGTACACCAAATCGCACCAGGCGCTGATCAACGGCATGACCGCCCAGGAGATCGGTCATGTCATCGTCGACCGGACGCGGCGCCCACCGCCGTTCCCAGAAGACATCTGGATACCGGAACGGGATCCGGGAAACACCCGGCTGATATTGGGTGCCATCGGCGACTGGCTGGTGGGCCCGGGCACGCAGCTGCGGGCCGTCGGGTCGGCGCTTGCCGGAGTGGCGACCAACTATGGCGAACTGCTCGACGCGGGCCGCCGCTTCGTCGACATTGCGCGCGCGGTGGCGCGCGGAACGGCCCCCAGCAGCCCGCTCAACGCGACCGTTTCGCGCAACCGGCGGTTCACCGTCGCCCGCGGCAACCTCGACGACTATCGCACCCTTCGTGCACGCTACGACTGCGACGTCAACGACGTGGTGCTGGCCGTGGTGGCCGGCGCGCTGGGCAACTGGTTGATGTCGCGCGGGGTGGCGGTCTCACCCACGGCCACCGTCCGCGCAATGGCACCGCTGTCCGTCTACGCCAATGGCCAACTAGACTCGGCCGGCCCCGGGCAAGCGATCAGCCAGGTAACGCCGTATCTGGTCGATCTGCCGGTCGGGGAGCCGAACCCGGTGGTGCGGCTGTCGCAGATCGCGCATGCCACCGAAACCAACCCGACGGCTGCCAGCCTGGTCGACGCCAGAACCATCATCACGTTGTCGGGTTTTGCACCGCCCACCTTGCACGCTATGGGTATTCGGGTCGCCACCAGCTACCCGAGCTTCACCAAGCGGACGTTCAACCTGTTGATCACCAATGCCCCGGGCGCCCAGTCGCAGATGTACATCGCCGGCACGAAACTGCTGGAGACCTATGCCGTCCCTCCGCTGCTGCACAATCAGGCGCTGGCCATCAGTGTGACGTCTTACAACGGCATGCTGTATTTCGGGATCAATGCCGATCGCGACGCCATGAGCGACGTTGATCTGCTGCCCGGGCTGTTGAGCCAATCGCTTGAGGAACTGCTTGAAGCTTCTCGGTAGTAGTCGGGATGAAAATGGCTGAGTGGATCTATCATTCGTTGATGTGAGCACCGCTAAAAATGACGGCACGCCGGGAAAGACAGCCGAAAAGAAGTCGACGAAGTCAGCCACTCGCAAAATTTCTGACGAACTCTATGGGACCGAATTGTTCCGCCTACAAACGGAATTCGTGAAGCTGCAGGAGTGGGTGCGGCATGCCGGTGCGCGAGTGGTAATCCTGTTCGAAGGCCGTGACGGGGCCGGTAAGGGTGGGACCATCAAACGGATCACCGAATACCTGAATCCGCGCGTCGCCCGGATCGCTGCGTTGCCCGCCCCGAGCGATCGGGAGCGCGGCCAGTGGTACTACCAGCGCTACATCGCCCACCTGCCCGCCAAGGGCGAGATCGTGCTGTTCGATCGGTCGTGGTACAACCGGGCGGGCGTCGAGAAGGTGATGGGATTCTGTACGCCGCAAGAGTACGTGTTGTTCTTGCGGCAGACGCCGATCTTCGAGCAAATGCTGATCGATGACGGGATCTTGCTGCGGAAGTATTGGTTTTCCGTCTCCGAGGCCGAGCAGCTGCGCCGGTTCCGCGCCCGCCTGAATGACCCTGTGCGGCAATGGAAGCTGAGCCCGATGGATTTGGAATCGCTGTATCGGTGGGAGGACTATTCGCGCGCCAAGGACGAGATGATGGTGCACACCGATACCCCCGTAAGCCCGTGGTATGTCGTGGAATCCGACGTCAAGAAGCACGCGCGGCTCAATATGATGGCGCATCTGCTGTCCAGCATCGAGTACTACGACGTCGGCCGGCCGAAGGTCAAGCTGCCCAAACATCCTGTGGTGAGCGAAAACTATCAGCGCCCGCCTCGTGAGTTGTCCAACTACGTCGACGACCATGCGGCGACGTTGATCGGGCGTTGAGCTGTGGGCGCGCCCGCGGTCCAGGTCTACGTCCCGGCCACCCTGGCAATGTTGCAGCGCCTCGTCACCGAGGGCTCGCTGCGGCCGGTGAACGGCACCGCCTTCGCGGTGACGCCGACCTTGCGCGAGGCGTATGCCGAGGGTGACGACGACGAGCTCGCCGAGGTGGCGCTGCGCGAGGCTGCGCTGGCGTCGCTGCGACTGCTGGCAGCCGAAGACGAGTCCGCCCTGCCGCCCCGGCGCGCGGTGCTGGCGGCCGAGGTCGAGGACGTCACCTACCGTCCCGATCTCGACGACGCGGTCGTCAGGCTCGCCGCGCCGGTCGGCATGGACCAGGTAATCGCCGCCTACATCGACAATGCCGCGGCCGAGCCGGCCGTCGTCCAGGCGATTGAGGTCATCGACGCCGCCGACCTGGGCGACGAAGACGCCGACCTGACCGTCGGCGACGCAATGGACCACGACCTCGCGTGGTATGCAAACCAGGAACTGCCGTTCCTGCTTGACCTGCTCTGATGCGGGAATGTGACGCAAACCTGGCGCGCGAGCCTCGATACGCCACCGTAGGTTACGGTACCGTAGGTTTTGTGCGCGGCGACAACCGGCTCCACTTTGTGAGCGGGAGCCCCGGCGCCGCAGTCAGCAGGAGCTTCCCATGAGCAAGAAAAATGCCGCGCCGAGCGCCAATGTCGTCGATACCAAGCGCCCGGTGATCACGGGCGGCGACGAGCATCCCGGTTGGCATGTGCTGCGCAAGTTAGCCGCGCGGATCACCACACCGCTGTTGCCCGACGACTACCTGCATCTGGCCAACCCGCTCTGGTCCGCGCGGGAATTGCGGGGGCGCATCCTCGAGGTGCGCCGCGAGACCGAAGATTCCGCGACCCTGGTGATCAAACCGGGCTGGGGCTTTAGGTTCGACTACGAGCCGGGCCAGTACATCGGAATCGGGCTGTTGGTCGACGGACGCTGGCGCTGGCGGTCGTATTCGCTGACCTCGAGCCCGGCCGACAGTTCCGGCGCACCGCGCACCGTGACCATCACCGTCAAGGCCATGCCCGAGGGCTTTCTGTCCACCCACCTCGTGGCGGGCGTCGAACCGGGAACGATCGTGCGGCTGGCCGCACCGCAGGGCAACTTTGTCCTGCCCGAGCCGGCTCCGTCGTCGATTCTGTTCCTGACGGCCGGGTCCGGGATAACGCCGGTGATGTCGATGCTGCGAACACTGGTGCGCCGCAAGCAAATCGGCGACGTCATGCACCTGCATTCGGCGCCGACCGAATCAGGTGTGATGTTTCTCGCCGAGTTGACGGAGTTGGCGGCCGACCAGCCCGGCTATCGTCTGCGGGTGCGAGAGACGCGCAAAGAGGGCCGGCTCGACCTCACGGCGCTCGAACGCGAGGTGCCGGACTGGCGCGAGCGCCAAACCTGGGCGTGCGGGCCGGAGGGCATGCTCGTCCAGGCCGAGAAGGTCTGGTCGTCGGCGGGCATCGCTGACCGGCTCCACCTCGAGCGCTTCGCGGTGTCCAAGGCCGCACCCGCCGGGACCGGGGGAGCAGTGACGTTCGCCCGCAGCGGGCGGACGGTGGCCGCCGACGCCGCGACTTCGCTGATGGACGCCGGTGAGGGCGCCGGTGTGCAGATGCCCTTCGGATGCCGGATGGGCATCTGCCAGTCGTGCGTTGTCGGCTTGCTGGAAGGTCACGTGCGCGATCTGCGAACCGGCGCCGAACACGACCCCGGCTCCCGGATCCAGACCTGCGTGTCGGCCGCCTCCGGTGACTGCGTGATTGACATCTAGAGGCTACTAACAAGTAACCTACGACTTCGTAGCTTACGATAGCGTAGGTTTGTAACTGGTATTCGATACGGACACACGACCGCAGGGAGATGAACACGGTGGCGATCACCGACATCGACGTATTCACCCATCTGACGGACGCCGACATCGAAAGCCTGGCCGTGGAGCTTGATGCCATCCGCCAGGATGTCGAAGATTCTCTCGGCGCGAAGGACGCCCGCTACATCCGTCGCACCATCGCGACGCAACGCGCGCTGGAGGTGGCCGGCCGGGTGCTGCTGGCCGCGAGTTCCCGGCGCTCCGCGTGGTGGGCCGGCACCGTGACGTTGGCCGCGGCCAAGATCATCGAGAACATGGAGATCGGCCACAACGTCATGCACGGCCAGTGGGACTGGATGAACGACCCGGAGATCCACTCGACTTCGTGGGAGTGGGACATGAGCGGCTCCTCCAAACACTGGCGCTACACCCACAACTTCGTGCACCACAAGTACACCAACATTCTCGGAATGGACGACGACGTGGGCTTCGGCCTGTTGCGCGTCACCCGCGACCAGCGCTGGAAGCGCTTCAACGTCTTGAACTTGCTGTACAACACCATGCTCGCGCTCCTCTTCGAATGGGGCGTCGGCCTGCAGCACGTGGAGCTCGGAAAGATCGTCAAGAAACGCATGGACAACGACGATGCTCGGCAACGGGTCGACGAGTTCCTGGCCAAGGCCGGTCGCCAGGTGCTCAAGGACTATGTCGCCTTCCCGGCGCTGACCTCGCTGTCGCCCGGAGCGACCTACCGGTCCACCCTGACGGCCAACGCGACCGCCAACGTGATTCGCAACGTGTGGGCCAACGCCGTCATCTTCTGTGGTCATTTCCCCGACGGGGCAGAGAAGTTCACGAAAACGGACATCATCGACGAGACCCGTGGGCAGTGGTACCTGCGTCAGATGCTGGGCAGTGCCAACTTCGATGCCGGGCCGGTGCTGCGGTTCATGAGCGGCAACCTGTGCCACCAGATCGAGCACCACCTCTACCCCGATCTGCCGAGCAACCGGCTGCACGAGATCTCGTTGCGGGTGCGCGAGGTCTGCGACAAGTACGACTTGCCTTACACCACAGGCTCATTCCTGATGCAATACGGTCGGACGTGGCGCACCCTGGCCAAGCTCTCGCTGCCGAACGAGTACCTGCTCGCCGGCGCCGACGACGCGCCAGAAACCCGCAGCGAGCGGATGTTCGACGAACTGGGCCCCGGCTTCGGGGGCACGGATCCGGCGACCGGACGCCGGCGCGGTCTGAAGACCGCCATCGCCACGGTGCGGAGCTGGCGGAGGGACAGGCGCGCCAAAAAGCAAGCAGCGCAAGCGATCAGAGACGCCGACGGCTTGGCGGCCTAGGCTCGAATTTCGCTCTCAGCGCACGTTCGCGCCTGCCGTCAGGGGTGGGCGACGAGGTAGGTTTCGTTGTCCAGCTCTGCGGTGAGTTCTTCGACATCGAACGGCCGGTCGAGTCGTGCGTGCAATGCCTTAGGGTCGACGAGCAGGCTGATTTCCGCCGTTTGACGGGCGAAGAGTCGTCCGATGAGTGGATAGATTCGACGCATGATCGCCCGCTCGACGGGTGTGCAGCGAGCTGCGCAGTAGCCGACGTGGCCGATCTCGTCGGTGAGGATCTCGCTGTAGAGCAGCTCTATTCGTTCGGTGACGGCGGGTTCGTCGGCGAACAATTCGCTGCCGACGCGGCGCAGTTCGTCGAACATGATGCAGCCGGCCATCTCGGCGGCTCCGACGAACGCGAACCCGAGCCGCTGCGGGAGGAACACACCCGTCTTGACGAACTGTCGCATCACGAAAGGCGGCGGGACTACCTGAAAGGTCAGATCGAAGGTGTCGAGCGCGTATGCGAGCAGCCGTGTGTGGTAGTGCTCTTCCAATTCGAGGTAGACGTTCTCGGGCGGGAGACTCTCGTCGCTGTTTCGTCCGTACGTTTCGCCGAGTCCGACGCCGAACCGCTCGGCCTGGTTGAGTTTGGCTGTTGCCAGCAGGAAGAGCATTTTGCGGTCCAGACCCGGCTCAGGCCGACGCCGGCGCAGATTGCGAAGGAAGGTCGGCCGATCGGCTGGGTGAGCCGACCGCACGGGGTTGGCCTCGAGCTGCTCGAAGAATCGCTCTCGATTCGCCAAGCGCCTGTTGAGCAGGTCGGCGTCGCCGTCGCGCCTGACCAGGAAATCCCGGTAGCCCTCGATGCCCGTGTGATTCATCGTTTCTCCATCCCGTTGACAATCGTTGTCACGTAACGACTTAACAGCGCGGCGTCGGGTGCCCCGGTGGCCAACAGCGCGAACAGCCCGGTAAGGAAGAATGTCGCCAGTTCTGATGCGTCCACGTCCGCGGAGACGCGTCCCGCCTCCTGTGCCCGGCTGATCACGCGCACCAGGAACTGCGCGAGTGGGTGCTGCGCCAACTCGTCTTCGACCGGGCGAGTGGAGGAGAAGTGCAAGCCGAGCATGTCGCGGAAAACGACTGCGCCCAAGCGGCGTTCCGCGCTGAGCACGTGATGCACCACTTGTGAAAGCACCGATGTCAGATCTCCTTTGGCGTCGCCGAGCTCACTGACGATGCGGGTTTCCTCGTTGCGCTCGACCTCGATGAGGACGTGCTCCTTGGAGGGGAAGTGGAAGTAGAACGTCCCGCGCACCACGCCGGCGGCGGCGGCGATGGCGCTGACGTCAGCGGCGCCAAACCCGCGCCGCGAGATCTCGGCCACGGCTGCGTCAAACAAGCGTGTTCGGGTATCGAGTCGTCGGGCCTCGCGGACGCCCCGTGGCGGGTCCATGCACGCTACCGTACGCCGTTTCGCTGACGACCGTCAATGACGAGCGTCAGCGAACTACGAAGTGAATGCTGGTGCAACAAATCGCTTGATCATTTGCTGTTCGATCCGACTGTTCGCCATCGGCCAGTACCCGAACGACACGACCAGGCGCACGATCCACTGCGCCGCTTGTGGGTCGTCGTCGGTGATTCCGGTGAGCTCCGCGGCGAGATGGCCAAGAACCGGCGAAGAATGCAACTCATGCAGATCTGGAAACTGGCTGGCGCTTAGCAGCAGCCGTCGCATCGGGCCCGACCTGATCTGTTCGAGCGCCACGGTGATCGCGGTGACGACTCGGTCGGGGCCGCTCAATCGGACGACGGCATCTCGAACGGTGTCGATGATGCCCGCCGCCAGGCGCATGAGAACGGCGTCGCGTATCCGGGCTTTTCCGCCCGCGTAGCGGTAGATGGTGGCTCGCGAACAGTGCAGCCGTGCTGCCAAGGTGTCGACGTCGAAGGCGTCCAGGCCTTCGCGGACTGCCATGTCGGTCGCGGCTTCGTAGATGCGATCGGCCGCCGCCGTTTGTCGGTCGCCACCGACAACCCAATCGTTGCGAGCCATGTGCCACCTCCGCGTGTCCTTCACGCTGTATCTTCTCAGATCTGAGACGAAACGAGCAGATCGTCTCAATATCCGCCGAGGTAGGGGCGCCTCGGCGAGATGCAAGCGCCAGTGGGATGCGGGCGCGAGGTTGCAACTTCTCCGACCATCGTTGACGTCGCACGTACTTAGCCTCAGCCTGAAGAAATGACATCGGTGGACGGCGGCCTCGGCATCGCGCTGTTCGACGATCAGTACATCCAAAACCCGCATCCGCTTTATGAGCAGATGCATGAGACCGGGCACGTCCATCGCATCGGTGACTCCGACTTCTACGCCGTGAGCAGTTGGCAGGCGGTCAACGAGGCCGTCGCGCGGTGCGATGACTTCTCGTCGAACCTGACCGCGACGATGATGTATCAGCCCGGCGGCACGGTGACTCCGTTCGTGATGGGAGAGCTCGGGGGACCAACCCAAGCTCTGGCGACCGCCGACGAGCCGGCTCATTCAGTCCACCGAAAGGCGCTGTTGCCCCAACTGGCCGCCAAGCGCATTCGCGCCTTCGAATCGTTCATCACCGACACCACCGATCGTCTATGGAACGCCAATGTCCACGAGGGTGCCCAAGGTGCGCGCATCGAATGGATGAGTGCGATGGCCAACCGCCTACCGATGATGATTGTCGGCAGGATCATCGGGGTTCCCGATAGCGATATCGACAAGCTCATCCGATGGGGCTATTCCGCCACCCAAGTCGTCGAAGGGCTGGTGACGCAGGAGCAGATGGACGCCGCCGGGGTCGCGGTGATGGAACTCGGCGCCTACATCACCGAACAGTTCGAACAGGCGGCAGCCGACCCACAAGACAATCTCCTGGGTGATCTCGCCGTGGCCTGTGCGACCGGCGAACTGTCCGAACTCGTCGCGCTCGCCATGATGATCACGCTGTTCAGTGCGGGCGGTGAGTCCACGGCTTCCCTCATCGGTTCGGCTGCTTGGCTTCTCACGACGCACCCCGATGTCCAGCAGCAACTTCGCGAGCGACCAGACCTCCTCGGCGCATTCCTCGAAGAGGTGTTGCGCTATGAGCCGCCCTTCCGGGGCCACTACCGGCACGTCGTCAACGACACCGAATTGTGCGGCGTCGAATTGCAAGCGGGCTCACGCCTGCTCCTGCTGTGGGGAGCCGCCAACCGAGACCCGTCGCACTTCGAGGATCCCGGACAGTTCAGACTCGACCGCCCGGCGGGCAAGGGCCACATCACCTTTGGCAAGGGCATCCACTTCTGCGTCGGAGCCGCGCTCGCCCGATTGGAGGCCAAGGTCGTGATAGGTCAACTGTTGGAACGCACTTCGGCCATCGCGGCCGCCGAGACAGGTCGCTGGCTCCCGAGCTTGCTGGTCCGCCGCCTCGAACGCCTGGAACTTGTCTGCGGTTGAACGTACGGAGCGTTGTCGTCATGATGCGGGCACCGCTGGCGCCCAGCGGGTGGCCGATGGCGATGGCGCCGCCGTTGACGTTGGTCTTGGCCAGGTCGGCCCCGGTGTCCTGCGCCCAGGCCAGCACGACGGGCCTGAGCGCGCTACGTTGCATCGCCTCCACCCGCGCATTGGTTGGTTGATGACTGCTTATCGCGTCGCGGCGACGTGCGCGCGTACCGATGGTGCGATCCACATTTCAAGGAAGTTCCGCAACGCCGTCCCCGTGCGCGGTGGGCGTCCAGGGTCCACGATTAGTGATTGAAGCGTTCGCAGCATGATTTCGATTAGCTCGTCAAGTTTGTCATCGCTGAATCCTGCTGCTTCCCAATCGACGTCGAAACGTTGCAGCATCGTCCGGCCAAAGGCGATGGCCATATCCGAGGTCACCCCAGCAGTGAAGGCGCTGGCCTTGCCGGGCTGAAGTACCAGACTCAAGTACTGGTCTTTGGCGAGCTG
>NZ_JAFBAT010000321.1 GCF_019247615.1 Mycobacterium sp. | reverse complement strand
CCCAGCCACACCACGCCGACGATGGCCGGCGCGATCGTTTCGCCGACAACCATCGCGGCCACTGTCGTGGTCACCGATCCGCGGTGCAACGCGGATGTCAGCAAGAGAAATCCTGCGGCCCCGCCGCCGGCGGCCGCATACAGAGCGGGGTTGGTGTAGAAGGCGGCTTTGGTCGGATCGATGACGTCTATCAGGCGCACACTGATCTCCACGACACCGAACCCGCTCCCGGCGCCCAGCCCGAGGGCGAGCGCGCGCTCGCGATCGGGCAACCGGCCCGCCGCGGCACCGGCGATGAATATTGCGGCGACCACCCCGATCAGCGCCCAGCCGAGGCCGGGCGGAGCATGACGAAAGTGCCCCGGCCCAGCCGCGCAGGCGAGGACCGCAAGGCTCATGCAGACCACTCCCACGGCCGCCCACTCGGCTCGCGACAAGCGCGCCGACAACACCCACGCGGACACGACGCCCGTGACCGCGATCGAGGCGGCCAGCGCAGCTGCGACCACGTAAATCGGCACCAAGCGCAGGGCTATCACCTGAAGCAGAAAACCCAGGGCGTCGAGGCCGATGCCGGCGAGGTAGCGCCACTGCCGGACCGCGCGCATCAGGAGTACGGGATCGACACCCGACTTGCTGGCAGGTTCCACCGATCGCGTCGCGACTGCCTGCATTACCGAGGCCGTGCCGTAACACACCGAGCAACCCAACGCGAGCACGAATCCGATCAGCACACACAGACGATAGCCGGGCCGTTGCACGTTTGCGCCCCTCGAAGAATGGGCATGCCCGCACTGCGGCGTGATGCGTAACACACTCCTGTCGACACCCGTATCCAGATCAGTGAACGATCATTCTCTAATCTTGTAGAGCATTCGATCTCGAACTTACTTTGTCGCACATATTAAGATGCTGCCGATAGGTTTATTTCAGTGTACGAGTGTGTACTATAGAAGCTATGGCTGAGCGCGGCGCCCAACCCAACGTTCCGCGCGGACGTCGGTGGTTTCTGCGAGCGGTGCGACGATTGTTCAGTCCGTTGCAGCCGGACGACTACCTCGAGATGATCAATCCGCTCTGGACCACCAAGGAGTTGCGCGGGAAGGTCGAGCGCATAGACCCGCAGGGCTCGGAAGCGGCCAGCATTCTCATCCGGCCAGGCTATGAGTGGCCGGGCCACAAACCCGGCCAGTATGTGCGGCTCGGCGTGGTGATCGACGGCGTCTACCACTGGCGGGCCTACTCGCTGACCTCGGACCCGTCTCCCGGGGACGGCCTGATCAGTGTGACGCCCAAGAAGGTCGACAGTGGCGTGGTGTCGCCGTATCTGGTGCGGAAGATCCAGCCGGGCGACCTGGTGCGACTCGGCGAAATCGAGGGCGTGTTCACCCTGCCGGAACAGCTGCCGTCCAAGATGCTGTTCATCAGCGCGGGCAGCGGCATCACGCCGATCATCAGCATGCTTCGTAGCCTCGATCATCGCAGTGAGCTGGGCGACGTGGTGGTCATCCATTCGGCCCGGACCCGCGAGCAGGTCATGTTCTTGGCAGTCCTCGAGGACCTCGCGAACCGACACGACGGGATGCGGCTCGACTTGCGCCTGACATCCGAGCGGGGTCGGTTCTCGCCAAGCGATCTGGACGAGGTGTGCCCGGACTGGCGCGAACGCGAGGCATTCTGTTCGGGGCCGGGCGAAATGCTGGACGCCCTTGTCGAGCACTGGAAGAACAACGGCGACTGCGATCGCCTGCACATGGAACGGTTCCAGCCCAAGATCGGCGGCGACGGCGCTACCGGCCAGGGCGGAAGCATCCGCTTCCTCGACAGCGAGAAGACCGTCGAATGTGACGGCGGCACATCGATCCTCGAGGCGGGGGAGAAGGCCGGTCTGAACCTCGCCTACGGCTGTCGCATCGGCATCTGCCATACCTGCGTCGGGACTCTCAGGTCGGGCAAGCTGCGTGACCTGCGTTCGGGCGACGTCATCGAACCCACCGAGCAGGACGTACGCATCTGCATCAACACCGCCGAAGGCGACGTTGAAGTTCAATTGTGACGAAAGGAGCCGTAGTGACTGCTACGCTGCAACGCCCGAAGAGCCCGTTCGCGCATCTAGACGAGCAGCAACGGGAAAAGCTCGCCAAGGAACTCGACGCGATTCACGACGAGGTCTTCGCCGACCTCGGTGAGCGCGATCGCCGCTACATCAAGACGGTCATCACCACGCAGCGCCAGATCGTGGTGGCCGGGCGGGTGCTGCTCCTGGCGTCGCGATCTAGGACCGCGTGGGTGCTGGGCACCGCGCTTCTGGGCATGGCCAAGATCCTGGAGAACATGGAGATCGGCCACAACGTCATGCACGGCCAATGGGATTGGATGAACGATCCCGACATTCACTCGTCGGTATGGGACTGGGACACCGCCTCCACGAAGGAGGCGTGGAAGCACTCGCACAACTACATCCACCACACATTCACCAACATCCTCGGCAAGGACAAGGATCTCGGCTACGAGATCATGCGGATCGATCCCAACCAGAAGTGGCACCCCCGCTATCTCGGGCAACCGCTCTACAACCTGTTGCTCACGCTGTTGTTCGAGTGGGGCGTCGCCGTTCACGACATGGATATCGAGGCCGTCCGCGCGGGTAAGAAACCGTGGTCGGAGGTGCGCAAGGACCTGAAAGGAATTGGCCGCAAGGCACGTTCGCAACTCTTCAAGGACTACCTCGGCTGGCCGATCATCAGTGCGGGCGCGTTCGCGCTTGTGCAACTGGCTTTACGGGGCCGGCTCGAGCAACCGGCGGAGTCACGTATCGCAAGGCGGCTTCGACGGATTTCGAGCAAGGGACGGATGGGCACCGCGGCAACCTTCCTCGACAAGGTGTTGCCCGGTGTGGAAAGCACTTACCTGCGCACCCTGGCCGCCGACGCCCTGGCCAACGTCATCCGCAACGTGTGGTCGCATGCCATCATCTTCTGCGGCCACTTTCCCGACCAGACCTACACGTTCACCCAGGACGAGGTCGAGAACGAGACGCGTGGCGAATGGTACTTGCGGCAGCTGGTCGGCGCCGCCAACATCGAGGGCAGCCCCCTGTTTCACGTCATCAGCGGCAACCTCGGCTATCAGGTTGAGCACCACCTTTATCCCGACATGCCCAGCAGCCGATACTCGGAGATTGCACCGCGGATCAAGGACATCTGCGAACGCTACGAGCTGCCATATAACAGCGGACGGTTTTCCAAGCAGTGGTTCATGGTGCATCGCAGCATCTTTCGATTGGCCTTCCCGGGCGGGAAGCCCAGGCCAAAGCCCGGCCCCTACCACAATGAGGGTGGACGTCCGGCGCCACAAGGCCAGGGCGAGGCGAGTCGATTCCGTGAGCGCGTGCCGGCCGAGCACCCGGCCGCGGGCCCGGAGCATGAGTCGACCGGCGTCGAGGTGCAGCCGCCGCCCCGGGGCAACGACTGACCGCCCTTCCGGCGTGCGACGCACTCGGACTGAAATTTCGTAGGAGAAGTGCGGGTAGGGGCCTGCCAAATTAACCGGCTCGGCGAATGGCGGCGGGGTGCGTCCCCGGGCGGTTTCCTATCATTTGATGATGAGCGCCGGTCGGCTGGATACCGTGGGCTCGCCGGCATTCACCGACGAGGACTCCGCCCGGTTCCGCGCGGCCGGCTGGTGGTCCGACGCGACACTCTCGGATGCGGTGCGCCGTAACGCCGAACAGTCACCGGAGCGCCCCGCCTATGTCGACCACCCCGGAATGTCGCTGAATTGGCGCCAATTCGATGAAACCGCAAGATATTTGGCGGGGCAGCTGGCCGGCGCCGGCATCGTTCGCGGCGATCGAGTCGCGGTGTGGCACGGCGACTCCAGCGCCATCCACGTGCTGTTGGTTGCGATCGAACGGTGCGGCGCCGTCGTCGTCGGTATCGGCGCGCGTGCCGGGACGCGGGAGGCCGCTGCGATATTGCGCGGCTCGCGGCCGAAGTTGCTGATCTGCGATGAGCAACGCGGCTCTGCCGCCAGGCGGACGGCGTCGACGGTGGCCGACGAACATCCGGTCCCCATCGTGGTATTGGAACACAACGGCGGTGCGCGACTCGACGTGCAGACCGAGTCCAGGGCGGTGGGCGCAGATGCCCAACTCGGGTCCGACGACGTCTTTCTCATCAATTCCACCTCGGGGACGACGGGCCTGCCCAAATGCGTCGTGCATACGCAAAACCGTTGGTACTACTTCCACCGGAAGGCCGTTGCCAACGGTTTGTTGACGTCGGACGACACGTTCTTGCCGGTCATACCGATGCCGTTCGGCTTCGCTGTCTGGACCAGTCACACCACTCCGATTTATCTCGGCGCCACCGCGGTAATCCTGGACCGGTTCAGTGCGAGCGCGGCGTGCGAGGCGATCGCGCGCCATAGGGCCACCGTGTTGTGTTGTGTGAGCACGCAATTGACGATGCTGATGGCGGACCCCGCTGTTCGCGATCACGACCTGAGCTCTTTGCGTGTGGTGTTCGCCGGCGGCGAGGCGCTGCCCTACCGGCCCGCCGCGGAGTTCGAGGAACTGACCGGCGCAATAATTCTGCAGTTCTACGGCTCGAACGAGACCGGCATGCTCAGCGCGACGACGCTCGACGATTCGCGCCCGCGCCGACTGCGCACGGCCGGCCGCGTCGTTCCGGAAATGGCTATACGGCTCTTCGATGGAGACCGGGACGTCACCGAGACCGGGCGCGGGCAGCCCGCCTGCCGAGGTCCGGCTACCAGCCTCGGATACCTCGACGGCACCGACCACAAGCAGCTGTTCACTCGCGACGGGTGGATGCGAATGGGAGATCTTTGCGAGATCGACGGGGACGGCTATCTCACGGTTACCGGCCGGGCCTCTGACTTCATCCTGCGCGGCGGCAAGAACATCAGCGCGGCCCAGGTCGAGGACGCCGTGATGACCCACCCCGCCATCGCGGTAGCAGCGGCGGTCGCGATGCCGGATCCGGTGTTCGGTGAAAAGGTCTGCCTCTACGCCGAATTGGCTGATTCGAGGACCATCGGGCTGCCGGACCTTATCGAGCACCTGCTCGCACAGGGTGTTTCCAAAGAACTGCTACCCGAACGATTGATCGTGGTCGATGAACTTCCCCGCTCATCGGGAGGCAAGGTCGCCAAAGGGCAGCTGCGCGAGGATATGCGAATCAGGGTGGAGGCCGACCATGAATGCTCCTGACCCGCGGCGCGGCGGCCCGGACGTCTGGGCTCCGTCGGTGGTGCCCCCGATCGGGGTCGAGCTGTCCAACGAGCAGGCGCTCGCCGTGGCCTTCCGCCACCTGGCCGCCATCGGCTTCGCGGAGAATATGGCTGGCCACATCACCTGGCAGCTCGATGGTCGCACGAACATGCTGGTCAATCCTTGGGGACCGCAGGCTTGTTGGATCGCCTCGATCACATGCTCAGCTACCACGCGATGTACGGCACCTGGGCGGCGCTCGGTGAAAGTCTCACCCCCGCAGAGGTTCTCACCCGGAACTTCTGGTTCTGTGCGGTGGAAGACAAGTCGTCGTTCGTGCAATGCGACCGGATAGGGGTCGACAACATCATGTTGGAGGCCGACTATCCCCATTGCGACTCCACGTGGCCGCACACCCAACAGAAGATCCACGAACAAATCCGCGACCTACCTTTCGCTGTCACCCGTAAATTGACCTGGGAGAACGCATCTCGCCTGTACCGTCATCCGGTGCCGGCCGCGGTGCAGCGTGATCCCGACGCATTCTGAGGCGTCGCCCAGGGCCGGCGCACACCCCTGAGCACAATGCGCAAAAGCTGAAAATCGCTTGTTGCGTGGCTATTGCGCACAAGCGCGCCACGGCCGTTGTCGGTCCGTAACTTCGAGTGCACCGAGGTGTCGAGACTCCCTCGACGCTGACACCAAGCCGACATCGAGCAGGAGTCCATCGTGTTCACTCAGCCAGAACTGACTACGGGAACAAATGCTTACCGCGCGACCACTGCCACCGTTCCGCTGCGATTGGACGCCCGGCGCGAGGGCTATGTCGAGCGCACGGTCGTGACGAGCGACGGCGTGCGGCTGGCGGTCCGGGACTACGGCTCGGACGGTCCGCGCGACCACACCGTTGTTCTACTGCACGGTCTATGCCTGACCCAGTCGAGCTGGTCACCCCAGGTGCGGTACCTGGTCGGCCGGTGGGGCAACAGGGTGCGAATCATCAGCTACGACCACCGCGGCCACGGGCAATCGACCGGTGCCGACATGCACACATACCGGATCGACCGGCTGGCTGCCGACCTGGCCGACGTCCTGACCGCGCTGCGCGTCACCGGACCGCTCACACTCGCCGGACATTCGATGGGCGGCATGACGGCGCTCGCTTACCTGAGCCGCGCCGCCGCCGACCGGCCGGTCGAACCCCAAGGCCTCGTCCTGGTCGGCACCGCCGCCGGGCGGTTGGCCGAGCGAGGACTTGGCCGCCTGCTCGGAACCCGCGCCACGGGAATGCTGTTCAATCTCGTC